>NZ_KV789376.1:0-107095 GCF_001807575.1 Arthrobacter sp. HMSC08H08
TCTTCAAACCCCGCCAAACACGCTAACCCCACCACACAACGGCACACCCTCACCAAAGCGCGAGCCCCACCAGCCACAGTGGTGGGGCTCGCGCGTTGTCTCTGAGCCCTATGTCCGGCTGAACCGAAGAGCCTGCGCTGGACTAGACGAATGCACCCGCTTTGCGCAGCGCATCGACATACGCATCAAGAGGCCTGCTGGCTGTGCGGTCAGCTTCAATTCGGGCGGTCATCCGGCCGGCAGCATCCCAAACGAAAGCCGTGCGCGTAGCGTGGCCGCGGTCAGCATCGAACGCATCCAAAGACTGAGCGAGCGCGCCGTGCGGCCAAAAGTCGCTCAACGCATCAAAGCCCAAACCCAGCTGATCTGACACGGTTCGTAACGTATAGCGTGAATCCACCGAACACGCCGCCACATACACTCCAGCGGCAGTCCATTCAGGCGAGACCTGCGCGAGCATACTCAGCTCCGAATGGCACACCGGGGTGAAACTCAACGGGAAAAAACTCAAAACCGTGATCTGCCCAACACGCTCAGAAAGCACAACCTCCTCGCCGTGTTGGTTCACCACGGGAACCGAGACAGCTGCCAACCCTGGCGCCGCCCCGGTAGGATTCACAGGCATTCAGTTGCGCTTCCGCTGCTGCAAACACACAGCAGACCACAACTCAGACACATCAACGGCACTCGTCCTATGAAGCCCTGCCGTCGGGGCTGCCTCCTGAATCTCAACAGCGGAAACATGGCCCTCCTCCCCCAGCTTCGGGGTCAAAAGCCACACAACACCGCCGTCATCAAGGTCCGTGAGGGCATCAACCATCGCATCGACAAGGTCACCGTCGCCGTCGCGCCACCACAACAACACGGCGTCGACAACCTCATGCTCGTCCTCGTCCAGAATCGGCTCGCCAGTGACCTCCTCGATCACCTCACGCAGCTCAAAATCGACATCCTCGTCATAACCGAGCTCTTGAACAAGGTGATCCCCAGAGATCCCCATCCGCTGAGCAGCACCCTCATACGGCGCCGTCCGAACGCTCACGTTTCAAATCCTTTTCAATAGAACAACGAAAACACTCCCCCGTTCGGGGTACACGTCCTAGAAAACACGTTTTCAGCGCGCAAAACAACTGAACGCGCCAAAACGGCTTGCCCACCGGACTACGATGGGAAGAAGAGAGTTCACTCAACCGTTGAAAACGGTGAAGGAACAAGAACCAGAACTGTCAGCACTAGAAAGGGAACGGCCTTGGCTCAACAGGACCATCACATCACCGACATCCGTAGCGGATTGGTGAAACATCTGTCTGACACCGACCCAGAAGAAACCAAAGAATGGCTCGAGTCATTCGACGGGCTCGTTGAAGCACACGGGACCGAACGCGCCGAATACATTGTGCGTTCCCTCCTGCAGCGCGCCGGCGCCAAGTCCGTTGCCGTGCCGATGGTCACCACCACCGACTACGTCAACACGATCCCGGTGGACCAAGAACCAGAATTCCCGGGTACTGAAGAACTTGAGCGTGCCTACCGCCGTTGGATCCGCTGGAACGCAGCAGTCATGGTCCACCGTGCACAAGCGCCAGGCTTGTCCGTAGGTGGCCACATCTCCACCTATGCAGGTGCCGCGACCCTCTATGAGGTCGGTTTCAACCACTTCTTCCGCGGCCCGGGCCACGATGGTGGCGGCGACCAGATCTTCTTCCAAGGCCACGCTTCCCCCGGTATGTATGCGCGCGCCTTCCTCGAAGGACGCCTCACTGACGAGCAGCTGGATTCCTTCCGTCAGGAGAAGTCGAAGGCACCAAACGGTTTGCCGTCCTACCCGCACCCGCGCATGATGCCTGACTTCTGGCAGTTCCCGACCGTTTCGATGGGTCTTGGCCCAGCGAACGCTATCTACCAGGCACAGTTCAACCGCTACCTGCACAACCGCGGCATCAAGGACACCTCCCAGCAACACGTTTGGGCATTCCTTGGCGATGGCGAAATGGACGAGCCAGAATCGCGCGGATTCCTGCAGCACGCCGCCAACGAAGGCCTCGACAACCTGACCTTCGTCATCAACTGCAACCTGCAGCGCCTCGACGGCCCGGTCCGCGGTAACGGCAAGATCATGCAGGAACTTGAAGCCTACTTCCGTGGCGCCGGCTGGAACGTCATCAAGGTTGTGTGGGGCCGTGAATGGGATGCCCTGCTGGAGAAGGACCACGATGGTTCGCTCGTGAACATCATGAACGAAACACCAGACGGCGACTACCAGACCTACAAGGCTGAGTCCGGTGCTTTCGTGCGTGAGCACTTCTTTGGTAAGTCCCCACAGACCAAGGCGATGGTCGAAGACATGAGCGACCAGGAAATCTGGCAGCTCAAGCGCGGCGGCCACGACTACAACAAGGTCTATGCGGCTTATAAGGCCGCTACTGAGCATAAGGGCCAGCCAACCGTGATCCTCGCCCAGACAGTCAAGGGTTACGGCCTCGGCACCCACTTCGAGGGCCGCAACGCGACCCACCAGATGAAGAAGCTCACCCTGCAAGACCTCAAGGATTTCCGCGATCACCTGCGTATCCCGATCTCGGATGAAGAACTTGAGAAGGATCCGGCGCGCCCGCCGTACTACCACCCGGGCATGGACGATGAAGCGATCCGTTACATGATCACCCGCCGCCAGGCGCTCGGTGGTTTCGTGCCGGAACGCCGCGAACGCACTTCCGCGATCGCTCTACCGGATAAGACCGCATACCGCGGCGCAAAGCGTGGTTCTGGCCGTCAGGAAGCCGCAACCACGATGGCGTTCGTGCGTCTGTTGCGCGATCTGATGCGTGACAAGGAATTCGGCCACCGCATCGTGCCGATCATTCCGGACGAGGCACGCACCTTCGGTATGGACTCCTTCTTCCCTACCGCGAAGATCTACAACCCGCAGGGTCAGAACTACGTTTCGGTGGACCGCGATCTGATGCTTGCGTACAAGGAATCCCCGCAGGGTGTCATTCTGCACACCGGCATCAACGAAGCCGGTTCCGTTGCGGCACTAACTGCGGCAGGTTCGTCGTATTCGACGCATCAAGAACCGATGATCCCGGTCTACATTTTCTACTCGATGTTCGGTTTCCAGCGCACTGGTGACAGCATTTGGGCTGCCGCTGACCAACTGGCACGTGGCTTCATGATCGGAGCGACCGCTGGTCTGACGACCCTCACCGGTGAGGGCACCCAGCACATGGATGGTCATTCGCTCATCTTGGCTGCGACCAACCCGGGTGTTGTCTCCTATGACCCTGCCTATGGCTACGAGATCGGTCACATCGTCCGTGACGGGCTTGAACGCATGTACGGCGGCGAGCACCCAGATCCGAACGTGATCTACTACCTCACGGTCTACAACGAGCCGATCAAGCAGCCGGCAGAACCTGATGACGTCGATGTTGAAGGCATCTTGAAGGGTATCCATCAGGTGTCTAAGGGTGAGGCTGACGGCCCAACGGTTCAGCTGCTCGCTTCCGGTGTTGCCGTTCCATGGATCTTCAAGGCACAGGAGTTGCTCGCTGAGGACTGGGGTGTCAACGCTGATCTGTGGTCCGTGACCTCGTGGTCGGAGTTGCGTCGCGACGGCCTGCGTGCTGAGAAGCAACGCTTCCTGCACCCTGAGTCCGATGCTCCGGTTCCTTACGTGACCGAGAAGCTCCAGGGCGCGGACGGTCCGTTCCTCGCGGTCAGCGACTATCAGCACCATGTGCCGGATATGATCCGCCGTTTTGTGCCAGGCGACTACACGACGTTGGGTGGCGATAATTTCGGTTTCGCCGATACTCGTCCTGCGGCTCGCCGCTACTTCCACATCGATGCCGAGTCAATTGTTGTCCGTGCGCTCCAGCAGTTGTCGGACCGCGGCGAGATCGATAAGGATGTTCCAGCTCAGGCGATCAAGAAGTACGATCTGCTCGATGTCAACGCTGGTTCGACCGGCGGTGGCGGCGGCGACGCCTAAGCCACATCAGCTGACCTAGCTCTAGGGTGAGGCGGCTTGCGCACCACGTGCGTAAGCCGCCTCACATCGTTAGCATTAGCAACACCAAGGAATCTAAAAGCCGTCAGGAGGGACAAGCATGCTTAACATGCCCGGTGAAGACGGCGTTACCAACAGCGGTGTTCCTGATGGCAATGGCGCTTTGCAAGAGACCGGGCTACATGCGTCCGAGCTGGTCACCGAATCCGGTGGGAGGGAAACGCACCCGGCTGGCACATCGATCCCTTCGCAACGTTCCTTACGTCTTGCCGCAACAGTGTCTCAGGCACCGGTTGCGGTGGAGCGGCTCAAAGCACAGGTTGGCCAGCTCTCAACCCTTGCGTTGAACGCATTGGATCAGCAGTTGCCGTGGTATCGCTCGCTTCTACCTGATCAGCGTTCCGCCTTGGGGCTGGTTGCTCAGCGCGGTATCACGCATTTTGTGCAGTGGTGTCAAGACCCTGACACCCCGGCGTGGGTTCTGGCGGACGTGTTCGGTTCCGCTCCGAGTGAGCTCTCCCGCGCTATCTCACTGCAGCGTGCGCTGCAGCTGATCCGTACCGTGGTTGGGGTTGTCGAGGACGAGGTTCCCGAACTGGCTGAGGCTTCCGAACAGCCTGCCCTGCGGGAAGCTGTGCTGTTGTATTCGCGTGAGATCGCCTTCGCTGCAGCCGATGTGTATGCACGCGCCGCTGAACGTCGCGGCGCATGGGACTCCCGGTTAGAAGCGCTTGTTGTTGATGCTGTGTTGCGTGGTGAGGGCGCTGACGCGTTGCGTTCCCGATTATCTGCGGTGGGTTGGCGTTCCGTGGATTCGTTTTGCGTTGTTGTGGGCCGCACTGCTGGGGAATCAACCGCGAATAATGTGGCTGACATCCGGCGGGCGGCGATGCGCGCCGGCAAGGACGCAGTCATCGGGATTCAGGGCGAGCGTTTGCTGGTCTTGCTGGGTGGGGTCAACGAAACTGATGGTGCTTTCGAACCGTTGGCGGATCAGTTCGGTGGCGAGTATGTGGTGATCGGCCCCGTGGTGGATACAGTTGAGGATTTCCATAATTCTGCGCGCCAAGCCTTGGCTGGTTTGGCGGCCGCGCCGGCGTGGCCAGATGCTCCGCGGGTAATTCGTGCTGAGGATTTATGGCCGGAACGGGCTTTGGCCGGTGACCAGCTCGCGATCGCTGAGCTCATCGAACGGGTGTATGAGCCGATCGCTGAGTCCGATGCGGTGCTGGCGCAAACATTGTCGACCTACGTTGCAGGTGGCCGTTCACTCGAAGGCACGGCTCGGGAGCTCTACGTTCACGCCAACACTGTCAGGTATCGCTTACGCCGGGTCACGGAGCTGACTGGGTGGGACCCTCTGTTGCCTCGCGACGCATTGGTTTTGCATGTCGCGTTAATCGTGGGGCGCATCCACGATTCCGAGGCTACTCCTTAGGGGTTATCGGCCGCTGTTATTGCCGCTATTCGTGTAGCTCATTGTGTTATCTGGCCAATAGATGCCGCCCCTTGGAGCCGGAATCTCGCCTCAGCGCACGCACAGCTTTGTAGAATGTCTACAAAAGTCGTTGGCGACCTTGGTCTCCCGTATGCCAGCCAGAGTTTAGAAAATTTTGGAAGAGTGGAACACGTGTTAGCAATTGTTTGCCCTGGACAGGGTTCACAGACCCCCGGTTTCTTGAACAGCTGGCTTGAAGAGCCTGCTCTTGCCTCCCGTTTGGCTGAACTCTCCGATGCTGCCGGTAAGGACCTCGCGTGGCTCGGAACTGAAGCCGACGAGGAAACGATCAAGGACACCGCTCATGCTCAGCGGCTCATCGTCGCTGCCGGCCTTCTAGCCGCCGATGCGCTGTTCGGGGAAGATGGCGCGCCGGCTGAGGCCGTGTATGCAGGGCACTCGGTTGGCGAGATCACTGCGTCTGCCATGACCGGCATCATGAGCTACGAGGATGCTTTGCGTTTCGTTGCTTTGCGAGCAGATGAGATGGCTAAGGCTTCCAACGCGCAACCGACCGGTATGGCGGCAGTTCTCGGTGGCGAGCACACCGAGGTTATCGCGGCTATCGAAGCCGCGGGTGCCGCACCAGCCAACATGAACGGCGGCGGCCAGATCGTTGCCGCAGGTAGCCTCGAAAGCCTAGAGAAACTCAATGAGAACCCTCCCGCTAAAGCGCGCGTTATCCCATTGAAGGTTGCTGGCGCTTTCCACACGGACTACATGGCATCAGCGGTAGACCCGTTGCGTGAACTTGCCGAGACCATCACCGCTAAGGATCCGCGCGGAACGTTGCTCACCAACGCTGGGGGCTCCCAGGTGGATACGGGCACGCATATGCTGCGGTTACTGGTGGACCAAGTAACGCGGCCTGTGGATTGGGAGTCCTGCCAGGAAACCATGAAGGACCTCGGCGTCACTGGGCTCATCGAACTAACCCCCGCAGGAACACTGACTGGTCTTGCACGCCGAGGGCTCAAGGGTGTGAAGACTTTCGCGCTCAAAACCCCGGACCAGCTGGATGACGCGCGAGCGTTCATCAGCGAACATTCCGGCAACTAAATATTTGCTTTCGCGGGTACCGCTGATCTTGATCCGTTGATCTTTAGCTCGGCGGCCCCGTAATGATGAACTCTGCCCCGCAACCACATAGGCTTAGTTCAGGCCGTCGACGCAGTGTTGGCGGAGAACACCACAGCCTGCCCAACGATGGACAGGTGCTAAACGATAAAGGAGCCGCTCATGGCAGCAAGCAAGGAAGAGATTCTCGCCGGTCTGGCTGAGATCGTCAACGAAGAAACCGATATCGACGTTGAAGAGATCCAGCTTGAGAAGTCCTTCACCGAGGACCTCGACATCGACTCGATCTCGATGATGACCATCGTTGTTGAAGCTGAGTCCAAGTTCGACGTCAAGATCCCAGACGAGGAAGTTAAGAACCTCAAGACTGTTGGCGACGCCGTCGACTACATCGAGAAGGCCCAGGCCTAGTCAGATGTTGTATCGATGTGCGGCTGGCTCCCCTATAGGCCCTCGAGCTTGAGAGCCCGCCGCACATCGCCCCTAGGCCCGCCCCAACTGTCCGGGCTACTGGGCACACTTATTAGATCTTGACCGCGCGGAAGCCGGTTCAGCGGCACGTAAACAAAGGATGTTCTATGGCACAGAAAGTTGTCGTGACTGGCCTTGGCGCCACGACTCCGATCGGTGGTGACGTCCCCACGACGTGGGAGGCGGCTCTCTCTGGCACCTCGGGTGTCGACAACCTGAACGAGGGCTGGGTCGAGCAGTACAGCCTGCCAGTGAACATCGCCGCACGTGCCGCCGTCCCCGCCTCCGATGTGCTCTCCCGCGCCGAAATCAAACGCAACGACCCTTCGACCCAGTTCGCACTCGTCTCGGCTCGCGAGGCCTGGGCTGATGCTCAGCTTGAAGATGCCGAGATCGATCACGAACGTCTAGGTGTCTGCTACGCGACCGGTATCGGCGGAGTCAATACCTTGCTTGATGCGTGGGACACCCTACGTGAGAAGGGCCCGCGCCGCGTGCTACCGATGACGGTACCGATGCTGATGCCGAACGCCCCTTCGGGTGCGTTGTCGCTGGCTTTCGGCGCTAAGGCTGCGGCACGCACGCCAGTGTCTGCTTGTGCATCCGGTACTGAAGCGTTCGCTCTTGCTGTGCAGATGCTTCGTGACGGTCAGGCTGACATCGTGATCACCGGAGGCTGCGAGGCAGCTATTCACCCGATCACGATTGCAGCGTTCTCGTCGATGCAGGCTCTATCGCGCCGCAACGATGACCCGCAGGCCGCATCCCGCCCGTATGACGTTGATCGTGACGGTTTCGTCATGGGTGAGGGCGCTGGAACCTTGATCCTTGAAACCGAGGAGCACGCCAAGGCGCGCGGGGCGAAGATCTACGCGGAGGTGGCGGGCACAGGTATCACCGCTGACGCGTTCCACATCACCGCGCCGGATGAGTCTGGCAACGGTGCGATGCGTGCGCTTCAGGCAGCTATGGTTGACGGCGATTTCAGTCCTTCCGATGTTGTTCACGTCAATGCGCATGCCACCTCCACCCCGGTGGGTGACATCCCTGAATACACCGCGATGCGTGCTGCCTTCGGCGATGCACTCGATAACGTCGCGGTATCTGCAACCAAGTCGATGACTGGCCACTTGTTGGGTGGTGCCGGCGCGGTTGAAGCTGTATTGGCTGTCCTGGCTCTTCATCACGCTAAGGCGCCGGTGACGATCAACCTCGAGAAGCAGGATCCGCAGATCCCTCTCGATGTCGTCACTGGAACTGCGCGCGAGCTGAAGCCAGGTGTAGCGGTATCCAACTCTTTCGGTTTCGGTGGACACAACGCAGTGGCTGCGTTCCGTAGCTACTAACCTCACCTGAACGAGCAAATGGTCTGGCCCCACACATCGTGTGGGGCCAGACCATTTAAAGCAGTGAATTGGGAGCGGCGGCTAGGAAGCGTTTCGGCTCGCCTTAGCCTACGTGGTGAAGCCAGCGGATCGGCGCGCCGTCAGAGGCAGCTCGGAACGGTTCGAGCTCTTCGTCCCAGGCTTCCCCGAGCGCGATAGAAAGCTCGTGATAGACAGCCGCAGGGTTGCCTTGTCCTTGTTCGTAGGCGTAGCGGATACGGTCCTCGGAGATCAGGATGTTCCCGGCAACGTCTGTTGTGGCGTGGAAGATACCAAGTTCCGGGGTATGCGACCAGCGACCAGCATCCACCCCACGAGAGGCTTCTTCTGTAATTTCGTAGCGCAAGTGCGCCCACCCGCGCAAGGTGGACGTCAAGACAGCGCCTGTGCCCTGTGGGCCAGCCCAAGCCATCTCGGCTCTGAGCATCCCGGGTGCCGCAGGTTGCGCGACCCATTCGAGGGTCGTGTGGCGTTCCACTACGGACCCGATAGCCCACTCAATATGAGGGCACAGCGCTGCAGGGGCCGAGTGTATATACAAGGCGCCCCTCGTCATTGGTTGTGACATGCCGCTCCTTCTTCACTGCTTCGGTACGTCTTCCCCTACGACCGATGCGAAGATAACAGAACGGTGCATCCATTGTGCCAATTACTCAGCTGGTTCACAAGCGCACTATCACTTGAGTCACATTGTTCACTACAGCTTCACGGGTTGCTCAACATCCTTGATTCGCTGCGCCTCACGCTCGCGGGTGTCCTTGCTGATACGCCTTCCTCAGTCTTTCTACTGAAACGTGGGTGTATAGCTGGGTTGTGGCCAAGGATGTGTGCCCCAAGAGCTCTTGCACGCTGCGCAGATCAGCTCCTCCGTCGAGTAAGTGTGTTGCAGCAGTGTGACGCAAGGCGTGTGGGCCCCGTGCTGAGGTATCCCCTAGTTTTTCAAGCTCGGCGTTGACGGCTTCACGGATTTGCCTACTACCCCATCGGCCTCCCCTGACGCCGAGAAACAAGGGTTCGCTACTGCCTCGGTGAGCCGAGGCCGCGGTGATTAGCGCCTTGTCTGCTTCGGACTCGGTTTTCACTAAATGCGGCCGCCCGGTACGTAACCACTCTCGGATGGCTTCTTCTGCTGGAACCCCGAACGGGACTACGCGTTCTTTGTTGCCTTTACCCAGGACTTTCGCGGTTCGCTTCTCCAGATCGACGTCTGAGACGTCGAGCCCTTCGAGTTCTGAGACACGAATGCCGCTGGCGTAGAGGAGTTCGAGTGCGGCCTGATTGCGTAGGCGGACGGCGCGCTGCTGTTTGGTTTCGGGCGGGTCATCCGTTGGCTGGGCCGAATGGGTCAAAAGCCGTTCAGCCTGCTGGTTTTTGAGAACCTGAGGAAGATGCTGGCTACGCTTGGGTGCTTTAAGGCGGTTCGATGGATCGCTCTCGATATAACCTTCACGCAGAGCCCATGCAAGGAAGGTGCGAGCCGATGCGGCTTGCCGCGCCAACGTCGCCGATGCCCTACCTTCATGTGCCGCATGGGCGAGCCATGACCTCAGCTGCGCAATGGTGATGCTGCGCAGAGCTGTCGCCTCGTCAGTTTCGAGGTCTAGTCCCGCGTGCTTGCACAGGGCAGTGATGTCTGTGGTGTAGGCGCGGATCGTGTGTTCTGACCTGCCGCGTTCGTAACGTAAGTGCCGCGCGAACGCATCGAGGGCATCGTTCAGCGAGTTCTCCACGGCCCTTCCTGCCTTACATACGTGTACCTACCTACCAGGAGTCACCTGCTGGGACTCATACACCACCTTACACACGCAGCATTCTGGGCACTCCTAGGGGCCGATCTTCCCGCGTTTCCACATTTGGCCACGCTGGACAGCAAGCCCTCGCCTATGCAGCTGGCTCAGTACGGGCATCGCTTCTGGCACGGATAGCCCAGCGATCGCGAAGACCTCATCCAAGTTGCGGTAAGTTCGTGGCGACAATGCTTCAACGATGCGTTGTTCGAGGGCAGTCAATCCATCGGTTAGCCGTGCCGCTGCAGGGGCCGGGTCACTACCGAAAAGGGCTGGAGTTTGCCCGGCTTGCGCTTGCATCGCCTGGGTGTTCGTGCTGAAGCCGAGGGTTTCACAAAGTTGTGTTGCCGATGCGACTAGCTCTACCGGATAGTCTCTGATGAGTCGATGGGGCCCGGCTGAAGCCGCCGATGTTACCGGTCCCGGGATCGCGCCGACCCATCGGCCGATCTCGAGCCCGTGCACCGCGGTTGAGATCGCACCTGATCGGTGCCGGCCTTCGGTCACAAGGATTCCGCGGCTGAGTGCCGCGATGATCCGGTTGCGGGCTAGGAAGCGCCACCGCATCGGTGAAGCCCCTGGTGCGGCTTCAGAAACGATGACATGCTCGGTGCCGATGCGTTCCAACAGTGCCCTGTTTGCCGCCGGATAGAGCCGGTCCACTCCCCCGGCTAAGACAACCGCTGTAGCTAACGGAGCGAGGGAATGCTCAAGCGCTGTACGATGAGCCAACGCATCGACCCCCAGGGCCCCGCCAGAGATGATGGTTGCCCCGCGTTCGGCCAGTTCTGCCGTGTATTCACGGGTTACGTGCTCTCCGTACGGTGTGGGATCTCGTGTACCCACCACCGCAACCCAGCTCTTTGTGTTGGTTGGAACGGGTTGAGAACCCCGCCACCATAAACCGTAGGGTGTTGACTCCCCCAGATCGTTGAGCGCTTCCGGCCATCCTGGATCCCCCGGAATCAGGAACCCGCCGCCCTGGGACGTGATGAATGCAAGGTCACGTTCGGGGCTGCTCTGATCGCGTCTGCTCGCCCATCGCTGCAAGGCGTGTTCAAGTTTGCTGTGGCGGTGTGCCCGGGCGTTGCTCCCATAGGCCTGCTCAACCGCTTCGCGGTAGCTTGTGTGTTCTTCGGGCAAAGGAGTAGAGCCCATGATGAGTTCCCATAGCCGTACCGCTCCGAACATCTCCAACCCCAGCCGGGCCGGATAGTCATCTGCCTCGGTCACTCGTGAAAGGCCAGCTCGTGCAAGCCGTTCGGCGGCTAAACCCTCATCGTTCATCGATGCCGTGTTGTGTGAGTTCATTAGTTGAATGCCTCCGGTGTTCCTCTCAGGTGTACGGCTGCTGCTACGTCTTCGGGGCTCGGGGCTTGCCGTTCGGCGAGATCAGCGAGGGTCCAGGAGATCCTCAGAACCCGGTCGAGCCCACGTCCGGTGAGTCCGCTGTGAGCGCTGATATTCATCAGTTCTTGCGCGGCGGCACCGGTCAGTCGGAAGCGTTGCGACCTCAAAACTGAGGCAGGAACGGACGCGTTGGTTGCACTTGCGCCGCTGTACACCTCCTTCTGCGCCGAATCGACGCTGGTTCCTCCACTTCTCACGCCGTCAGCCTTGTTGCCATCGGGGGCCACACCCAACCAGCGTTCGCGTGCGGCGGCACGCGCGCGTTCAACCCGTTTCCTGATGCTTGATGAGCTCTCTTCCGCTTCATGAGCTAGTAGCGCTGAAAGACGTGCGGCTGGCACGTTCACGCGAATATCGACGCGGTCAAGCAGTGGCCCCGACATGCGCGCCCAATACCGTCGCTTCGTGAGTGCTGCGCATTCGCATGCAGGGCCTTCTTTACCGCACGGGCAGGGGTTCGCGGCCATGATCAGTTGAAAACGCGCCGGATAGGACGCGATTCCCGCTGAGCGGTGCAGCGTGATGATCCCGGATTCGAGTGGTTCACGTAACGCATCGAGTGTGCGTGCCTGAAATTCTGGTGCTTCGTCTAGAAACAGCACGCCACCGTGCGCACGGGATGCTGAGCCCGGCCGTGGGATACCGGAGCCACCGCCCACCAATGCGGCAGCACTCGATGTGTGGTGTGGGGCTTGGAACGGTGGGACCTTGATCAAACCGGAGACGTGTTCTCCTGACAACGAGTGCACGCTCGTGGTGAGCATCGCTTCTTCGTCTGTCAATGGAGGAAGGATCCCCGGCAGTCTTTCGGCGAGCATGGTTTTGCCTGCCCCGGGTGGGCCTGTCAGCAAGAGATGGTGCCCACCGGCCGCCGCGACTTCCAACGCCCACCGCCCAGTCGCCTGTCCTCGGACGTCGGCCATATCTGGAACCGCAAGCGAGCTCACACTGCTCAGAGGTTCAAGCCGCACACGTTCGCTGTTATGGTCCGCTCGCTTATCCGCCTGGCCCGCTTGTTGCCCGGGGTTGACGATGATGCGTGCATCCGCGCCCAGGTCGATCAAAAGGTCGCTGACGTGGTTGTAGCTGCGAACCTCTATACCCGGAACGAGCCGGGCTTCTTCATCGTTGGCAGCAGGAACCACAATGCGTTCGATTCCCAGTTCGCGCGCTTGAAGCACCGCCGGCAACGTCCCGGTGAATGGCCTCAACGAACCATCCAGCCCGAGCTCCCCTATATAGGCGGTGCTAGCAGGGGACGTGATGTGCCCATCTGCTGCCATGGCGGCGATCAGGATCGAAACGTCGAAGCCGGGGCCTTTCTTGGGTAGCCCCGCTGGAATCAGGTTGATCACCGTACGTCGAGCGCTCAAGGGTATTCCAACGTTGCGGGCCGCAGAACGTACCCTGTCGCGGGCTTCGTTGAGACTTGCATCCGGTAAACCTAACAGAGTCATGCCAGGCAGCCCGTTGCCTATATCGGCCTGAACCTCGACCTTGTGTCCTTTCAGGCCAACCAGCGCGATGCTCAGTGAAGACCCCAGGCCACGCTGATGGGTCGGCGTTGTTGCGACTCGGGGCGGGTGAGTTGCAATCTGGATGTTCGCAGGGTTGCTCATGCCCCTGCCACCTCACGGTAGTGCTCAACCGTTGTTGGCTCAGTAGCGTCCGGTGGCCACACGATCCCTAGAACATCAACCCGGGTATCGACACCGCGTAGAGCGAGGCCGGCTGTATTCTCTCCGGTCCGGGCATACTCCCAGATGAGTCTTTGCAACCGCTCAAACTTAGGTCCGGTAATAGCTTCTGCCGGTAGACCGTAGCCGGTACCGGAACGCGTCTTGACCTCAAGCGCCACGAGCTCGTGTGTGTTGAGGTCGAGCCCGACGATGTCCAGCTCACCGCGGGTCCCGCGCCAGTTCCGTTCAAGAACGAAGATCCCGTTGTTCTGACACCACCCCGCCGCGAATTCTTCGCCGCGTTGCCCCAGCTCTATTCGCCGCCGCACCTTCTCGGCTACGCGGTCTGTCCCGCTGTTCGTCGATGCCATGTTTCCTCCACTGGATGAGCTTGTGTACTCATCTCAGCGTGGAAAGCACTCCCGGTAGCCTCTGCGTAGAAAAATGTGGATAGAACCCGAGAATCAGAAGCTTGTGGAAAGGCGTTAAGGGCTCAGTTATGGACCCGGGACGTCATCGCCTTTGAAGAGGTCAGGCTTGGAAAGTTCTTCAATGTTGACGTCTTTGAACGTGATGACCTTCACGGATTTCACGAATCGTTGCGGCCTGTACACGTCCCACACCCACGCGTCACTCAGCGTGAGCGAGAAATAGATTTCCCCGTTGGACGTCAGGGTTTCCAATTCGACGTGGTTCGCTAGATAGAACCTACGTTCCGTCTCTACTACGTAGGAGAACAGCCCTACAACGTCACGGTATTCACGGTAGAGGTTCAGCTCCGCTTGGGTCTCGAAGCGTTCGATGTCCTCATCACTCATGGGCTTGGTCCCCCTTCCTTGTCACAGTAGCTTCCATGTGCGCCGGTGGGCCTCAGTTGCTCCGTGTTCGCGGATTGCGGCCCTGTGCTGTGCCGAGCCGTATCCTTTATTCGATTCCCACCCGTAGGCGGGGTGAGTTTGCGATAGTTCTACCATGACACTATCGCGGTGCGTCTTCGCCATGATGCTCGCGGCCGCGACGGATGCGCAGTCACGGTCGGCCTTGGGACGGGTTATCACACGCGGTAAGTCCACACTTGCTTCTGCTGGCGCGGCATCCGCTGCTTCCGCATCAAGCCTGACCTCTGATCCGTCAGAATCTAATGCCCTGGACGCTAGAGCGCTGAACAGGTCTGGCTCCGGGGTGCTCAGCCAGTCATGCACCCCATCCAATAAGACCACGACGGGCGCCTTAGCCTCCGATGCTCGTTCGCTGAGTCTTTCGCTGGCTTCCCTATAGGCTCGCTGGCCGGCAAGCCTGAGTGCTGCCACGATCCCGAGCCGGTCGATCTCGCTAGGGCTTGCGCTGCCCACACCCCAGGATACGACCCAGTCCTGAATCAACGGCACAAGCGCTTGACGCAACGCGGGCGAGACGTCTTTGGAATCTCCGAGCCCTACCGGCTGGTCGCTACATTCGTGCGGGGCAACGAAACTCACCCCAACGGTAACGGGACCTGCAAGTGCCCCGCGGCCCACCTCGTCGACGGCTGCGATGATCTGGCCGGCACCCACCAAACCTTGTTCAACGGTGAGGTCAGGGACGTGTCCGCTCATTCGACCAGCCCTATCACTCGCCTTGAGGTTCGCGGTCCGGGACCGCATCGAACGCGCCTTCAGGGTTCGCTACACCACTCCAACGGTCTAGGGGCCACGCGATGAAGTCAGCGCGCCCCACCACGGACTCCATTGACACCATCCCGTTGTCCTTGTCCTGGTGGTAGCGGGAGTCCCCCGAATCGGAGCGGTGGTCCCCCATAACCCAGAGTTTGTCTTTCGGAACAGTGACTTTGAATTCCGTTGCCGAAGGGGCGTCACCCGGATACAGGTACGGCTCGCTGATCTCAACCCCGTTGACTGAGATCTTCCCGTTCGCTGTGCAGCATTCGACCGTGTCACCCGGGAGGCCGATGATGCGTTTAATCAGGTGCTGGGTGCTGTCATCTGGACGCAAACCCAAAAACGTCAGGGTTTTCTCGAAGCCGTTGGGCTGTGCGCTGTGGTCCAGTGGCGGCAACCAGTGCTCGTCATCCTTGAACACGATGACGTTGCCTCGTTCGAGTGTGAACAGATTTGGGAACAGTTGATTCACGAACACACGGTCGTTGACCATCAGCGTGTTCTGCATCGAGGTTGAGGGGATGACGAACGCCCTGAACAGGAAGGTTTTGACCACAACAGAGACCGCTAGCGCGATCACAACGGTCAACAGGATCTCCTTGATGGAAGCCCAGGCGCCACGTTTCTTATGCTCAGCATGCTCGGACTTCTCGGTCTTCGCGTGGCTGTGCCCGTGGGCGTCGTCATTGTGTTTCTGCACAGGAATTTTCCTCAATACTGATGCGTATGACATGAAGCAGGCGCCACCCCCACAAAGCGTGCGGGGATAGCGCCTGCCGGGTGCTCCGAGAGGAGCACGGAAGTCAGTAAGCCGCGCTTACTTCGCGCCCTCGCGCTTCTCGCGGATGCGAGCAGCCTTACCGTGGCGGTCGCGCATGTAGTACAGCTTGGCGCGGCGGACGTCACCACGGGACACAACCTCGATCTTGTCGATGACCGGGGAGTGCACAGGGAAGGTACGCTCGACACCTACGCCGAAGGAAACCTTACGAACCTTGAAGGTTTCGCGAACGCCGCCACCCTGGCGTGCCAAGACGTAGCCCTGGAACACCTGAATACGGGAGTTCTTACCTTCAATAATGTTCACGTGAACCTTGACGGTGTCGCCCGGAGCGAAATCCGGGATGTCATCGCGAAGGCTCTTGGCGTCGACAGAATCAAGAAGATTCATTGTTTTCTCCACATGGAACCGGCCGCAGGTCCGTGAGCCATGATGCATATGGGCGTTACTCTCTGGTGGAGTTCGCCGATATTCCCGGTTCGCTCAACCGAACCGGACCCGACCGTGTTCACACATGACCCCTGCGGCAGTCATGCATGCGGTGGGTGACAACTTCCTTATTCTAACGTAGTTGCTACTCGATGTCAGGTTTCCTCAGCGTGAAGGATGCTCACCTTGGAGGTTCCACCCTAACGACGTGAGTGTCGCTACGTCATGCTTGCTGAGCCGTGCTGTGCGTAAGTTCTCGATGAGATCTGGCCGGCGTTGACTGGTGCGTTCCAGTTGCCAGTCGCGGCGGGCGCGAGCCACTTTGCCGTGGTCTCCCGAAAGCAGAACCGCAGGAGCTTCGCGGCCTTCCCATACGGCCGGTTTGGTGTAGACGGGATATTCAAGTAACGCATCGCCAGCGACTGAATGGCTTTCTTCCACGAGCGATTCCGGATTCCCCACCATGCCTGGGACCAAACGGACCACGGCTTCGATCACGGCCATCGTCGCCACTTCCCCGCCGTTGAGGACATAATCGCCGAGCGAGAACGGAACCACACGGAAACGCTCACGGGCCCATTCGATGACGCGCTCATCGATACCTTCGTAACGTCCGCACGCAAACACAATATGCTTCTCTTCGGCCCACTCATGAGCAACCGGCTGCCTGAATACAGTGCCCGCGGGCGAAGGCACCAACAGCAACGGCGCGCAGGTAGCGTCGGGTTCAGCGCCTGCTTCAACCTGGCTGAGGGCCGTGTCCTGTTCATGCACCGCATCGCTGTCTCTTAGTACTTCGCTGAGCGCTTCACCCCACGGCTCAGGTTTCATGACCATGCCCGCGCCCCCACCGTAGGGAGTATCGTCAACTGTCCTGTGGCGATCGTAAGTGTAGGTCCGCAAATCGTGGACGTGAACGTCGATCAGGCCGCGTTGTTTGGCTTTACCGATCAGGGAGATGTCAAGGGCATCAAAGAACTCGGGGAAAATCGTGATGATGTCGATGCGCATGAAAGCCTACGTCCTGTATGAATACGTCCTATTTGTTTGATGATCGCCGATGCCTCGGCGGCTTACTCGCGGTCCAAGTCGAGAAGCCCTGGCGGTGGTGTCGCGGTGACCACTCCGGCATCAAGGTCGATTTCGGGGACGATCTCCTCAACTAGCGGCAACAGCGTTTCGGAGCCATCGCTCAATTCAACCTCGAGAAGGTCCTGGGCGGGACCGGTATGGAGAGCCGAAACCTTGCCGATCACCTCACCGTCTACGTGAACTTCGAGCCCGAGAAGATCGTGTTCGAACCACGCATCATCTGTGGATTCTTCGGCCTCAACATAGAGCATGGTTCCGCGCAGCTCTTCAGCCCGGTTACGGTCGTTGACTTCATCAAAGCCGAGCAGAAGAATGTGCTTATTCCACCGCGCCGATTTCACGGTGAGCGGGCCGCGCGATGCGGGTTCGGTCAGCAAACGTGTTCCGCGCGCAAAACGCGTTTCCGGATCATCCGTTAGAACCTGAACCGTGACTTCGCCTCGGATCCCGTGGGGTTTACCGATGCGGGCTACTTTAACATCCATGTGAGGCCTCTCTAGGTGGAGAGAAGATTTTGAAGAGTTGAACAACGATTGAGGTTGACGCCCCGATATGCGAAAGCGACCCTAGCCTGCTTGGGGTTGGCTAGGGCCGCTTTCACAACGATGTGAGAGACGCCGATCTAACTGGGTTAGCGCTGACGGTCGGTGTCCACGACGTCCACACGGACGTCATCGCCACCAGGCAGAGCACCGATAACGGCACGCAACGCTTTAGCGGTGCGGCCTTGCCGGCCGATCACACGGCCGAGGTCCTCCGGGTTGACACGAACCTGCAACACGTCATGCCGGCGTCCGTTACGACGGCGAACATCAACATCGTCCGGGTTATCTACAATCCCGGAAACCAGATGATCCAGTGCGTCTTCAAGCATCAGGCTGGGCCTCAGGCTTCTTCAGTCTCTGCTGGCTCAGCAGCTTCCTCAGCGGCGCCTTCCGCTGGAGCTTCTTCTGCGTCAGCCTTCGACTTCTTAGGGGTGGTTGCCTCTGGCAGGATCACCGAACCCTTGTCTGGTGCAACGAACTCAGGCTTAGGCTCTGGGAGCTTAACCGAGCCTTCCTGACCCTCGATACCCTTGAACTTCTGCCAGTCACCGGTCAGCTTGAGGATCGAGAGAACACGATCCGAAGGCTGAGCGCCAACACCGAGCCAGTACTGTGCACGCTCGGACTCGACCTTGATGGTCGATGGGTTGGTCATCGGGTTGTAGGTACCGATTTCCTCGATCGGGCGGCCATCGCGCTTAGCGCGGCCATCGATGACGACGATACGGTAGTGAGGCTGGCGGATTTTACCCATCCGCTTCAGGCGAATCTTAACGGCCACGTTAGTGGTCACTCCTGTTTCTGTTGAACGGGACGAATCCGCCAAGCTCTGGGGTAAAGCAGCAGTAAACGTCCCAAATGTCCGACGAACGCAGAGAGAGGGGGCCACGCACGCCGAGTACCCGGTCTATTATGCCATGCGTTGGCCTCCAACGCACACCCTGTGCGCGTGTGCCGCCGCACACTCTGACGCCGCCGTTTGACGCTCAAGCACGGATCTATCCGCCGTGCATTCGCTTTTCGGCTACTTACATTTCTCGATTGCCGACTGGCTCTTCGCTTTACGGCTCACTTGCTTTTCGCTTTGCGACTCTTAGGCCACAAAGAGACGGACAGCAGTACGAGTGCCGCACCCACGAGGGCTGTGACTCCACCGATGATCGCAAGGGTTGACAGCGACTGGTACGGAACCGACGGAAAGCTCACGACTTCGATCCCCCTCAGAACCATCAGCCCGCCCGCTACCAAGACCACGACCCCAAGGACCAACCACACGATGTGGCCGATGCGTCGAGGCTGAGTTTTGAGCTGGGTCTCGGTTGCGACCGGGGTCGTTCCCGCTGGGGTCGGCTCGGGCAGACCGGAACGAGACGTTGCCCGGCGAGGCTCCTCCGCCGCGGCTGATGTCTCAGTTGCAGCCGGAGAGTCAGTTGTAGCCGGGGACTCAGTTGTGGCCGGGGCCTCCAAGATAGCGTTGAAGTCCTGTTCAGTTTCCTCCGGTTCGGAGTCCTTGACGTCCGATCCGGCCAACTGTGATTCGAAACCGCCCAGCGACTCGTCCTTGGACTCATCCTTAGAATCAGCCAACTCTGGCTGGGTTGGATCAGGCTCTGTTGCCTCAGCGTCCGTTACTTCAGGCTCCGTTAGTTCATGTTCCGTGGCGCGAGCCTCGCTTGGTTCAGGTTCCACAAGTTCAGAGTCCGTTACTTCAGGCTCCGCCGGTTCAGACCCATCCAGTTCATACCCCGCTAGTTCAAGCTGAGCAGGGTCTTCGTCCGGCTGATCGGACTCACGCTGTTCAGTCGCCTCGATCTCTCCGGCGGCCGTCTCCTCTGTGACTGCCTCTTCAGTGGCTGTCTCTTCAGCATCAGGCTCTGTTTCAACCGCGTCGTCCTCGGCAACGTGCGCCCAGGTAGATTCCGCATCTCGGCCGGAAACAGTTGCTCCCGCTGGTGAACCAACACTGCGTACAGAACCGCCATCCGGTGAGCCGCCGTCGAACAGCTCAACCCAATCCGGGTCTTCCCCTAATGCTTCAAGCATCGCGCGTGTCGCAGAGTACGCACCGTCTTCAACGGCGTGCTCGTCTTCCTCGCCAGGCATGAGCCCGTCTTCCAGAGGTGCCAACGCGCCACCTTCAGGGTCCACACCACGAACGGGTGCCTCGTTGATCGCGGTCACCAACGCATCGACACGCTTTGGCGGAAGCATCGATGCCAACGCCTTAATGTCGTCTTCGCTCAGCGGCGCAAAATCTTCCTCGAGCCTCAACAAGAGCGAAGCCGCCTCAGAGCCTGCCGGGCGATACATTTCTGGCAATACGATCGGGCGGCAACGAGCCCCCGCATACGTATTGATCAGCGGAGTGTTCCGGGCGGCACGGCGACGACGTGTCACGGGTTCGTTGCCTTCATCAGACGGGCCCCACAGCACGACATCAACGCGGCCAGCGTATTCCCTGATAGAGGAGGAAAGCTTGGAGGCCCCCGGCATGATCAACATCGTAGGGTCGGAAGGCGCGGAGTCCAACGCGACAACCGTGCGTTCCCCTTCCGACATCCAACCTGAAACGTCACTTCGGTCGAGTGCTTCTTCGACTGCATCCGGGCTGACGGTATCCACCAACAGAATCGAGGTGATCCGCTCTTCAAGCACGCCTGCGATCTGGCGGTCGCTGAACTCTTTCGGAGACGCCAAAACAGCGAAATCCCCCGATGCGGGGTCACCGTTGACGATAACGGCGCCGGTGCTCTCGTGAAGCTTCGCAGCGAACTCTTCGCCTCCAAGGCTGGGCTCAATAGCTCCGTCAGCTTGGGCGGTCAACACCCGTGTTTCGCGCATCGGCAAAACCAGTTCAACAGCCAAGCCGCGGCGTGTTGGGCGGCCAGGACCCATGAGGCCAATAATCTTGCGTTGCGTCAAGATCTGCGTGAGACCGTCAACGCGTTCTTGCTGGCCCACCGGGTCAGTCACCGGCCACGCAACAGTCACACGCCATACAGTCTGGCGCTCCGACTCCAAAGATGTGTTCGAGGCGATCACTGCTGATGATCCTTCCTTAGAGTTCCATCCTGCCCTTGATTACCCTGCGAGCCCCGTTGAGCCCTTTGTCTCTTAACTTTGATGCCAGACACGGCCGCAATCAAGCCTGCCACGGCATCCAGACCCAAAACGAAAGCAACAATGAAATTGGCTGCGCCAATTGAAAAAGGCCTCAGCACCAAACAGGCCACAGCCAGCACGACCCACAGGATCGAGAGCATGATGGCGGCAACCGGGTAGCGGCTGCGCCACGTCCCTGCACCGGGTGCCGTAACCGGCCGGTTGCGCCCCGTTGTGGCAACACTTGCGCGCGCCTGGCTGAGCGCTTCCCTGCTTGCGCGTTCGTGCTCGCTTTCATCTAGCGCCTCAACAACGCGCACACCGTCCACCTGAGTGAGTCCCAGAGCAATCGAAGCCCACTTAGGATCCTGTCCCAATAAAGTCAAGGCTTCTTCGAGCGGTTCACGCACCACGGTCGCTGCGCGCGCACTCGGCGTATCGATCGAAGCAGCAGCGAGTTCAGCCACTTCAGCCAGGTACTGAGCGGCTTGCGTCTGCGCTTGCTCACTCACCACACCGACAGACCCGAAGCGGTCTTTCACTCCGGCGTTGGAGCCGCTGTCCCATGCCAGATCTGGGGCCGATCCGGCGCGCGAATCAGCGCTCCACATCCGTAGAGAAACCACGATGCCCGTTTCAGCTCCGGGCTCCGTTGCCTCACCCAGGCCTGCGTCAGTGGCTGGTTCAGTTACAGAACGGGCACCGGCAGGATAAGCCGAAAGCAACATCATTGCGCGAGAGCCCGCCAACAGGCTACGAGACTGCACGGAGGGAGCATCAAGCAATACGGCATCTTCAACCCAACGAGTACCTGCCCCGCCGTTCTCTGGTGTGTCCACACCGGTCAACACGGCAGGCCCTAATAAAGACACGCCATACTGTGCAGCACCCGCCGCCTGGTGTGCGGAACGATCTGCGGAACCGTCAGCAGAATCCGAGAAGTGACGCTCACTCATCGCTTCACCGCAAGAACTTTTCAAAGCCCTTAGGAAGCTGCAAATCCTCAGGCTTGAGATCCTGTTTCTTAGCGAAGGACGAGCCCGCCTGCTTATGGCCTTGAACCTTCTCGCCCCGAGCCGCCGCTGCAGCGCGTGCCGGGTTGCCGTACTTCTTACCGCGCTTCTTATTCGCCCCGCCCTTACGGCGAGCAGCACGACCACCCGGAATACCAGGCATCGCACCCTGAGCGGCCATTCGTTTCATCATCTTCTGAGCCTGGGTGAAACGCTCAAGCAACTGGTTCACCTCAGACACCGAAACACCCGAACCACGAGCGATACGGGCACGGCGCGAACCGTTGATGATCTTAGGGGCGGCGCGCTCATGCGGAGTCATTGAACGCACAATCGCCTCAACACGGTCCGCCTGCGAATCATCAAACTGCTCAAGCTGACGCTTGTCGATACCCATGTTCGGCATCAATGCAAGCATCTTCTTCATGGAGCCCATCTTCTTGATCTGCTGCATCTGAGCCAAGAAGTCATCAAGGGTGAAGTCCTCCTGATCGGCGAACTTCTTAGCCATGCGCTCGGCCTCAGCCTTATCCCACGTGCGCTCAGCCTGCTCGATCAGGGTCATGACATCGCCCATATCCAGGATGCGCGAAGCCATACGGTCAGGGTGGAAAACCTCAAAATCGCCGACGTTCTCGCCCGTGGAGGCGAACATGATCGGCTTACCCGTCACCGAAGCGACAGACAACGCGGCGCCACCACGCGCGTCACCATCAAGCTTCGACAAGACAACACCCGTGAAATCAACACCCTCATTGAACGCCTGTGCCGTGGCGACCGCGTCCTGACCGATCATCGCGTCGATCACGAACAAGACCTCATTCGGGGAGATCGCGTCACGAATGTTGCGAGCCTGCTGCATCAACTCGGCGTCAACACCAAGACGACCAGCGGTGTCAACAATCACCACATCGTGCTGCTTCTGGCGAGCCTCAGAAACACCGTTACGCGCAACCACAACCGGGTCACCCGTAACTTCCTCGAACTCAGATTGCACACCAGGATGAGGCGCATAGACAGGGACACCTGCCCGCTGCCCAACAACCTGCAACTGAGTCACAGCGTTCGGGCGCTGCAAGTCAGCGGCAACCAGCAAAGGAGTGTGCCCCTCAGAAGAGAGCCACTTAGCCAACTTACCGGCCAACGTCGTCTTACCGGCACCCTGCAGACCAGCCAGCATGATGATGGTCGGGCCAGACTTCGCGAACTCAAGGCGGCGAGTCTGGCCACCCAGAACCTCAACGAGCTGCTCGTTGACGATCTTCACAACCTGCTGAGCAGGGTTCAGCGCTTCAGAGACCTCCGCCGAAAGAGCGCGCTCCTTGACGTTGGCCGCGAACTCGCGGGCAACAGAAACAGCAACGTCCGCATCCAGCAGCGCACGCCGGATCTCACGGACGGTACCGTCAACATCGGCTTCCGAAAGACGGCCCTTGCCGCGCAGATTCCGGAACGTCGAGGTGAGGCGCTCTGTTAAAGAATTGAACACGTTGTCCTGCTCACTTATCTGATTGAACTGATGTAGGTGAGGGCCTACATGTTTACGTATCGACGAATCATTTTAGCCCGTCCGCTACATTGCTTCCTGCTGGTGTAACGGACCGCGCACTCGAATCAGTCGAGAATAGCGTCCACGAACGCTTCCGGTTCGAAAGGAGCCAAATCATCTGGGCCTTCGCCTAAGCCGACCAACTTCACTGGAACGCCCAGCTGGCGTTGGATCGCAACCACGATGCCGCCCTTGGCCGTACCGTCAAGCTTCGTCAAAACGATGCCGGTGACATCCACGACTTCAGAGAACACCTTGGCCTGGCTCAAACCGTTTTGTCCCGTCGTTGCATCCAGAACCAACAGAACCTCGCGCACCTCGGCCCGTTTGTTGATCACGCGTTTGATCTTGCCGAGCTCATCCATGAGGTTAGAGCGGTTCTGTAGGCGCCCCGCGGTATCCACCAAGACCGTATCGACCTCAGCCTCAATACCCTTATCGACCGCATCGAAAGCAACCGATGCCGGATCAGCGCCTTCCCTATCCGAACGCACCGTAGGCACACCTACGCGCGAGCCCCAGGTCTGCAACTGATCAGCTGCAGCGGCACGGAACGTATCCGCAGCACCTAAGAGAACATCCTTATCTTCGGCGACCAATACGCGGGCGATCTTACCGATCGTGGTGGTCTTGCCAACACCGTTGACACCAACAACCAGGATGACGGACGGTTTGCCGTCCTTCCGCTCGGTATCCAGCGCGCGGTCCAGGCTCGGATCAACAACCTTGAGCAACTCTTCATGCAAGATCTCACGCACCCGCTCCGGGGTCCGGGATCCCTCGATCTTGACGCGTTCACGCAGATTAGAGATCAACTCGTCGGTGGCCTCAGTACCGAGGTCAGCGGCGAGCAACGTCATCTCAACTTCGTCCCACACGTCCTCATCGATCTTGTCGGAGGACAACAGAGCCAAAAGGCCCTTGCCGAAAACGTTGTTCGAACGGACCAGACGGGCACGCAAGCGCGCCAGACGGCCCTGCGCAGGAGCCGGAGTGTCGAAAGCCGGTGCGGCAGTTGCTTCACCAGTGCCAGCCTCATCGACCGCTACCCCACCAGCTGGCGCGCCGTTGGCAGGTGGTGAATGAGCTCTCGGTTCATCCACATCAGCTGAGCCCGCTGGCCCTGTTCTCGGGGCATGCGCGGTGGTCTGCGAGGTTCGAGGTGCATGAGGCACCCGCGGCCGGCGCGCACGCACGACCACAACAATCACGATCGCTGCGATGAGCACCACGGCGGCGAGGCCAATGAGGATCCACATAGTCTGTTCGTTCACATCATTAGCTTCTCACAGACCGCGAGCGCTACAGTCCAAGCTAGAACGAATTCAGCGCCTTTGTGACCTCTTCAACCCACATCCTCGCCGCCTCAGGGCCAGGGTGAATACCATCGGAGGCGATATCGCTTGCATTGACCGCAACCTGATCCCAGTGAGCCACACGAACCCTATCTGGGTTCTCTTGAGCGAACGCAGCGATGTTCTTACGCGCATCCGGAATCCATTCGCGGTCCCCATACGGCATCACGAGCACGAACTTGGTGCCCGGCCCGGCATCTGCCAGAAGTGAGCCGAGCTGTTCCTTGGTGAAGGTCGCGTTGGTTCCCAAACCTAGAACGACGTATTCACGCAACTTCCCGCGTGCTTTGAGCTGCTTGACCACATCCGGGGCATCCCAAATCTGCATACCCACGCTCGCCTGCACCGGAGAGGCCGGATATACCTGCCGAATCGCCGGCACCGAGGCTACCGTGACTGAATCGCCAATGAACGTGATGTTCTTCGACGGGATCGTTGGAGTGGTCTTATCCGAGCCCTTCCCGGACTTATCTTTTGCCTTGTCTTTAGATTTCTCCGGCTTAGGTTTCTTGTCTTTAGCTCCCTCATCCTGGGAGCCCTTACCCTCAGCAGGCTTGTCCTTACCCGAGTTATCCTTGCCCGGTTTAGCCTCAGTTTCTTCGCCGTCTCCGGCCGCCTCGTCAACACCCGAGCCGTCACCGTCCATATCAATAGCTTGAGCCTGCGCGGCCAAAGCCTCCAAACGCTCTTGCTGTTGGGTCTTAGCTGGCGCCGTCCCCACCGCAATCAAAGCAAGTGCTACCACGACGGTGACGGCCGCGCTCCACAGCATCGCCGCCCTATCGGACAGACGCGCCCAGATCTCGGCCGCATAAACGCGGTAGCCCTTCGTCAGGATCGGTTGCTCAATCCAACGGAAAGATGCCGCCGAAAGCGCAAACGTCACAACAACAACCAACGATGCTCGCGCCAGCAGAAGCTCAAGCTCAACCTCACCGCCGTTGGGGTCAGGCATCCACGCGGCAGCCAACACCACCATCGGCCAATGCCACAAATACATCGCATACGAGCGTTCAGCGACCCACCGCAGCCCGGCCGCGAGCAACCCGCGCGGTTGCCAGTGAGCTTGCCGGCCCGTCGTCGCCATGAGCACTGCGGCGGCCGCGGCAACAGAGAACACGAACATGCCGCCCAGCTGCGTGATCGCGGTCTGCTCCTTCAAAACCACAACGCCAACAGCCAGGACAGCCCACGCCACAACGGTCACAAGCGCACGCACCCCAGAGCCTAAGTCCAACTCCCGCGGCATGCAGGCAACCGCAGCACCCAAAAGCAAACCGAAGCAGTGGGTCAACGTGTTCAGGTACGCCTGATCAAAGTCACGAGTCAACGAATACGTGACAGCCATCAAAATGCCAGAAAGCACCGCGACGATCAACGCAACCGTACCTACCGTGCGATGAAGCGAAGACATCTTTTTCGAGGAAGAATGTACGCCCACATACGACAAGCCGATGATGATGATCGGCCAGAACAGATAGAACTGCTCCTCAATCGCCAGCGACCACATGTGGTTCAGAAGATGCGCCTGGTCCTGATCGAAATACGAGACTCCGGCAGCCAGCTGAACCCAGTTCGCCGTTGCCGTGAGCGCACCAGCAACCTGTCTGCCCAAGTGAACCCGCACATCGGGGTTTGCCAGCAACGTTAACGGCAGGATCACGATCAGCATCAGGATCGCTGCGGGCACCAAGCGCCGCAAACGACCCAGATAGAACTTCCCGAAAAACGCCTTCAGCCGGGCCCTCTTAGTGCCCGACTCCACATAGAGGTGCGCGGTGCGTCGCAACAAGCTTGAGGTAATCAGATAACCCGATAGAACGAAGAAGAGATCCACGCCCAGATAGCCGGCCGGAACCGCATCAGGTGCCACGTGATAACCGATAACCAGGAGCACAGCGAGCGCGCGCATCGCATCGAGCACAAAGTTGCGCTGTCGGCCGCTGGACGTTCGGCCTGGGGCCCCGAAGCCTGGGGATGGTCTGCGGGGTTCAACGCGGCTGACCTGGCTCACCTCATTTACCTCTTTCTTCGCCTAACACAAGCGAATCTACGATACAAACGAAATCTAGGTGGAATGTCCAAAATTCGGGACTGATACCGCATTGATACGCAACTCTCAGCTAATTGTTATGTTTCTCTTGGCGTAGTCATGATCTACGATCAGATGCATCATGCCTCACCCCGTTTCCTCATCGCCTTCGGCGCGTCCGACCCCGGTTCCTCGTGAGATTAAAGTCCTCATCGCTGGGGCTCTGCTGATCGCTATTGGGTTTGGGCTGATCGCCCCGATTCTGCCGCAGTACGCCTCAAGTTTTGGGGTGAGCCACATGATGGCGGCGGCGATCGTTTCCGTGTTTGCCTTCACACGTTTGGGGTTTGCGCCTTTTGCCGGTGGGGTCTCTGAAAAGTTGGGTGAGCCGGGGGCGTATGTGCTCGGCGTGTTCATCGTTGCGATCTCAACGATTGCGTGTGGATTGGCCCCGAATTATTGGGTTCTGATTCTTGTTAGAGGCCTCGGTGGTATCGGCTCTGTCACGTTTACGGTTGCGGCTTCGAGTTTCATTGCCCGGACCTCTCCCCCAGATATCCGTGGCCGGGTCGCAAGCCTGTATGGTGGAGCGTTTTTGATCGGTAACGTGGCGGGCCCTTTGGTGGGTGGCTTGTTAGCTCCGTTGGGCTATCGTGTTCCGTTCTTCATCTACGGTGGCTCGTTGATCGCGGCTTCACTGGTTGTGTTTTATTTCCTGGTGAGCTCTCGCGGGCGGCGAGGCCAGCCGAGGGCTCGGCATCATCTGCCGCCGTATAGCCTCGCTGATGCTTTAGCTAACCCGAAGTATCGTGCCGCGTTAGTCTCTAATTTCGGTAACGGGTGGTGCTCTTTCGGTGTGCGGGTAGCTATTGTGCCTCTGTTCGCGGCTCAAGCGTTGGGTCTTGGGGCGTTATCTGTGGGTCTTGTTATGACCGGCTTCGCGGCCGGTAACGCTACAGCGTTGACGTTCAGCGGCCGCTGGTCTGACAGGGTCGGGCGGCGGCGTCCCATCATAATCGGGTTGAGCCTGGCTGGGCTGTGCACGGTGGCTACTGGCTTGTCCCCCAACGTCGCGGTGCTCGTGACTTTGTCAGCGTTGGCGGGTTTCGGGACTGGTATGTTCAATCCGGCCCAGCAGGCGAGCATCGCCGATATCGTGGGGCCGAAGCATCATGCGGGGCGCGTGATGTCTATATTCCAGATGGCGGCTGATCTTCCGGCTGTGATGGCGCCGTTGATCGCTGGTTGGATCGCAGACCAGTTCGGGTTCAGTTGGGCTTTCGTGCTCTCAGGTCTGATCATGGGTGCCGGTGTGATCGCGTGGGCTTTGGTCTCGCCTCGGCAGAACATCGAACACACCGAAGTGAGCCCGAGCAAACCCCGCTAGGCGGGTTCGTGATCCCCGGTTTCTGTGTCTTGTGCGATGCGCTGGGACACAACGTGGCTCACGCCGTCGCCTCTCATCGAGACCCCGTAGAGGGCATCGGCGATGTCCATCGTGTGTTTCTGGTGAGTGATGATGATCAGCTGGGAGGCCTGTTGTAGGTCTTTGAAGACCTCGAGCAGGCGCAGCAGGTTCCGCTCGTCGAGGGCGGCTTCGACCTCGTCCATGACATAGAACGGCGAGGGCCGTGCTTTGAAGATAGCGATCAGCATCGCGAGTGCCGTGAGTGAACGCTCCCCACCCGAAAGCAGCGACAACCGCTTGACTTTCTTACCGGCAGGGCGCGCTTCAACCTCGATGCCGGTGCTCAGCATGTCGCTCGGGTCCGTCAGTGTCAGCTTACCTTCACCCCCCGGGAACAGCCGACTGAAGATCGCTGTGAACTCTCTCGCTGTGTCAGCGAACGCGTCAGCGAACACCGTCTTGACGTGTTGGTCTACTTCTTCAATGAGGTTCAGAAGCTCAGCACGGGTGTTGGTGAGGTCTTGGACCTGACCGACCAGATAGGAATGCCGTTCTTCAAGAGCCGCGAACTCTTCCAACGCCAACGGGTTGACTTTGCCTAAAGCCTGAAGGTCGCGTTCGGCCTGCTTGAGGCGTTTGAGCTGAGCTTCGCGGTCAAACGGCTCGCCGTCAACCGGGTTACCGTCTTCATCGACCTCTTGACGCAATTCCGCCCACGGATCGGTGGCGTCGCTGAAATCGGATGGCACCGGAAGATGCGGCCCGAAGTGTTCAACCAGGTGGTCCGGGGTCATCGAAACCTCCGACAACGCCTTCTCTTCGAGTGCTTCGAAGCGGGCCTGCCGCTCCGCCTGATCGATCTCTGTCTTGTGCGCCTCGTCCCGCAGCTCGGAGAGGCGGGCTTGCGTCTTCGCTAGAGCTGCGCGCGCGGTCTCGAGTTGAGCGTTGCAGCGCCGCACCGCTTCCTCGGACTCTTCGACACGCACGTGAGCCGCCTCAACCGAGCGAGCCAGAAGCCGTTGCGCCGTACGAACACGCTCCGCGACTGTCTCCGCCTTCTTCGCTTGTGCGGCACGCCGGGTTGCACGCCGCTGCGCCTCCTCACGTGCGGCACGCTCAGCACGGGCCGCGCGACGCTGAGAATGCGCCCGGTCTCGAAGCTTACGGGCCTGTTCCTGGGCCTCCCGCAAAGCCAACCGCGCCTGAATCTCAGCTTCACGAGCCTGCGATGCAGCCTGAGCTAGACGGTCACGCTCAGCTGTCGAGGGTTCAGCTTCTTCCGGAACATCCTGGGCCACAGCCAAACGCTCATTGAGCTCTTCAAGCCCCACACGCGCCTTCTCAACAGCGGCATCGGCGGCGACATACGCGTCCGCATGCCGCTGAACATCCGCATCGGCTTGAGCCGCAAGCGAAGACAGCCGCTCAACACGCGACGCGGCGTTCCGGGACGCATCACTGACCTGCCGCGCCGCTTCCTCGGCTGCTTTCAGCTCGGCTTGCGCGTTGTTCACGGCGGGTTGCGCACGCTCAACCTCCGCCTCAGCCGCCTCACACGCCGCAACGGCTTCCGTGAGCTCTTCCCGAGCCGTCTCCAGCGAACGCACCCGCGCCAAAGCTCCCGCGCCATCGCCAGCACCGATCACCACGCCAGCACGCGTCCACCGATGCCCTTCAACAGTGACCGCCGTGCACCCGGACTCAGCCACCACAGCGCGGGCTTCAGCATCCGAATCCACCAACGCAGTCCTACCCAGCAAAGCCTCAACAAGCTGCTCATCCCCTGGCTTAGCGCTCACCACATCGGCGACACTACGCACACCGGAAGGCAACACATCACCACGATGCGGCCCCACGGTATGCAGCAACGTCACCGACCCCTCGGCACCGGCAGCCGCGGCTTCCGCCACCTGCTCGAGTGTCACCTGCGCTGCAGCGACCCAGCCGTCCTCAGCACCACCCAAAGCCGCTTTGACGGCGGCCTCAAAGCCCGGCTCGACTGTCAAGCGGTCACTCAACACATCCAACAGGGCATCCTCGTGCCCCTCAAGCAACGTGCCCGCCCCAGCATCCGGCTGGGTAGTCTCAGCCAAAACAGCTACCCGCGCTTCAAGCCCCGCCCGGCGTTGACGCGCCGTATTCAACGCATCACGCGCCAACTGCAACGCAGCTTTCGCCTCATCCAGCGCTCCTTGCGTTTCAGGCACACGCGCCAAAGGCGCCACCGTGGCCTCCCGCGCTTCATCAGCTTCCGCCTGCGCCTCATCCATATGGCTCTTAGCCTCGGCACTTCGAGCGCGTGCCGCATCGCGGGCCTCAACGGTACGCTCGCGCTCACCCACCGCAGATTCAAGCCTCTGTCGGGCAGTGCCTACTTGCCCAGCAAGCCGCGCCAAACCCTCACGTCGATCCGCAACCGCCCGCAATAGAGCAGTCAACCGCTCATCTTCTGCACGCTGCTTCGACTCAGCCTCAGCGCGCTCACCACCGGCGGCCTCAAGGGCATCTTGGGCCTTCTCAACAGCCTCGTCCGCTTCATCAGCCTCGGCGTCGCTCGCCTCAGCGCGGCGCTCCAAAACATCCGGATCTTCACCTACCGACGAACGCTCAAGCGGCTGCCCCAAAAGCCGTTGCCGCTCCTCCGCGACCCGCAGCAAACCCGTGTAGCGCTCGCTCAACTGAGACAACTCGTACCACGTCTCACGTGCCGAAGCCGCAGCCGGGGATGCCTTCGCAGCCTCAACTTCAGCCGCGGAAACCGTGCGAGTTGCAGCATCCACAGCGTCACTGGCCTGCCTCTGAGCTTCTTCCAGATCTGCCCTCTTCACGGAAGCTGACTCGGCTTCATCCAGCAGCTGCACCACATCGTGGGCCAGCAGGCGCGACTTAGCATCACGTAGCCGCGCCTGAACACCACGAGCCCGCCGCGCCGTATCCGCCTGCTTGCCCAGCGGCTTCAACTGCCGCCCGATCTCCTTGACAAGATCATCTAATCGGCTCAGATTCGCCTGTGTTGAATCCAGCTTGCGCAGCGTTTTTTCTTTGCGACGCCGATGCTTCAGAATCCCCGCGGCTTCCTCGATGAAACCGCGGCGCTCCTCAGCGCTGGCCTGCAGGATCTTATCGAGCTGACCCTGCCCCACGATCACGTGCATCTCACGACCCAAACCGGAATCGGAGAGCAACTCCTGAATATCGAGCAAACGCACCGGGGAACCGTTGATCGCATACTCGGAACCACCTGAGCGGAACAAGGTTCTAGAGATCGTGACTTCCGTGTATTCGATCGGTAGCGCGCCATCCGAGTTATCGATCGTCAACGTCACGTGTGCCCGGCCCAACGCTTGGCGGGAACTCGTGCCGGCGAAGATCACGTCATCCATGCTCCCGCCACGCAATGTCTTAGCGCCCTGCTCACCCATGACCCACGCGAGCGCATCGACAACATTCGACTTACCTGACCCGTTGGGGCCCACCACGGCCGTGATGCCGGGTTCGAAGTCGAAGCTGGTCGCGGAAGCAAATGACTTAAATCCGCGAACCGTCAGGGATTTCAAATACATGGTGATTTCTATTATGTAACGCACACGCTAAGAAACCGGGGATTTTCCCCTTTCCCGCGTTCACGTGGTCAGAGTCCGCGTGGGCGGCGTTGGCACCAGCTACACCGGAACGATGAGCGCCCGCCCCACGGCTCACGCACAATCATGCCTGGCTTGCCGTTGTTGGCACACCGCGGGCAGGGTTGGCCGGCTCGCCCGTAGGCGTTGAGGGAACGGTCGAAATAGCCGCTAGCGCCGTTGACGTTGACATAGAGAGAATCGAAGCTCGTCCCACCGGCTTCCAACGCACTGAGCATCACGGCGCGCAACGCCTCCAGCAAAGCCTCGATCTCCGCTAGAGGCAGACGCGATACCGGAGTCTCATAGTGCCTCTTGACACGCCACAACGCCTCATCCGCATAAATGTTGCCCACCCCGGAGATCACCGACTGATCCATGAGTGCGTTCTTGATCCCGGTGCGTTTGTTGCGCCACTGCTTCCGCAAGGCACGCGCATTGGTCAAAGGGTCTAGGACATCGCGCCCGATATGGTGCGCGGCTTCCGGTATCACGTGAGCGTGTGAACCGACACCGCCGGGCCCGGCATCCGGTGTCGGTATAAGCTCGGAGATCCACATCCCGCCGAAGATCCGTTGATCTATGAAGCGCAGCTCGGCAGGTGCGCCGTCGCGCTCGGATAGAACCAAACGCACTTTGAGGTGTTTCTCCCACGGCTGTTCGGCGTCCTCGACGAGCATCTGCCCAGACATACCGAGGTGAGCCATGACCGCCATCGCGGGCTGCACAGAACCTTCCGAGGCAGAATCAGGGGCGAGCGTGAGCCACAGGAACTTGCCGCGACGCACCGCCGCCGTGATAGTCATTGATGTTGCCGCGGAAATAAAGGCGTCAGGACCACCGACCTGACGCCGAACTGAACGCGGGTCGTGGACCTCTATGTGTTCGATCCGCCGCCCAACAACCCAATCCGTCAAACCGCGGCGGACAACCTCAACTTCAGGCAGTTCAGGCATCAGGCGGAGGTTTTGTGCCCAGGTGAGAGCGGATCTGTATCGATCACGCCCATCGCGATCAAGTCCCCCACGAGCATCTTCCAGGATGCGCCAGCAGCGATCTTCTCGGCGTCCTTCTTGGAGGTCGCGGTGCCGTTCGCATAGCGTTTATCGCCAATCAAGAGCCGCGCAGTATAGGTGTGGGCGTGGTCCGGCCCTTCACTGGTGATGTCATAGACGACCTCACCTAGATCGTGTTGGCCCGCGATCTGCCGAATCAGCGTCTTCCAGTCTGTGCTGCGGCGAATCGTTTCCTCATCGTCAATCAGCGGAAGCACGTTCTCGGCGATGATCCGTTTCACGGCGTCCAAGCCGTGTTTCAAAAACACGGCTCCCAGGAGCGCTTCCATCGTGTCAGCCAAGATCGAATCTTTATCTTGACCGTTAGACTGTTGCTCGCCTTTACCGAGCCGGATGTGCGGCCCCACGCCGAGCGCACGAGCCACCTGGGCGAGCGTCTGGGTAGAGACCAAACGGGCACGCAACGCCGTCAGTTGACTCTCAGAAACCGTCGGGTACTGCTCAAAAATGAACGTGGTGACACAAAACCCGAGCACCGAATCCCCTAAGAACTCGAGGCGCTCGTTATGTTCACCATCGTGCTCATAGGCCCACGAGCGGTGCGTCAACGCTAAACGAAGCGTCTCGGGGTCTAAAGAGACCCCGAGACGCTTCGAAAGCTCAGTTGCTTTAGCCACAGACAACTTAGGCGTCAGCTACCTTACGTCCCTTGTACTCAAGGAACAGCTCGGTGCCTGCCGAGTCGGTGACCATCTTCGCCTGGTGAGGCAGGCTGTACGTCACGCGACCGTTTTCAACGGTCTTCACCAGAGTTGGCGCAGTGGCCTTCCACTGAGCGCGGCGGTTGCGTGTATTCGCACGGGACATCTTCCGCTTTGGAACAGCCACGGCTTGTCTCTCTTCCTTGTTGCTGGTCAGTTTTGGACGGTGAGCGTCCAGAGTCAAAATCTATGTCGGCTTCACCTGCCCGGATATCCGGGACTAGGATCTCAGCCTTATGTGTGCTCCCGGGGCGCTTCCTCACCCAAGGTGCTCAACCCACGCAGTGCCTCCCAACGGGGATCCACTATCTCGTGGTGATGTTCCGGCTCGTCTTCGAGTCGAACCCCACACTGATCGCACAAACCCATGCAGTCTTCATCGCACAGTGGTTGGAACGGTAGTTCACCAACCACGGCGGTGCGAAGCAGTGGCTCCAGGTCTACTTTGTCCTCGACGATCACGTGTGTTTCCGTCTCGTCATCCGAATCAAGCTGCTGTTCCGGGTGGAAAAACAGTTCCTGGAAGTGCGCATCATATGTGTAGGAAATGGGGTCCAGACAACGGCCACACTCGCCCTTAATCGGCAAGGTTGCTTGCCCGGTCACCAATACACCTTCGTGTACGCCTTCGAACCGTAGTTCCACTGGAACGCGCGAGCCGGGCTCTACGCCAATCAGCGGAACTTTCAGGTCTTCAGGCGCCGGAAGCGTCTTCTGCTCCTCATGCATCGAACCGACCTTCCGGGCGATCTCATGCACGTCGAAGACCCAGGCTGATGCTGAAGGCGTGTTCAACGCCTCAGTGCTCATCTACCTAACTCCTTCTGTGAGCAGAACACATGCGACATTCCATCTTAGCTGATTCACCGTCGCGTCTCCAATCAACTCCAGTTGGCGTGGCGCAACCCACATGCGAACATCCGTGAGCACAGGCCTGTTGTGCTCAGTAGAGTTCATCGACGACGCGCTCGGCAGCATGCCCGTCGTCTTGCGGTGCGAAGCGTTCGATGAAGCGGCTGCGTTGGCCTTGGTCGATCCCCTTCTCGAGGCGCTCATTCACCGTGGCCCACAGCTCCGCTTCATCCTGGACGATCGGGCCTGGAAGGTCTTTCATGTAGTCGAGGTAGAAGCCACGCAGGTTCTGCTGGTAATCCTCGAGGTCGTAAGCGAAGAAGACGATCGGATACCGCAACACTGCGGCGTCGAAGAACACTGAAGAATAGTCAGTAATCAGGGCATCGGATGCGAGGAAAAGCTCCTGGATATCCGAATATGAGGAGACGTCCTTGACCCGGTCACGCAAATGCTCAGGTATCTGGATGCGACTAGCGATGAGGCTGTGCATGCGCAGCAGAAGAACCGTGTCATCCGGCATCTGCTGCGCGAAGGTCTCCAGATCGAACGGAAGCTGGAAGGCGAGCTTGCCGCGTGCGTTCTTCTGGTTGTCGCGGAAGGTCGGTGCATACAGGATTGCGCGTTGCTTCCCCAGCCCCAATTGGGCCCGGGTATGTTCGCGGATGGCAGGCGCCTCGTCTGAGACAAGGATGTCGTTACGGGGATAGCCAAGCTCAACGATGGGTCCGTTGAAACCAAACGCGGACCGGAACGCGGAACTCGCATACGGGCTCGGTGAAATTAAGTGAGTCCACTGCCGCACACCCGCCTGGGCGCGCTCAAGGTATCCCTCGCTCTGCTCCTGCTTTCCAGCGGCATCGAGCTGCATGTGTTTGAGCGGTGTCCCGTGCCAAGTCTGTACGAAACGCACCTTCGCCGGACGCTTCAGATACGAAGGCGCTGACTGGTTCATGGTCCATATCTGGGCACGGGCCAAGGCGGCGTAGTATTCAGGGCTCAACCGTTGAACCACTTCCGTGTTCGGGTCGGTGAAAACGTGCGGGCCGCTATAGATCCAGACTTTAGGGCGGGTGTCTCCGCGCCGGAGGAGCTCTTCATAGATGTATCGCGGCGAGTCCGCATACTGTTTACCCAGCCCAGATTCGAAGACGAGGCTTTCGCGTTTGCCAGGCATAACGGAGGCCGCTTTATAGAAAGCCCGCATGGATTTCCAGTACCAGCGGCTACGGCGGAAACGGCGTACCACCAACGGCATCGCGTCTTTCCATGGCGAGCCTGAGCCTACGATGGTGTGCTCCGGCCCGGTGATGACCGCCTTGAAAACCCGTTCACAGTTACGTGTATCACGGTGCGTCATGAAGCTGCGGCTACGCGCACGCAACTCTTCGGTCTGTTCGAACCCGGACGCAGCACAGCTGCGAAGCCGCTCTACAACATCGTTGGCGGTGAACTCGATGTAGCCTGGGAGTTCCGCGTCCAAATCAAGGTGGGAGCCGTTTCGACCAAGGAAACGCCCCCGGTCGAATTGGAAATAGATCACAGGCCTGCCGAGGAAGCTGAAGTCGAATGCAACCGAGGAATAGTCGGTGATCAAGAGCTGAGATTCTTGCATGAGGCACTGAACGTCTTCTTCACCGGGGAACATCACCGTGACAGGCAGGTCTTCGAAGTGGTGGGCGAAACGCTGCATATTCGTGTGCAGATATAGCTTGACGTCGAGCCCGTTTTCACGAACGACGCGGGCGAAGCCATCGCTGGAGAGCACCTGGTGCCACTGTTGGAAATATTCGGAGGCGAGGAAGCCTTCCTCGTCACGGATCCAGTCCCGCCACGTCGGCATCACCACAACCTGGCCGCGCCGCGGCTCAACACTCTCCCCCAACAGGGAATCGAAACGTGGAAGGCCAGTGACAACAACCTGGTCGGCCTTGTATCCCAGGTCATTCATCACGATCTCGCGTTCTTTCTCTGAGGAGACAAAGAACTGGTCCACGTTGAACTGGGGGGCGTTCTTGCCGTACGTGGACGTCATGCGCTTCACTCCGAGCACGCCGTGCTGCAGGAATACCCGGGTTCCACGCAGCCGCGCTTTGAACGAAGGCGCGTAGGTTGGCATCAGGAAATCGGGGTGGTGCGTTCCAATGAATTTGCTCGCTTGGAGCGCTTTCTCAAAATGGGAATAGGTCCCGCTCAACACCACGTTGGGCTCGCCGGCGAATTTCTCGATATCCGGCGAATCCTTGTCGATCACGTAGTAGGCGTTGATCTGCGGATGCTTGCGCCTGAGCCACGTGAAGAAACGGTAGCCGTTGTCTCCTGCTCGCCACGGCTGTTCACCGATGAGCCACACATCGGCTTGCGGATCGACCTTCCGGGTGCCAGTCAGCAACGGTTTGACTGAAAGCTCGAAGCATTCGATATGGAAAGACAAAGCCTTAGCTTTGAACGTGAAGTATGGGCTCACGCAAGCGATGCGACCCCTACTTTCTAGGATCCCGCCGCGTGCTGCCACGCGAGACTCGATCGGCACACGCGAGACACGGCGAGTATGCACAACGCCTTCGGTGTCATAGAACTCGACTACCGCATCGAACGGTTCCGAGTTGCTGAAGCTGTCCCACATGAGGGGGTTGATCGGAACACGCACGTCATACCGGTAGCGTCGACGTCCGAAATCGGTTTGAGTCCAGCCACGGTCAAGTTCCAAGCGCATACGGGATTCAAAACGCGTACCAGTCTCACGTCCCACCACAACGAATCGCGGCTGCGTCACGTTGCCTTGTGCTGAAGCAACACGGCCTTTGACATGAATGCCGTTGCTTTGGACGCAAACATCGTCAGCGTAGATCAATGCGTGCAGAGCCGGTGGCGTGTTGACGTCGATGCGCACGTTGCCACGCGTTGTAATCAGCGGCGTCACGGTGTGACCGTTGACGTGGCGGCGCGGAAACGCTGAAGCCTCCGTTTTGCTCGCGCGGCCAGCCCATTGAATCCACTGCATACCGGCGGTGTGCTCTAGTTCAGTCTCGTGAACAACATGGTCGCCTAAGACAACGCTGCTGCTGGCGCCGACCGGGCGTTCTTCGCTGGGCTCCAGCAACCAGCCAAGCTGCAGCTTCCATCCCTCGTCCTCGCCATCCTCAGGTGTGCTCTCATCACCGTCGATGTCCTCAGTCGCGATCGTGAGGTTGGCTAGAGCGTTGGTGATCACGCGGTAGTCTGCCGTGGCTGTATAGGCATCAGTCCGAGACTCAACCGTTGCCTGCTCAACGTCGAATCGCGCCACGACGTGCTCCGCTGCCACAGCAACCAGGGCAACCGGCTTTTGCTTGAACCCATAAGCGGTCAGAATCAAGCCGAGGGCATCCGGACTCACAGCTAGGTATTCACTACCTGCACGCGGTTTGACGGCACGACGGCGCCGCAGAGCACCGCGGGTGAGGTTCACTGAGCGCATCGCGGAGCGAACCACGTTGCTTTTAGCTTTATTCAGAATGCCCTTGGGGTCCACTTGCTGAGAGTTCCTTTACCATTGCTATGCACAAGCTCCACCGCTATATTAGCGACGGTTTTCACATAGGAGCGCTCGGCTCGACACGTCGCTTGTGTTTTGAGGGGTTGCGCTGCGGTTACGTGCCAGGGTTTCTAGTACCCAAACGCAAGCCGGTTCACATTCAGGTGGTTTCCCACGGGCAGGCCCACGGCCACATGGCCTCAAGCGTTTTCCGTAACGCCTTGCTGTTGCCAGCGCTCATGGTTTTAACCTGGTTGAAGCAGTTGACCAAACGTCCGTAGCCCTGCTCCGCCGAACCATTCTGTGCAGCAGTTCTTTCTCGCAGTAGCCCGCCTAAGCGGCGCACCGCATCGTTCTGCCCCACATCGATGTAGGAATACGACAACGCTGATGGAACCGCGCGCCCCGTAGCGACCGCATAGCTGAGCAACAGCGAGGAAGCGAAAGAGACATCCGCAGGGTTTCTAAACCGATGCGAACGCGTTTGTGAAATATGTTCCTCGATGGCCTCTTCTAGCTCATAGGCGACGCTTCTGAGCTGAGCGTGGGGTACGTGTTTATAGCGGCGATCCATGATCGTACCTGTCAGTTGCATCAACAATTCGCGGTTCTTACGTGCTGAATCCATGACCGGTAGGTCACCGTGAATGCCCTGTCCGCTCAGTGAAACACGCATCTGGCCAGCAGGGGTGAAGAAGTCCTCCGGGGTGCTCGGCGCACCCAAGATCACATCGTCGTTGAAGTACAAGTAATGCTCCGATAGTCCTGGGATGCGGTGCAGGGCTGACTCGATGACGTGCGAGTTGAACGTCGGTAGCACGTTGTGGGGCAGAATCTCACGGTGGTCTACGATGCTCACGCCGGTTCCGCCGGCTTGCCCGGCAGACTGATCGAGCCACGCCGGAACCTGTTGATCGGTCACGATATAGATGTGCCTGATCCACGGGGCATAAGCCGCAATGCCACGCAGGCATGCCCGCAGCTCGTTGTTATCACTGAAGCGGGCTTCGACGTTCGAACTTTCACGTGCCGATTGCCCCGGCTGAAATGCGCTCTTACGTTGCACCCATTCAGGATCAGAACCATCGACCCACGTGATGACCGCATCCACAGGCTCGTTGAAGAACATCGTGCCTGTGACGCCCTGACCAGGCTCGCCCGCGCATATCAACGGTTGCGCCGCCGGATGAATCGCGCGCCCGTTGCTGGCGATCACCCGCCAAGCGGCTTGAGCTTCCGGCGGGACAAACCGGCGCGGCGCCCGGAGAAGCTTGAGTCCTGCCGACGGATTCGCAACTGAGAGTTCGTTGCCGCCAACGTCTGGCTTCTCTATCCACAGAACCGCTCTGCCTCGGAAAGTGGAGCGCTCAGTAACCGGTAATCGGGTAGCTACCTCATCGGAGATACCCTCGGCATAGGAGGCCCACACCCTGCCGGGCGTGAGTCCCATCGATGTGTGGCGCTGCTGCAACCGACGCAACGCATAGGCGAAACGGATGAAGAAAAAGGCGTCTTTGACCGGCAACCTACTCACGATCTCTAACGTCTCCCTTAAGAGGAGAGTACTGATGCGAGTCCGAGCGTATCCACGAGCGCTCGGTCCCGAGTGAGGAGGATATCCCAGCAAGCATCAACGAAGCGCCTTCGCTGAGCCCCGGGAGTTACATCACCAAAATAATAGGCCGCGCATCGGCGCCGTTGGGAGACCGACTCCTCGCGCTCGGCAACTTTCAGAAGCTCACAGATCCCGCTATCGCGCCCACCCGCTTGCCCAGAAGCTTTGGCCTGACGCGGATCCAATACAACTAACGACTCTAGGATGCCGCCACTGACTCGTTCAGCTTGCTCGTGTTCAGGCGCGATCACCACGGTCGGCTTGTCAGCCGCCAGCGCATCGAAGGCCATCGCGGAAACATCGAGCACCGCATAGTCAGCTACATCCCATTGCCAGCCAAGGCCCGGCTGGTCATCGACCACATGCTCAGCACCAGCCCGATGCAAGGTCTGCCGGATCGCGCGGTCCGCCGCAGCATGCAACGATGAGTTCTTCCCCGTCTGCGGGTGCGGCCGGTAAATGAGTCGATACCCGGCATCCACAAGATCCTCGACCACGGCGGAACCGCATGAAACCAGGGAGGAATACGACATCTCAGCCCGGTCGCCCTCCCATGTGGGAGCATAGAAAACCGTCTTCTTCGCAGTTTCCGGCACACTCGCTGGAGACGGGTCCGGGAAGTCCATCTGCGGACGCCCCACCTCATATAGGGCAACGCGATCCAGCCCCACAAGCCGGGCGGCAAGCCGGTCACGTGCTCCTTGACCCGCGATGAGGGCAGCATCGTAGGCCCTCAACTGGTTCGAGACCATCGACGCTTTATCTGATTCGCCATGCCCTACATGCACGTGCGCGGGGATTTGAGCGGCCATCGCCTGAAAATTCAACGTGTTGTTGTTGGCATACAGCGCAACACGCACACTCGGCTTGTTGAGGGCTTCGATGACCTCGGCCATCCCCCACGCCAAAACAACGGGCACTTTCGCGATATCGGCGCACTGTTGCATCACGCGTGGATCACGAACGATGATCGCAGCGCCAGGCACGCCCTGCTCACGCAGATGCTCATCGAGAGCATTGAGGGGCCGCACCCACTGCCGCATCTGATACGTAGTGAGCGGCCCACCCGCATGAACCAACGCAACTGAATATTCGGCGTCAGTTGAGGAAGCGAATCGCCGCGCCGCTGCCCGCTTAGCAAGCTGGTCGTTGAGGGCTTTCAGCCCAGCACTGCCCAGCGAAAAGCTCTTACCTGCAATACGCCGCACTTTCAGCACCGCATCGAGCGGCGAAACGCCTCGTGGCATTAGCCAAGCTCCTCAACAATGCGCGAGAGCGTGTCGAGGGATTCCTTGAGTTCGTTGACCTTGCGGGCATCGAAACTCGAAAGGATGCGCTTGAGTTCGGTCGTTGAGATGCCGTCCGTACGAGGAAGATAGATCACCTCAACGATGTCCTCGAGGTCATCGAACTTACCTTTCCAGTCCTCACCGATCGCGAACGCGTCAACGTTGTGCTTCTCGATGTCGCTACGCTTCTGGTCCCAGTTCTCTTCCGGGATCGCTTCATCCACGTAACGGATCGAACGGACGATCTCGATCCGCTGTTCGAAAGGAACAATCGGCTTCTTACCCTTGATCTGATTGAACTCATCCGTTGAAACACCCACGATGAGGCGGTCGCACTGCTCTTTCAGGCGGCGCAGAATGTTCAGATGCCCGATGTGGAAAAGGTCAAACGTCCCATACGTGATGATGGTGCGTGCCACAGGTCCTCCTGGTGAAGACATAGAAGAATATGAGAAACGTCCAAACAGAAGGTGGACGCAGGGTTAACTCGACTCATCATCTCACATCGAACCTGCTGGCTGGCTCATATCAGCGGTGGGCGCCCGTAGCGAGCCATCCGTAGATGCGTTGACCACTTCAAAGGAGGCCGCGGATGGTGATACCACGGCGAGCCTTCCCAACCGGACTGGAAACCTTCCCAGTATTGCCGCAGGCCCCGGGGGTCCTTCCGCATTCTCACGGTTTGCCCCAACGCCCACACCATTGGGTAGATCCATTTGAACGGCGGACGCAAGTTTCTGCGGGCCAGCCACACGCGGTTACGTGCATTCAGGCGATAGAACTCTTTATGCCGGCGGGCATCAACCACTGGGTGGCCCACACGCATGTCACCCGCATACCAGACCCGGTGACCGGTGTCCCAGATACGCCACGCAAGTTCGATGCCTTCGTGCGCGTACCAGAAGCCACCGGCCCACCCGCCGGTTTCGTCGAAGAGGTGCCGAGGCATAACCAGGCAGGTCTCCCCTACGTGGAACACGTTGCTGGAAACGTCTGGAGTGCGTTTCCAGATACGCGGCGTCCAGCGGCGGGGCGACTGGCCCGGTCTAGCAGGGTCCACGATCTGCGGTTGTAACAGGCCCATGGACGGGTGTTGGCGGAAACGCTCAACCGCCTCCGCTATGAAGTCGTTATCCAAAAGCCAGGAGTCATCATCCAAGAACATGAGGTACTCCCCATGCACGTGCTCAACCCCAGCATTCCGGCCAGCCGGGATACCAAGGTTCTCTTCGAGCTTGACGCCCTTGACCCCATCAGGCAGCCCCACTGGCTGCCAGCCGTTGCCGACCACCGCGATGTTGACGTTGACGTCCTTCTGACGCCGCAACGAACGCAACGCACGAGCCAGCTCGGCAGGCCGCTGCCCCATCGTGAGCACTACAACACCGACTGTGGGTGTGCCTTCAACCATGAGGTGCGGTTGACGGCGGCCAGCTGAGCGTAGCTTCCCGATCCGACGCTTGAAGGATGAGAACATCAGTTCTCACCGCTTGTACGCACAGACGCGTCCGTAGCACCCGTGAGTTCTACAGGTTGCGCTTGAACGTCCTCGGGGCGCTTATACTCCCAGCCGGTCGATAGCGGCGCTAGGCGCGCAGAGAACACCTGGGCACAGAAATGTCCCACATTCACACCCACTGTGGCAACGAGCAAGACCCATATGACCCACGATTCGGCAACAACCGGCTGGCCAATCACCGCAGAGACAATCGAGGCCGCAAAGAAGATGAGGCTCAACTCAACCGCGTGAAGCATGCGGTGAAACGGAACAAACCGCGCCATGCTGCGCAAGCGTCCAATCAGCGAAGCTGGCGGCATCGCTCGGGCCTCTGAGGTGTCCGGGAGCTTCTCAACACCGGCGAATGCGCGCGAGGCATGCATCATGATCGATTGCGAGCGGTTCATCAACAGCAAGACACCCAACGTTGCCCCGGCCCAGGCCGCAGCCCATCCGGCCGCGGTGAACGCGCTTGGGGAGACCCCCATCGCAACCCGTACGCCCACCCCGACGGCAACGGCCGCCTCAGTTGAGTGGTGCGCGACCATATCGATGAAGATGCCTTTAGGTCCGCGGACGCCGCGCCAGCGCGCTACTTCCCCGTCACAGCAATCGAGGTAGAGCTGAACCTGCGAGAACACCACTGCGATCAACGGGCCCCAGATACCCGGGATCAGCATTGCCGCCCCCATGAACCAGCCCGTGATCATCATGAGCGTGGTGACCTGGTTCGCGGTGATCCTGGTCTTGACGAGCACACGCGTGAAATAGATCGAGATGTGGCGGAGATACAGCTCAGCGGTCCAGTGTTCTGCGTTCTTGCGCGCCCGCACATGCGGAGGCTGGCACACGGCACGCAGTTGGGCGAGCGTGGGGTTCGCCGGCCGGATCAACCCGTCCGGACCAACCGGGACGGTGCCGTCAGCAGAAACCTGCAGATTCGATGGGAAATTGTGGGTCATTTGACTCTCGAAGTGTCTTTGACGTCGCCGGCGCCCATGATGCGGCCACGGATGAAGCCGGCCGCCCAGGTTCCGTGCATTGTCGGCAATACCCGCGCGAGCAATCCTTTCTCCTTCAACGGTAGCTCACGGCCGGCATGCCAAGCGGCCCCTAGGATGCCGAGGCCGTAGCCGATCGGGGCTATCGCGGCCGCGGTACTCGCTTTGCGCAGGGCCGAGCCCTTCGAGGTGAATGGACGGATCATAAGCCCGATGATGCCCGCGCCGAAGCCGATCAGTGCAGCGGGAGGCGCATAGTGTTTCAGGCGCGCGCCCCCTGGGCCTCGTCGCCCTAGTTCCCCACGCCACACGCCTGATGCGAAGGTCTGGCGGGCAAGAGCCCCGAAGTTATCGCGGGGGTAGTAGCGAACTCGCAAGCGAGGGTCGAACCACACCGTATGGCCGGCCTCGCGGATGCGTTTGCACAGCTCCCAGTCCTGGGCGCGGATCATGGTCTCGTCATAGAGGCCCACGATCTCGAAGATCTCGCGGCGGAAAACACCAAGATAAGCGGAATCAGCGGGGCCGGCCTGCGCGCCGGTGTGGTAGGGGGCGTTCCCCAAACCGAACGGCGACTTATAGGCCGCAGCGACTGCACGCTGGATCGGGTTGGTGCCTTGGGCGTCCATGATCCCGCCAACATCGGCGGCCCCGGTCTCTCTCAACGCCTCAATCGCGATCCGCGTATAGCCCGGGCTCAAAACAGAGTGGCCATCCACGCGGATGATGACATCCGCGTCGACCGCTTCAATCGCCCTGTTCAAACCTGACGGCGTGTTACCGGCCGGATTCTCCACAAACAGCACACGCGAATCTTCTGCCGCGATCCGCTGCACAATCCGTTCAGTACCGTCATTGCTGGGGCCCACCGCTACAGCGACCTTCTGGGATCCTTCATATTCCTGATCCAAAACTGAGGCGATAGCCTCCGCAATATAGGCGGCCCCGTTCAGCACAGGGATCACATACGCAACCGTTGGATTCGCCTTCAGCTGCGGCAACGCATTCTTCGTCATTAGCCTCGTGACCTCTGATACGCCTTGACGACCTCTGGGGTGTCCCCGTCCATCATCAAGACACCCTTTTCAATCCAAATAGTTCGGCTACAGGTATCCTGAATCGATTTCATCGAGTGGGACACCAAGAAGACGGTGCCGGCGCCGTCACGGATCTCACGGATCCGCTTCTCCGAACGCTTACGGAAAGCCGCGTCTCCCACGGACAAGGCTTCATCGACAATCAGGATGTCGTGGAACTTCGAAGCCGCGATCGAGAACTTCAAACGCGCCTGCATACCTGAAGAGTAGGTGCGCATCGGAAGGTCGATGAAATCTTCAAGGCCCGCGAATTCAACAATCTTGGGGCGCAGCTCTTCGATCTCATGCATCGAAAAACCCAACGCCAAACAACCCAATGTGATGTTCTCATCGCCTGAGACGCTCGGGATCAAAGCCGCACCGACGCCAAGGAGGTTCGGGCGGCTTGAGGCGTAGGTTGCGCCCTCAGCTGGTGGGGTGAGGCCCGTGATGGCTCTCAGTAGCGTCGATTTTCCGGAACCGTTCGAACCGATAATGCCGATGGATTCGTTCTTGTACGCAACGAAACTGACACCTTTGAGCGCGTGCACTTCACGAACGCCGCGCATCCGCTTCTTGAAGATGCCTCCGCGACTGTTCGCCCCGGCCGAGCGGCCTGAAGAGAACGCCTTGTATTTCACGTGGAGATCATCCACGATCACAACCGGTTGACGATCAGGGTCGATGCGCAGCTGCTCGTCACGGCTCGGCGGAACGGGCTCGGCCACGCCTTCTTGCTCTTTCTTAGGTTGTTCCTTTTTAGGAGACTCGGCCATAGAGTTCCTCCGCTCGCCAGAAGAATACGGTGCCAATCACGAACAGGCCCACAGCCCAACCCGCTACGACTGCCCACGCCATTGGATCAAACGTGTGGCTACCACCCAAAACAAGTCCGCGTGCAATGGTGAGGACCTGATAGATCGGGTGGAAGTCATACACGGTGATCACGGCTGGCCACTGAGCCAGGATGTTCTCGACCGAGAACAAGACACCGGATGTGAAGAAGAAGAAACGGTTCACGACCGGCAGCAGCTGCGTCAGGTCGTGTGTGTGCACGGTCAAGCGTGCAAACAGGAATGCAACCCCTGTGTTGAAGATCGCATAGAGCGCGAATAGCGGGATGATCAAAAGCCACTGCCACCGTGGCCAGTAGCCCAGTGCCATGACGTAGATGAACATGACGCCCAGCATCGGAATCTGAGTGAGGATCTGCTGGATCACGATCGAGAACGGAAGGGTCGCGCGCGGGAAGGCTAGCGACTGCACGAGCGCACGGTTACCCGTGATAGAGCGGGCGCCGTCGCTCATCGATTTGGAGAAAAACTCGATGAGGAACACGCCGATCACCACGAACGCCGCGAATCCAGGCGGGCGCCGGTCTCCTTGCAGGACACCGAAAATGAACCCGTACATCAACGCGTTGAAGGTAGGCTTCAGAATCTCCCAGAACACGCCTAAACGGTTTTGGGAATTGCGTGCACGGATCTTGGACTGTGCAAAGACAATGGCGAATCGCCTGCGCCGCCAGGTCTCTCGATAATAAGCGAAGAGGCCAGGGCGCGCGCCCACACGGCTCAGGCCGTGGGACTGTGCCAACGCTGGGATGTCCATAGACGAGCTACTGCTTCCTCTAATGATGCTGGCCGTACATGCAAAACGGCCGGCTTGGTGTGAAAGATTCTATCTGTTCGTGTGTTGCTCACCTTAGCGCGCATCGACGGCTCGGATGCAATCGGTGTGCTGCCGCTTACTTTTTCTTTTCTTCCGGTAGCGCCGCATAGTAATCCGCGACCGTGTCGTTGCGCAGAGCTTCCGCGAGCGCATCGATCGCGGCTTGGTCAGGCAAAACGATCGACTGTCCGTCCAGGCTTGTACCTGTACCTGCGGTTGGCAGCGTGAAGCTCACGATGTCGGAGGCACGTACGTTCTTCATCTGCAGTCCCAGCCCGGTGAGCAGGGATGGGTCAGAGAATTCTTCGTCCATGGAGATGTATGGGGCTATAGAATCCACGACCTTGAAGAGCTTGGCCGGGTTAGACAGGGTCTCCGCGCTCAGGACTTTCCCAAAGACAGCTTTGAGGAACTTCTGTTGGTTTCGTACGCGCTGATAGTCGCCGTCGGGGAAGCTCTTACGTTCGCGCACAAAGCGTAGGGCCTTGTCGCCGTCGATGTGAATCTTGCCCTTCGGGTAGTGGTAGTCGGTGTCGTGGGCGATGAAGTCGTATTCGTTGTCGACTGTGACGCCACCGATTGCTGTGGTGAGGTCGCGGAATCCTTGGAAGTCGATGATCGCTACGTGGTCGATGCGGGTGCCGAGCCGTTCTTCGAGGGTCTGGATGAGTAGCGGGACGCCGCCGTTAGCCATTGCGGCGTTGAGTTTTGCCTCGCCGTGGCCTGGGATGGAAATCCAGGTGTCTCGCATGAGCGAGATGACGTAGACCTTATCGCGGCTTTCTGGGATGTGGACGAGCATCATGGAGTCGGAACGCCGGTCAGTTGCGGTCGCGTTCGGGTCGATAGCCGCCCGCTTACCTTTGCCGGGTCCACCGTCTGCGCCCAGTAGCAGGATGTTCATGGAGGTGTCGCCTGGGTCTTTGACCGGGCGGTCGTCCTCGTCCGGGAAAGCGCTTGCGATTGTGGTGGTTTTCTCGAAGGCACGCCCGAATTTTGAGGCCAGGCCGAGGCCGGCTCCTGCGACGGTGACCATGATGATGAGCAGGCATCCCAGTACGATACGGCCGACGTGCACCCGACGGTGCTTCACGCGGCGGGGCACATAGGTACCCTGCGTGGTTCCGTACATCAATGCTCCTCACGTAGTCGATCACGGCTATGGGCGCCCTGATGATCCAACGAAGCGACCGCTCACAGAAGTGATAGTCCCAAGTTCTAAGAATAGAGTCGTTTTGGGTTTACTAGGCAAATTTCGCAGCGACACTCTTGGGGACGAATTCGGATATGTCTCCCCCGAGTGATGCAACTTCCTTGATCAGCGATGAAGAAACGTACTGATACTCCGGGTCTCCGAGAATGAATACGGTCTCAACCCCGGTGAGGTGGCGGTTCATGGAGGCCATCGGGGTTTCGAATTCGAAGTCCTGGCTGTTGCGTAGCCCTTTGAGGATGGCGCGCGCCCCTTTGCGAGCGCAGTATTCGGCTAGTAGCCCGTCCCCCATGGGTTCCACTGTGATGCCGCTGATCGCTGAGACCTGGTCGCGGATCATTTGGACGCGTTCTTCTTCGCTGAAACGGTATTTCTTTGCCGGATTCGTGGAGACGGCAACGATGACCTCATCGAAGAGTGAGGCCGCACGCATGAAGACCTCTAGGTGGCCCTTATGGACAGGGTCGAAGGACCCTGGGCATACAACACGAGTCATGTGAACACTGTTTCATATTTTTCTGGGAACGTCGTCGAATTCGTACGGTTTGGGATGCATTCACAGGTTGTGGCGCGCAGCTATGCGCAGCGGCGTCCGTGTATGGGCTCGGTACTGTATAAGCATGGCCAGCATCAATGAGACCAGCACGAATACTTCAAACCCGGGCCAGCAGCCCCGCTTCTCTTCGATTCCTGCCTCACCCTCGATTGCGCCGTGGTTCCAGGGGGCGCGGCGAGCGCGTCTGGCGGGGGCTCATGGGCTGAAGAAAACTATCTTCGAGGAGGTTTCGGATCTTGCACGGTTGCATGAGTCGGTGAATTTAGGTCAGGGTGTTCCGGATAACGATGCGCCTGATGAGATCGTGGATATCGCTCAGCAGATGCTTGCGCGTGGTCATCATCAGTACGCTCCGGCGGCCGGTGTCCAGGATTTGAGGGTTGCGATCGCTGAGCATCAGCAGTCCTGGTATCGGGTGACGGTGGATCCGGATGCGCAGGTTGTTGTGACCTCAGGTGCTACGGAAGCTATCGCTGCGGCTGTGCTCGCGTTTGCTCGTCCGGGCGATAACGTCGTGACTTTCGAGCCGTTTTATGACGCCTATGCGGCGTTGACTGGTTTTGCCCGGGTTGAGTTGCGGACTGTCCCGATGGTTTATGACGCTCAGACGGGTTCTTTTCAGCCGGATTGTGAGGCTTTGGCTCAGGCGGTGGATCAGAACACACGCATGATCATCGTGAATGATCCGCATAACCCGACCGGCTCGGTGTTTAGTCCGGACTCCCGCCAGGCGATAGTTAGGGCTGCTATTGAGGCTTCTGCTTTGATCCTCTCTGACGAGGTCTATGAGCACCTGGTCTATAACCAAAAAGGCGATGAGCGTCTGGGGCTTGCCAATGGTTTTGTGCCATTTGCTCACACGCCTGGGGCGTGGGAGCGAACCATCTCGGTTTCTTCTGCCGGGAAGACGTTCTCTTTGACGGGGTGGAAGGTTGGGTGGGCTACTGGCCCGGCTCAGTTGATTGATGCGTTGCGTACCGTCAAGCAGTATCTGACGTTCTCTACCGGCCCGATGTTCCAGCCGGCGATCGCTCATGGTTTGCGTTTGCCGCGCGAGTTCTTCACCCGCCGTGCTGTGCAGCTGGGTGAGAAAGTCAATGTATTGGTCGATGCGCTCGAAGACGCTGGCGCGAAGGTTGTGCGGCCACGTGGTGGATATTTCGTGCTGGCCGATATGGCGCCGTTGGGTATTGAGGATGCGACCGAGCTCGCTCAGGTGTTGCCTGAGAAGGCCGGTGTAGCTGCGGTTCCGGTCAGCGCCTTCACGACGCCTGAGTTTGAGGGCCGTTTCGCTTCATACTTGCGTTTTGCCGCTTGCAAGGACCAAGCGAGCGTTGAGGAGGGCGCGAAACGGTTGCGTACCTCGCTTGCTGATGCTGCGCGGGCGGTAGCGGGTGAAAGCGCTGGCCGGTGATCATGAGCGGAGTACACAATGCCGATGAGGCGTCAAACGTGAATGAACACCCCGATACTTCACGTCCGAGTGGGTCTCAGTTCCTTGGTAGCGAGGTTCTCAGTTCAGGGGCGGTAGCTGCTTGGTGGCGTTCCCCGTGGATCCCGGGCGGGTTGACCTTAGACATCGATGGGGCCGAACAGTCCACGGTTTTCCCGGATGATCAGTCGCGGCTTCTCTACGACTACCTTCAGTGGATGCAGGCCGCCCTCCAGCTGTGGACCCCACGCGGCGCCGGAACAGCACGCGGCACCGGAGAATCGGACCGCGCTGGAACATCGCAAGGCACTGCTTTCCGCGCTGGAACCTATATTCACTTAGGCGGCGGAGGTTTGTCTTTGCCGCGGGCCCTTGCCGTAGCGGAACCAGCCAGCACCCACATCGTGGTGGATTTAGATCCTGACTTGATCGATACGGTGCTAGCGAAGGTTCCGTTCCCGGGCACCAACGCTCCGCACGTGATCGCCGGCGATGTGCGGGATGCCCTGCCTCGCGCGGTAGAGGTCGCCGGAGTTGCCGATGCTCTCGTGCTTGATATCTCGATCGAGCCTGATTCGCCAGCTCGCCTGTTCGATCCGGGGTTTATGACCGAAATGTTCGATGCGGTAGTCCCCGGCGGGCTTGTTCTCATCAACATCGGCGACGAGCCGGGTCTTGAGGCGACCCGCCGGATGGCTGACTCACTCAAGGCCGCCGGAGCTAGCTATTTCGTTGCCGCTGATTCCTCGATGTTCTCTCTCACGATGCCCGGCAACGTCGTGCTTGGTGCGCGGCGTTCACCCGCCCCGTTCACCGCCGAGGAGTTAGCCGCCCTCCACGCGGCAGGCCCGCGGCCAGGTACCGTGCTGAGCCCCGGAGAACTCGCCGCGGTGTTCGCAGGCCGCACCCAATGATCCCCGCCACACGGACACATGAAACCGAACAGATGAAAACAACCGGGCAGCAACCTCAGGAGGATAAGTGAGCCGCATCATCGCAGGGGTCGCCGGCGGCCGAAGACTCACAAGCGTGCCCGGCCACGACACCCGCCCGACCACCGACCGCGTCAAAGAGGCCCTGTTCTCCCGCCTGGACTCTTGGGACGTCATCGCTGGCGCCCGCGTGCTTGACCTGTTCGCCGGATCCGGAGCGCTCGGACTCGAGAGCTTATCGCGCGGAGCCCACAACGCGATCCTCGTGGATCACGCCCGCCCCGCCATCCAAGCCCTACGCGCCAACGCCACACTCATCAACAAGGAACTCAGCAACACAGCTCCCGTCAGCAACACAGCGCCCATCAGCAACACAGCGCCCATAAACAGCCCAGCGCCTGTCAATAGCACAGCGCCTGGGAAGGGCTGCGCGTTCGGAGCCAGGGTTGAGCAGGCGAAGGCGGCAACGTTCCTCGCCAACTACTCGGGCGTCTCGTTTACGCTCGTCTTCCTCGACCCTCCCTACCCCATGAGCACTGAGGAGGTGGATGAGCTTCTAGCCGCACTTGTGCCCCACCTGGCTCCCGATGCGGTCGTGTGCCTCGAGAGAGCCTCCAGCTCGCCTGCCCCACAGTGGCCGGACGGCCTTTCAGCGCTCAAGCCACGCCGCTATGGGGAAACCACCCTGTATTTCGCCGAAACACCAGTAGCCGAAACCCCATAACCGCTCCAGAAGGCTTAGGAGCGTTGCAGATAGGCCGCGCTTTCGGAGTCTTCGAGTTCAGCCACGAGCCGCGCGAGTTCGGGGTGAGCCGCGCGCCAACCCGGCGCGACGATGCCGTGGGCGTCTTCGCGGGCCGCTTGGATCACATCGGCGTCCCTCATGACGCGTAGGAGGTTGAGCGTCGATTTCCCGCCCGACTGGCTTTGCCCCAGAATGTCGCCTTCACGGCGCAGTTTGACATCCTCCTCGGCGAGCGCAAAGCCGTCTGTGGTGGATGCGACTGTCTCGAGCCGTTCGACTGAGGGGTGTTGGTGTTCGAGGTTGGTTACCAAGAGGCAGGTTCCGGGCAGGTTTCCGCGCCCGATGCGTCCTCGTAGCTGGTGGAGTTGGGAGATGCCGAAGGCGTCGGCGTCGATGATCGCCATGACGGTGGCGTTGGGGACGTCCACTCCTACCTCGATCACTGTGGTCGCGAGCAGGACATCGCTGCGGTGGTTTTCAAAGTCGTCCATGGCTTGTGCTTTGTCGGCTGGGTCCATTCCGCCGTGGAGGACTCCGATGCGCACGTCCTTGAGGGCTGGGTGTCCCGCGAGTACTTCGTACATGGTTTCTAGCGGGGTCCGTTGCGTGTGGTTCTCTTGGGCTTGGACCTCTAGCGGAAGCATCCCTTCTTCGGGAGCAACTGTTGCTGCAGCGGAGCTAGGTTGTCCAGCGGAGCCAGGTTGCCCAGGAGAGCCGGCTGGTTCGTTGTGGTGTTGGTCTTCGCTGGCTGTGATGCGTGGAACCACTACGTATGCTTGGTGGCCTTGAGCTACTTCGTCACGGATCAGGGTGAAGATGCGTTCCTTCCAGACCGGCAAGGCCAGCGGCACCACGAATGTTTTGACTTCGGCGCGTCCGGCTGGCAATCCCTTCAGTGTCGAAACATCGACGTCCCCGAACACTGTCATCGCGACCGTTCGCGGGATCGGGGTTGCGGTCATGACCAGCATGTGCGGCCTCGCCCCTGCACCGTCGCGTAGTTTATCGCGCTGTTCAACACCGAAGCGGTGCTGTTCATCGACCACCACGAGCCCGAGCTCAGCGAACTGCACGTGATCAGAGATCAAGGCGTGTGTGCCCACTACGATGCCTGCTTGCCCTGAAGCGGCAGCTAGCAGGGTTTCACGTTTCTGGGCGGTCTTGAGCGAGCCTGTCAGCAATTCAACCCGGGTTGCGGTCTCTGGGGCACCCAGCTCACCGGCCCGTGCCAGCTCCCCTAGCATCGAACGCAGTGCTGCGGCATGTTGTTGGGCCAGAACTTCAGTGGGCGCCATGAACGCGGCCTGCCCGCCCGCATCGACCACTTGGAGCATCGCACGCAGAGCAACCAGTGTTTTACCCGAGCCGACGTCGCCTTGGACCAGCCGGTTCATCGGATGCGAGCGTGCGAGGTCTGATGCGATCTGCTCCCCTACCTCGACCTGTCCCGGGGTCAGCATGAAGGGTAGCGCTGCGTCGAAAGCCTCCAACAGGCCGCCTGTACGCTTGGGCCGTGGGACGGCGGTCTGCCCGGCGAGTGCCGCTTTGCGGTCGGCGAGGAATGTTTGTAGGACGAGGGCTTCTTGGAATACGAAGCGTTGCCGTGCCCGGTAGGCGGCTTGTAGGTTTTCGGGTTGGTGGATGGCTCGTAGCGCGGACACACGGTCTGGTAGCCGGTGGTGGGTGCGTAGTGGTGTGGGGATAGGGTCGGTGAAGGTTTCGGGGTCGATGCGCTCGAGTAGTTTCGCTTGGAGTGTGCGCACGCGGATCTGCCCGATTTTGCCTTTGAGCGGGTAGATCGGGAAGGGTTTAGCTTCGGCTTCTTGGTCTTCTCCGAGCAGTGTGTATTCGGGGTGTGAAAGTTGCAGTGCGCCTTTATATGCGGTGACTTTGCCGCTGAAGACGGCGCGTGTGCCTGGTGTGAGTTGTTGGGCGGCGAGGTAGCCGTTGAAGAAGGTCATGGGCATGAGTCCGCCGTCTTGTTCGGATTCGACTTCGATCTCGAGGAGGAATCCTTTGCGGCGGTGCATGCGGCGTTGGTGTGCGTGGATGACTCTGGCGGCTACGGTCACGTCTTCGCCGAGCGGGAGGTCGCGGACGGCCGTGAGCTCTCCTACGTCGAGGTAGCGGCGGGGGATGTGGGCGAGCATGTCTGCGACGGTGTTGAAACCGAAGGCTTTCTGGATCGCTTGGGCGTCGCGCTTGCCCAGCGCCTCGATCAGTGGTGTGTCTGGGGTCAAGGTTGCTGCGGTTGCTGTGGTGGCTGCGCTTGCTGCGGTTGCTGTAGTGGCTGAGGGCTCGGCTGAGGCTGTGGCACCTGGCTGAGGGTTTGTTTCGGCGGTCATCGGTGGTTTATCCCAGCGTGGTTGCAGCCTTGAGAGCTCTGCCCTGCCGTGTGCGGGCGTGTTGGGTTGTGTTCGGATAGGTGTTGTAGCGGCGTGACTGCGATGTCGGTGGGTTCCCCGGCTTTGCTGATGATCTCTAGCGCGGTTGTTTCGGTGGGGACGTGCACGTGCACCCGCCAGGAAAGTGTGTGCTCGCTGGTTGCTGCCTGTTGGCTAGGGTTGGCGTGGTTGTAGCCGCGGTACTCCGGATCGTGCTCTGAGACCGGTTCCATGGCGGACATGACAACGGAGTCCCCTACCGCATCGAGCGCGGCACGCATCAGGGCGGCATCGAGTGCCGATGCGGTCACGGTGCATACAACTTCCACACCATCGGCCGCTTCAACCTGTTCGATGCGGATCTCGCCTTGGTCATGATAGCCGGGCAGGTCACGATAAGGCTCCGGGTCAACGGCGGTGTGTGTGACTGCGGCGAGCAAACAGTTCAGGATGATCGCGAAACCGACCGCGCCGGCATCCACGACCGCAACATCAGTGAGGTCTTTCAACCGGGCCTGTGTGTGCTCGGCTTCCCTCAACGCGGCCCGCCACGCGTCTTCAAGGGTTCCTATCAGTGCGGCAGGTTCGGTCTCGGGCCCGGTGAGCCGGCGCTTGCGCTGTGGGACGGTGCGCTGTGGCACGGTGCCCTGTGGGACGGACTGTTTCTGGTGGCCGCGTTGTTTCTGTTGGCTGGCTCGTGCTCTGGCGGCATCACTTGCGGCTTCCATGACTGACAAGATGGTTCCGCCCACAGGCTCAGACAACGCGGCCCACGCCCGTAACCGTCCAGCTTCGAGACTCTCGGCGAGCGCCGGCGCGGTGAGGGTCGTGATTCCTGCGAGGGATTCACCCATCCCGAGTAGAAACACTGAGACGAGGGATCCTGAGTTTCCTTGGGCTGAGCCGAGCGCTTGCCGGGCAGCAGTTGCGAGGTGGTGCCCGAGGTCCCCGGTAGGTTCAGCCTCGGTGATGGCCTGGTGCACGGTGCGCATCGTCGCTACAAGGTTCGTTCCGGTGTCACCGTCTGGGACTGGGAAGACGTTGATCGCGTTGAGGGATTCCTGTTGCTTGGTTAGCTCGGTGACGCTGAGGCTCAGCCAGTCTTGGAGCCCTGAAAAGTCCGCGCGGATTGCCTGCGTCACCGTGCCCTCCCTCTCACTCATCCACCATTGGTTCAGAATACTTATTTAGCTAATCCGTGGCGAGTCATGAAATCCTCCATGCCGCCTTCTCGCATCGCTTTAGAGAATTCGTTGATCACGTCCATGTCCGGGACCACGATGGATTGGCCGTCAGCGCTGGTGCCCACGCCTTTATTCGGCAGGGTCATGAAGTGGAAGTCGTTGGCTCTCACACCCGGCATGGTGATCCCAAGCTGCATGAGTTTCCATCCGGTGAGGGTCTCGTCGCGGGTCATATAGGGCGCCATTGCGCCTACCGTGTTGGTTGTCTTGACCGGGTTGATCAAGGTTTGCGGGCTCAGCATTTTAGTGAAGATGACTTTCACAAGCTGCTGCTGGTTCTTCACACGCTGATAGTCGCCGTCCTTGAAGGCGTAACGCTCGCGGACAAACCACAATGCTTGCTTGCCGTTGACGTCCATGCGGCCTTCATAGTGGGTGCCTGCTTTATCGAAGGGCTGTGGAACATCGATCGTGACCCCGCCCAGCGCATCGACCATCCCTTCGAATCCGGAGAAGTCGATGGTCATGACGTGATCGATAGGAACGTTGAACAGGTTCTCTAGGGTTGCCACGGTCAAGGGCATCTTGCCCATCGCGTAGGCGGCGTTGATCTTCGCCTCACCGTGATTCGGGATGTTCACCCACGTATCACGCATGATCGAGGTGACATAGACCCCGTGCCTATCGGATGGGATGTGCATCAGCATCATCGTGTCCGTACGGCCGGAATCGTTCTGACCGCCGCGGGAATCGTTACCGAGCAGAAGAATGTTGACGGACCTATCCCCTGGCCCGTGTTGCGGCCGCTGCCCTTGCGGGAACGCCTCCGCCACCGGAATCGCGTGGGACTCGTTGAACTTCGCGGCAAGCACCGCCGCATAGACACCCAGCAAGCCCAGAACAACAAGGACGATCGTGAGCAGCGAAATCAGGAACTTCTTGCCCCCGCTCTTCTTCTTTCGCGGCTTGCGCTGCGGCGGATACGGCTGCTGCCCCGGCTGTTGATACGGCTGACCAGGCTGCTGATACTGCTGGTTGGCCGGGTACGGCTGCCCCTGTTGGTATGGCTGGGCAGGCTGATACGGCTGGGCAGGTTGGGAATAGCCATATCCTTGTTCCCCTCCGTACCCTGAACCGGATCCGTAGCCTGACCCGTACCCTGAACCGGATCCGTAGCTTGAGCGCCCCGAGGAGGTCGCGCTGAACTCATCGCCCCATTGACCATTGTCGTACCGGTCGTCGTCATACCGGTCAGGGTCGACGTTGAATCTCCGGTCGCTCATCGGCGGTCTCCTACCTCGTTCAATGCGCATCTGATGTGCACAGTACAACTGTCTTACAGGAAAGCTTAGAGCCGCACCCTGCAGATAAACTGAAGATATGCGTGCTTTTCCCGTGTTCTCTCAGCCTTCTAGGCCTGTTCAGCCTCGCATCACACTCCGTTGTCGTGGACGCAAGGCCGCTATCGCCACTGTACTGAGTATTGGCGCAACCCTCACCTTGAGCGGTTGTAGCGAACCGGTCGAGGTCGCTCCCGCAGAGAACGCAGCAGATGCCCGATGCTCACAGGTCATGATCACCTTGCCACAAGAGATCTCAGGGCAACCTAAACGGAAAACCACGAGCCAGTCCACTGCCGCGTGGGGTTCACCGGCTTCAGCGATCCTCAAATGCGGTGAGATTGCGCCCGCCGTCACCTCAGACAGGTGTTCCACTTTGGATGAGGTGGATTGGACCGCGCGTGAGAACAATGACGGTACATGGACGATCGCAACCTACGGCCGTGAACCGTACATCACCATCACGATCGACACGGCACGCATCTCTTCCTCCGATGTCGCAGTTGCGGTCTCTGATGCCGTGAAGAACAACAAAGCAACCAAACGCTGCACCTCAGCCCGCGACCTCAACCTCGAAGCGCCTGAGGACGCGGACGAGGACGTGGTCAGCGAAGGCAAGAAGAACGGCTAACGCAGTAACCCCGGCTGCCGCTCAAGGGCAAGGGTGATCAGCTCGGTGATCAGATCTTCGTACGGCAAACCACTTGCCGCCCACAGTTGCGGATACATGCTAATCGGGGTGAAGCCTGGCATCGTGTTGATCTCGTTGATGATCCATTCGCCGGCTTCATCCAAGAAGAAGTCCACGCGTGAGGGGCCTTCGCAACCGAGTGCGTCATAAGCGATGATCGCGTGTTCCTTGAGGGATGTAGCCTGCTCCTCGCTCAGCTGTGCAGGGGCTTCGGTGCGTGCGTTGTCATCGGCCAGGTATTTCGATTCATAGTCATACAGGTCAGCTGCGGCCTCATCGACCACAACCTCACCGCCCACCGAGGCACGTGTCGGCTCGCCTCGGCGCCCTTCTAAGGCAGCGCACTCAATCTCACGCCCTGTGATGCCCTGCTCGATCAATACCTTCGGGTCATGCATCCGGGCTTCCTCGATCGCAAGGCTCAAATCCTCACGATCATCCACACGCACAACACCTTGCGAAGAGCCTGCCCGCGCAGGCTTCACAAACAACGGAAGCTCAAGGGAGTCACACCGGTCTAAGCAACTTTGAGGGTCCGCATCCCATTCACGGTTGGTGACCACCTGATAAGGCCCCACACGCAAGCCAGCTGCGTTGAAAGCCATCTTCATCAGATGCTTATCCATACCCACAGCAGAAGCCGCAACACCCGAGCCCACATATGGGACCCCGATCAGCTCCAGCAGGCCCTGAACCGTGCCATCCTCGCCATATGGACCATGTAACAGCGGGAACACAACGTCGATACCGGTGAGCATCTTGACCATCTCACCTGGTTGGGCATCCGTGACCAGACGCGCCGCCGCATCGGGGCTGTCCGAGCGCATGAGCCGCACCGGCTGGCCTTGAGGCTCAACCATCGGTTCAACACCGCCGTCGAAGGAATACGTCAGAACCTGCTGCGGCGCAACCAGCGTCCATACGCCGTCCTGGGTGACACCCACTGGAATCACGGTGAAACGATCCGTATCGATCGCACGCAAAACTCCGGCCGCGGTCACACACGAAACCGAATGTTCGCTCGACTGGCCACCGAAAAGGAGCAAAACCTTCCGTTGAGGCGTTGACACTGGTTACGCTCCTTCCGATTTCAGATCCCGGTCCAACAGCAGCTTAGGCATCTTCACCACCGGCTCGGATCCATCCAGAACCATCGAAGCCGCCGCAGCGATCGGCATATCAACACCGTTTTCGTGAGCAAGTTCCAAAACAGCCGAGCAGCTCTTGACGCCTTCTGCCACCTGGGTCATCTTCGAGATCACCTGCTCCATGCTCAGCCCCTGACCAAACAGACGCCCAGCCGTATAGTTTCGGGACAACGATGAGGCGCACGTAGCCACAAGATCACCCATACCGGCTAGCCCCGACATCGTCTCCGCTTTACCGCCAAGAGACACAGCCAAACGAGTGGTTTCTGCAAGCCCGCGGGTAATCACGGTGGCCTTCGTGTTATCCCCCATGCCCATGCCATCGCACATACCCACCGCGAGCGCGATGATGTTCTTCACGATCCCGCCGATCTCAGCGCCAATCACGTCCCGGTTGGTGTAGGGACGGAAGTATGGGGCGGTGCAGGCCTTCGCGACGGCGTCAGCGGTCTCGGTGACAGCGCACGCAACCACCGAGGCGGTGGGTTCTTCACGCGCGATCTCGCGTGCAAGGTTAGGGCCGGAGAGGACCACGAGCTTGTCTTGCTTGGTTCCCAGAACTTCCTGGACCACCTGGGTCATGCGCAGACCCGTGCCTCGTTCCAGGCCCTTCATCAACGAAACGATGATCGCCTCAGACGGGATGTGCTCCACCCATTGGGTGAGCTGCTCCCGCAAGGTTTGAGCCGGTACAGCGAGAACCACCATGTCCGCATCAGCAAGTGCCGCGCCCGGATCCGAGGTTGCGGTGACATTGAGCGGCAACATCAATTCACCGAGGTAGCCGCTGTTCGTGTGTTTGGTCGCGATCTCTTGGGCCACCTCGTCACGACGGGCCCATAACGTTACGGTCGCTTCCGGGTTGGCGTCAGCCAAAACTTTGGCGAACGTGGTCCCCCACGAGCCTGAACCCATCACGGTGAGATTCTTCACGCGTATGCCTCCAACGCTGTGTTCTCTTCTGAAGCGTCTACTGCGCGGTGTCTACTGCGGGGTATCTACTGCGCGGTTTCACCGCTTTTCTACCAGTCTTCTTGCTCACGGCGGCGGCGCTTTTCTTCTTCGCGCTGCTTGAGCTGTTCATCGGCATCGGCCGTAGGATTCCACGGCGCTTCCGGGGGTTCTTCACCGCGCAAGTCAGAGACCAGGTACGTCATGTGTTTCATAATGCGGGTGGTTGCCTCGTCCAGCACCGAGCGGGTCATTGGTCCGCTACGCAGGTCATCGAGGTCAATCTCCGAACCTGCCATGACCACGGTCGCTTTCCGCGGGAACAGCTTGAGCCTGCGTGGTTTGCCGCCCAAAAGTTCCTGATCCCCCCAGTGGACAACAGGGACCACTGGTGCGTTGGTTTTCAGTGCGAGCCGAGCCGCACCCGTGCGGGCCTGCATAGGCCACTTATCCGGGTCTTGGGTCAAGGTCCCTTCCGGATAGATGATGATCACACCGCCGCGTCCGATCACTTCAGCTGCCGCTTCGAGCGAGAGCTTGGCACCCGGCCCTCCGCGTTCTACCGGGATCTGGCCGGTCGCTTTCAGAACGCGGCCAACCAGTGGGATCTTGAACAGCGGTGACTTCGCGAGGAAACGCGGAAGCAATCCCTGCACATATACCGATTCGGCAATGATGAGCGGGTCAAGTTCACTGATGTGGTTCGCAACGATGATCGAGCCCGGTTTGATCGAACCCATACCAACCCAGGTTCGGCGCAACAACAGCGCCAGGGCAGGGCGTACGAAAGCTGCGGCGGTCCCGAAAGTGATGCGTGCGGCGAGGGTTTCGTTAGATCCCTTCCGCGCCATCACGCTTGTTCCTTCAGCTCGATATCGGCACCTAGGCCACGCAACTTATCGGTGAAGTGTTCATAGCCGCGGTTGATGAGGTCGATGCCGGTGGCATTCGACACGCCTTCGGCTGCCAGCGCTGCAATCACGTGGGAGAATCCACCCCGCAGATCCGGGATCACAAAGTCAGCGCCCTTGAGATTGGACTTACCGGTGATCACCGCGGAATGCAGGAAGTCACGGTTGCCGAAGCGGCACGGCAGAGATCCGAGGCACTGGCGGTGCAGCTGAATCGTTGCACCCATGCGCTTGAGCGCGTCAGTGAAGCCGAAACGGTTCTCATACACCGTCTCGTGCACAATCGAGACACCCGTGGCCTGGGTCAGAGCCACTACAAGCGGCTGCTGCCAGTCCGTCATGAAACCAGGGTGCACATCGGTCTCTACGACGAGGGGGTTGAGGTCACCGCTTGGGTGGAAGAACCGGATCCCTTCGCTCTGGACTTCGAATTCGCCACCGAGGCGGCGGTAGCAGTTCAGGAACGCGGACAAGTCTTTCTGGTCCGCGCCCTTCACGAGGATGTCTCCCCCGGTGGCTAGGGCAGCGGAAGCCCACGATGCGCCCTCATTGCGGTCTGGCAGGGCGGTGTGGTCGTAGGCGCGCAACGATTCGACGCCTTCGATCACGAGGGTGCGTTCGCCGCGCAGGTCGATGATCGCGCCCATCTTCTGCAGAACAGAGATGAGGTCTTGAATCTCAGGTTCAACCGCCGCGTTCTTCAACTCGGTGATGCCCTGGGCTCGCACCGCGGTCAACAGAACCTGCTCGGTCGCACCTACGGAAGGATAAGGCAACTCGACCTTGGCGCCGTAGAGGCCGTTGCGCGCGGAAATGCTGATCCCGTTCGGGGCCTTCTCAACGACGGCGCCGAATTCGCGCAGAACCTGCAAGTGGTAGTCGATCGGGCGATCGCCGATGCGGCAGCCACCCAGGTCCGGGATGAAGGCTTCCCCGATCGTATGCATGAGCGGGCCGCAGAACAGGATCGGGATGCGCGAGTCCCCTGCGAACGCATCGATTTCGGCGCTCGAGGCAGTCTTGGCGCCCGAGGGGTCCATCACGAGCTCGCCCTTGTCGTGATCGATATCGACCGTCACGCCGTGCAGGCGCAACAGGCCAGCTACCACGTCGACGTCCCTGATCTGAGGGACGTTGCGCAGAATCGATTTCCCACTACCCAGCAAGGACGCGACCATCGCCTTTGGCACCAGATTCTTGGCACCACGTACCGTCACCTCACCAGTGAGTGGGCGGCCACCATTAATGGACAGGACCTTGGTCGTCACGCTTTAGCTTTCCTTGTCATCAGCGGGCAGTGGTTAAGCACGGGATGACCCCGTTAGTTCCTCACCATCATATAGGTCAGGGCGTGTGGCATGGAAAAGCTAATCCCCAGCCACATGCATTGAGTGATTCATAATCTCACATCTGCAAGTGACTGGGGATTCAGACTGGCAATGCTATGAAAACGAACAGGAGATTCAATCCTGCAGCACAGCCTGGAGTCCGTTTTAAGAGCGGGCTGGGAGTGTGGTTGGTTTGAACGATGGACGGCGTGCTTCGTATTCAGCGATCGCCTCTTCTTGGCGCAGCGAAAGGTCGATATCGTCGAGGCCTTCAGCGAGACGCCACGCGGTATCGGAGTCGACATAGAAGCCCACGGTCAACGAGCCCGCGGTGATGGTGCGGTTCGGAAGGTCGACCGTGATGTCCATCCCAGGGTTTTGCTCAACTTGCTTCCACAGCAGTTCAACGTCAGATTGCTCAACTTGTGCCGTGAGTAGGCCCTGCTTGCCGGAGTTTCCGCGGAAGATATCGGCGAAACGCGATGAGATCACTACCCGGAAGCCGTAGTCTTTGAGCGCCCACACGGCGTGCTCGCGTGAGGATCCGGTACCGAAGTCCGCGCCGGCGATCAGAACGCTGCCATTCTTATACGGCTCTTGGTTCAGGATGAACTCCGGGTCTTGCCGCCAGCGGGCAAACAGCGCGTCATCGAAGCCGGTTTTGGTGATGCGTTTGAGGTAGACCGCCGGGATGATCTGGTCGGTGTCGACGTTGGATGCTCGCAGTGGCACGGCAACGCCGGTGTGTGTGCTGAATTTCTCCATGATGAATGTCCTTCTCTACCAGCGTGCGGTTATGCAGAGGCCGTTGCGGCGTGGTTTTCGATGATGTCCGATGGCGAGGACAGTGTGCCTCGGACCGCGGTTGCCGCTGCTACGAGCGGGGACACGAGGTGTGTTCGCCCACCTTTACCCTGGCGGCCTTCGAAGTTGCGGTTGGAGGTCGATGCGCAGCGCTCGCCTTCGGAGAGCTGGTCTGGATTCATGCCCAGGCACATTGAGCAACCGGCAAAGCGCCATTCGGCACCGAAGTCCTTGAAAACCTGATCCAGGCCTTCGGCTTCTGCTTCAAGCCGCACGCGTGCGGACCCGGGAACCACGATCATGCGTACGTTCGGGTCTTTTTCTTGCCCGCGGATCACATCCGCCGCGGCCCTGAGGTCTTCCATGCGGGAGTTGGTGCAAGAGCCTAAGAATACTGTATCTACGCGGATGTCTTTCATTCGGGTTCCGGCTTCCAGCCCCATGTATTCAAGCGCGCGTTGGGCTGCAGCTTTCTCGTTCTCGTCACCGTATTCTTCTGGGTGCGGAACCACGTCGTTGAGCGAAACGCCCTGGCCCGGGTTGGTGCCCCAGGTTACGAAGGGTTCGAGCTCGTCAGCGTCGAGGAACACTTCTGCATCGAATGTCGCGTCATCGTCGGTGCGCAGGGTCTTCCAGTATTCGACCGCGGCATCCCATTCTTCGCCTTGTGGGGCGTGTGGGCGGCCCTTGATGTAGTCGAAGGTTGTCTGGTCTGGGGCGATCATGCCCGCACGCGCGCCGGCTTCGATCGACATGTTGCACATCGTCATGCGGGCTTCCATCGAAAGCTGCTCGATCGCAGAGCCGCGGTATTCCAGCACGTAGCCCTGCCCGCCACCGGTACCGATCTTGGCGATCACCGCGAGGATGATGTCTTTCGAGGTCACGCCTGGGCGCAGGGTTCCTTCAACGTTGATCGCCATGGTCTTGAACGGCTTGAGCGGCAGCGTCTGGGTTGCCATGACGTGTTCGACTTCCGAGGTTCCGATGCCGAAGGCCAGCGCACCGAACGCGCCGTGGGTTGATGTGTGGGAGTCACCGCACACGATCGTCATACCGGGCTGAGTGAGGCCCAGCTGTGGGCCAACGACGTGCACAATGCCTTGTTCTTTATCGCCCAGCGAGTGCAAGCGGACACCGAATTCCTTGCAGTTAGCGCGCAAAGTTTCGATCTGCTTTGCGGAGATCGGGTCTTGGATGGGCCGGTCGATCTCCAGGGTTGGGGTGTTGTGGTCCTCGGTCGCGATGGTCAGGTCAGGCCGGCGTAGCTTTCGGCCCGCTAGGCGCAGGCCTTCGAAAGCCTGCGGCGAGGTGACCTCGTGCACGAGGTGTAGGTCGATGTAGAGCAAATCAGGGCGGCGGTCGAGGCCTTCACCCTCGCCTCGAGCTACGACGTGGTCTTCCCACACCTTCTCTGCCAAGGTGCGCGCGGCTCCTGTGCTCGACATGTCGTTCTTCCCTTCTGAGTGCTGTGCGTTCCCAGTCACGATGTTCTCAGCTGTGATGGTCTCAGTCACGATGCTCACAGCTGCGATGCTTGCTGTGATCGCGGCGTGTGTTCACGACCACGCTAACATCAGGCTATTCCACATTCTGATCTTGTGTCTCAAAGATTGAGACGTTATGGTTTCTAGCATGTCACAAAACAGTGGTGTGGGCGTCATCGATAAAGCGACGATGATCCTTGATGCCCTCGAGTCTGGACCTGCAAGCCTCGCGGACCTCGTGGAAGCGACCCACCTCGCCCGGCCAACAGCCCACCGGCTCGCCCAAGCCCTGGTTCATCACGGCCTTGTGACCAAAGACCTTCACGGCAGGTTCGTCCTCGGCCCACGTCTATCTGAGCTAGCGGCCGCCGCAGGTCAAGACCGGCTTGTCTCCGCATCGCGCCCAGCTCTACAGCGCTTGCGGGAACTCACTAACGAAAGCACCCAGGTTTTCAAACGCCAAGGCGATCTGCGTGTATGCATTGCCTCCGCAGAGCGCCCCACTGGCCTACGCGACACTATCCCGGTGGGTACGCAACTGTCCATGGCCGCAGGTTCGGCTGCCCAGATCTTGCTCGCGTGGGAGGATCAGGCCCGCATCGTGCAGGGTCTTGAAGAGGCGCGGTTCACTGCGCATGACCTCGCGCGCGTCAAGAAGCGCGGCTGGGCACAGTCCGTGGGAGAACGCGAACGCGGTGTGGCCTCCGTGTCCGCGCCGATCTTCAGCCCGACCGGGAAGGTTGTGGCCGCGCTTTCGATGTCCGGGCCTGTTCAACGCATCAGCAATGACCCGGGGAAACGCTACGGAAGCATCGTCGCGCAAGTCGCTCATGATCTCAGCGCCTCAATCGCGGTCTAGGTTTGCAATCTAGGTTCTCAGTCTAAGTTCGCACCCCTGGCACCTTGAGGGCTCGTACTGCTTAGGGCTTATCTGTCGAATAGTGATCGAAACCTAGGTTTTCATCCAGGCGCTGCCCCTCCAGATAAATCCCAGACTGCCGGCCTGCCTGGTTCAGCTGTGTAACCTCGCCGATTCGTACGATGCTGACGCCCGGTAGCTGAGGCAACTCCGTTCCGGCGGGCACGGTGAATAAGAGGTTGAACTCCTCTCCTCCGTAGAGAACGTTGTGGCGCGCTTCTGCGCTCTGCAGGGCCCACGCTTGCCCCAACTGTGCCGCCATCCGTTCAATAGCTGCCTCATCCAGGACCATGTCTACCCCGCTGGCTTCGGCGATGCGCGTGGCGTCCCGCACTAGACCGTCGGAAACGTCGATGCCGGCGATGCGGTGGCCAGCTGCAGCTAGTGCTGGTCCGAGCTCCAGCGGCGGGGTGGGCATGAAGTGCGCCTCGAGAGCGCGAGCCAATTCGTCTTCGTCAGGCTGAGCGTGCTGCCTCGGCATGTGCTCTAGGGAAGGCTCTTGTTGCGTTCTGGAGTCCAGGAGCCGGTTCAGGGCAGTGCCGGATGTGCCTGGCAGCCTGCCTGCGATATAGAGCTGATCCCCTGGCCGGGCCGCGTTGCGGACGATGGGCCGGGCCTTACTATCGAGTTCCCCGACCGCAGTGATCGTGATCGAGATCGCTTCAGCAGCAGATACGTCCCCACCGAGTAGTTCCACACCTTCTGCCCCGAGTACCTCGCAGGCGTCCCGCATGCCTGCGGCGAATTCGCTGGGCCAACTCGCCGCAACATTCTTCGAGAGTGACAGGGACATCAGAAGAAAACGGGCCCGCCCACCCATCGCGTTAATATCGGAAAGGTTCTGCGCCGCGCACTTGAAACCAAGTAGCCGCGGGGATGTTTCGACACCGCTGGGCCACGCCTGCATAAAGTCTTGGCCTTCAACCGAGGTATCCATCGTCAAGACCAGGCGCGCGTTTGCGGCGAGTACGGCGGCGTCATCGCCGTTACCAACAAGCACTGCTCCGCGACCCCGAGCCTCATCAGGGCCTTGGACCGCTGAGTTCACGGAGCCCGCTGAGCTAGCGTTGGGCGCGAAGGCGCGGTTGATGGAGGCGATGATGGCTGCCTCGCCTAATCCGCTGACGGTCCCCACCGGTTTCCCCTTTCTGCGCACGATTCTGCACCCGTTTCTGCGCACATTTCTGCGCACGTGAATGAGTCACTAGCCAGATTAGGGTATAAAAAATCCCGGTGATGCGATCACCGGGATTTTTCTTGCGTGACCCCAGCGGGATTCGAACCCGCGTTACCGCCGTGAGAGGGCGGCGTACTAGGCCGCTATACGATGGGGCCGCTTTCGCGACACGCTACGCAGATCCTCAATGAATCTGCATCACATATTGAATTAGTGAACCGTGTGTTGCGACGTGACCCCAGCGGGATTCGAACCCGCGTTACCGCCGTGAGAGGGCGGCGTACTAGGCCGCTATACGATGGGGCCAAATGCTACTCCCCATCTCTTTAACCCACTGCTTGCCAGAACAAGTACGTGTGGGGTTTAAGGGGAATCGCTGATCTCTTCTGCCGTGAGGGCTACCCGCTTCCATAACAGCGGTGAGATCTTCGCTGGGATACCAGGACTCGAACCTAGAATAACTGAACCAGAATCAGTCGTGTTGCCAATTACACCATATCCCAATGTGCACTACAGCGTAGCACGATCAATATGAATTCTCATATTCAATTATGCTTACCCGGTTTTGCGAATCAGTATTCTCAAACTGCTCGCATTCACCGAGTGTTTTTCGTTGCGATCAAATGTTTTCTCGCGACGGCATGCGATTGTCTAGCCTACCCGAGACGAGGGAGGAAACCAAATCGGCTTCCTCCCTCGTGTCGAACGCCACATTAACGCCGGGTTTACTCCGCGTGGTTCTCGCGGAATGCACGCAGCCGCGCCAGGGTTGATTCTTTACCCAGAATTTCGAGGGATTCGAACAGTGGCGGGGACACCCGATGCCCGGAAACAGCGGTGCGGACCGGGCCGAACGCTAGGCGTGGCTTGAGCCCAAGGCCATCAATGAGGCTTTCCCGCAGGGCTTGCTCGATGTTGTCTACCGTGAACTCGGAGACCTTCTCGAGCGCGTCCGCTGCAACGTCGATGACCTCGCCCAGGTTCTCTGGCATGCGCTTGAGGGCGTCGTCATCCATCGTGATCTCAGCGTCTGGCTTGAACAGGAAGTCCAGCATCTTAGGCGCCTCGCCCAACAGTTGCATGCGTTTCTGGACCAGAGGCGCCGCCGCTTCAAGGATGCGCTGTTCGTCTTGTGTCAGCGGGTCCGAGACAAGCTCAGCGTCTCGCAGGTACGGGATCAAACGTTCAATGAAAACTTCAGGCGAAAGCCTACGGATGTGCGTTCCGTTGATGGCTTCGGCTTTCTTGACGTCAAAGCGGGCAGGGTTGGGCTGTACATCCTTGATGTCAAAGGCCTTGACCATCTCCTCCGTCGTGAAGATGTCCTCATCCCCGGAGATCGCCCACCCCAGCAACGCGAGATAGTTGACGAGGCCTTCCTTGATGAAGCCGGCGTCGCGCAGGTTGAACAGCGATGATTCCGGGTCACGCTTGGACAGCTTCTTATTGCCCTGCCCCATGACGTATGGCATGTGGCCGAAACGCGGCAGGTATTCAGCGATCCCCAGCTCAATCAGCGCGCGGTAGAGCGCGATCTGACGTGGGGTCGAGGACAAGATATCTTCGCCGCGCAGAACGTGCGTGACACCCATGAGCGCGTCATCAACCGGGTTGACCAGCGTATACAGAGGCGCGCCGTTGGCGCGGGCCACCACGAAGTCAGGAACCGAACCGGCTGGGAACGTGATCTCACCGCGGATGAGGTCCTCGAACGTAATGTCCTCGTCCGGCATCCGCAGACGGAACACGGGCTTGCGGCCCTCGTCACGGAAGGCTTGCTTCTGTTCCTCGGTGAGGTCGCGATCGTAGTTGTCATAGCCTAACTGGACGTCCTGCCCAGCTGCCTGGCGGCGTGCCTTGACTTCCTCCGGGGTCGAGAAGTCCTCATACACGTATCCGCCGTCGATCAGCTTGCGCAGAATATCAGCGTAAATATCCATGCGCTGGGACTGGCGGTACGGCTCTTGCGGCCCGCCCACGCGGATGCCTTCGTCCCAGTCGATCCCGAGCCACTCCATCGCGTCGATGACCTGGTTGAAAGACTCTTCAGAGTCGCGCGCGGCATCCGTGTCCTCGATGCGGAAAATCAGGGTTCCGCCCGTGTGGCGCGCATAAGCCCAGTTGAACAGGGCGGTGCGGACCATACCGACGTGCGGGGTGCCGGTGGGTGAAGGGCAGAAACGAACGCGAACAGGAGTTGAATCGGAAACCGTAGGAAGCGACGCAGTAAAGCTCATGATCCTTTATCTTAGTAGGTCGTTATCAACGATGAGGGCAACCAACAATGACGGCAAGCAACGATGCGGGGCCGCCAACCGAGCGGTTGCCGGCTACATCACGCGATTCGATAGCGTGCCGATGCCTTCGATGGTGACTTCAACAGTCTGTCCTTCCTGCAGCAGCCCAACGCCTGCCGGGGTTCCGGTGAGCAGCACATCGCCTGGAAGCAGCGTGAACGCTTCGGAGGCTTGCGCGATCAGGCCCGCGACCTGGGTCAGCATGTCACGGGTATTGCCGTCTTGGACCGTCTCGCCATCCACTGCGGTGGTGATCGCCAACGCATCAGGGTCCAATTCGGTCTCGATCCACGGACCCAATGGAACCGACCCGTCGAAGCCTTTAGCGCGGGACCATTGACCATCGTTGCGTTGGGCGTCCCTCGCGGTGAGGTCATTGGCGATCGTGTACCCGAACACGACCTCGTGGGCGTTCTCCGGCGGGACGTCTTTACAGATACGGCCGATCACAACAGCGAGCTCCCCCTCATAGGAGATCTCGTCGGAGAAGTCCGGGAACCGGATGGGCTCCCCCGGCCCCAAAACCGCGGTGTTCGGGATCAGGAACATGACTGGCCGGGCGGGCGCTTCCCCACCCATCTCGCGTGCGTGCTCGGCATAGTTTTTGCCGAAACCCACGACCTTGGAACGCGGGATGATCGGTGCGACTAAACGCACATCATCTAATGCGTGCACGGTCTGGGTTGGTTGGACGCCGTGGAAGAACGGGTCACCAGCTAGCTCGATAACCTGCTCGTCTTCTACGAGTCCATAGAACGGATCATCATCAATGACACAACGGGCAATACGCATGAAACCAGCCTACTGGGTCTACTGGAGCTCAGTTGGGTGCGGGGATGTCAAGGGGCTGCGCGGTCAGGCGAGCTGGTGCAGCCATCCGCGTGTGTCATCGACCGCACCGGTCTGTACACCGAGGAGGTCGTGACGGATTGTTGCCCACACGCCATCGTGCTTCACTTCCGGCATCGTGAGGGTCATGTCACGGCCGCGTAGCTGCGAGATCGGTGTGATGACTGCGGCGGTTCCGCACGCGAATACTTCATCGAGGGTTCCTTCATCGAGGCGCTGTTTCCACTCACCGAGTGTGAAGGTGCGTTCCTCGACAGCCAGGCCCTTCTCTTGTGCGAGCTCAAGCACTGAGGAGCGCGTTACGCCGTGTAGGATTGTGCCGTCCAACGCTGGGGTGACTAGAGTCTTGCCGTTATCGATCACGAAGAACACGTTCATGCCGCCGAGTTCCTGGACCGCGTGATCGTTTGTTGGGTCGGTGAAGATGACCTGTTGGCACTCGTTGGCCTCAGCTTCGAGTTGGGCGATGAGCGAGGCCGCATAGTTGCCGCCGCACTTGGCTTCGCCGGTACCTCCGTGACCTGCGCGGGCATAGGTTTCAGAGAGCCAAATCTGAACCGGTTTAAGCTCGCCGCCAAAGTAGTTACCGGCAGGTGAGGCGATCACGCGGAACTCATAACGATGCGATGGCCGCACCCCCAGGAACGCTTCGGTTGCGATCATGAACGGTCGCAAGTACAGCGATTCGCCGTCACCGTCCGGGATCCACGCCTCATCGGCACTCACTAGTTCCTTGATGGCGTGCAAGAAGACGTCCACTGGCAGTTCAGGCATTCCCAAACGGACCGCTGAGCGGTTCAGACGGCGTGCGTTGGATTCGGGGCGGAAGCTGTACGCGCCGCCGTCCTTGTGGCGGTAGGCCTTGAGTCCTTCGAAGACTTCTTGGCCGTAGTGCAGAACAGCGGCGGCTGGGTCCAGCGCGACCGGGCCATATGGAACTACTCGCGCGCTGTGCCAGCCCTTGTCAATATCCCAGTCGATAATGACTTGGTGATCCGTGTAGTGGGTTCCGAAACCCGGGTCTTGCAGGATCTTTGCGCGTTCCTCGTCCGAGGTCGGGTTGGTCGTGAGCGTGCGGGTGAATTCCACTGTTGTGCTCCAGTTCCGATACGTTTCGCCGCTCATGGTGGCGGCTCGTGATGTGTTTGTGCGGCGACACAGACGCTGAGTCTGCATGCACCTGTAGGTAACCCCTTTAGGTAACCCTAGTCCCGCGCCTACCCTATGCGGTAGAGCAAGACCGATGATGGGAGTTTGAGGCCGCGCTATGCGCTCAGCTGCGCGATGATCGCATCGCCGATTTCGGTGGTGGCTCGCTGCGGCGCGGCGGGCGCATCAACGAGTGCAGCGAGGTCGCGTTCGACTGCCGCTTCGATCGCGTCGGCTTGCTCGCCCAGCCCTACGTGGCGCAACAGGAGTGCACCGGAGAGGATCGCGGCGGTCGGGTCTGCGATGTTCTTTCCTGCGATGTCTGGCGCGGATCCGTGGACTGGCTCAAACATCGACGGCGCGGTTCCATCCACGTTGATGTTGCCGGAGGAGGCGAGCCCGATGCCGCCGGTGACGGCTCCTGCGAGGTCGGTGAGGATGTCGCCAAAGAGGTTATCGGTCACGATCACGTCAAAGCGGGCTGGGTCTGTGACCATGAAGATGGTTGCCGCGTCGACGTGCAGGTAGTCCACGATGACGTCTGGATAGTTCGTGGCTTCTTCGTTGACGATGCGGTTCCAGAGCTTGCCGGCGTTGACCAAAACATTGTGTTTGTGGACCAGCGTGAGCTTCTTGCGGCGTGCGGTGGCGCGTTCGAAGGCGTCGCGGACTACGCGGCGGACGCCGTGGGCCGTGTTGATCGATACTTCGGTTGCGATCTCGTGCTCGGTTCCCGTTTTGAATTGGCCGCCGTTACCTGCATAGAGACCTTCGGTTCCTTCGCGGACCACAACAAAGTCGATCTGGCCAGGTTCACTCAGTGGGCCCACGGAACCTGGGAAGAGCCTGGATGGGCGCAGGTTCACGGCGTGATCGAAGGCGAATCGAAGCTTGAGCAGGATCTCGCGTTCGAGGATGCCTGATGGGATCCGTTCGTCGTTGGGGGCGGCACCTACCGCGCCGAAGAGGATCGCTTGGTGCTCACGGAGTTGCTCGAGGGTTTCCGTGGTGAGGGTTTCTCCGGTTTCGAGCCAGTGCTCAGCGCCGAGGTTGTATTCGGTGGTCGCTACGTCAACATCGGTGTTTTCCAGCGATGCCATGATGACTCTGAGGGCTTGGCTAACAACTTCGGGGCCGATGCCGTCGCCGGGGATCACTGCCAAATCAAGTGTGCGCGTCATGGCTTCCACAATACGCCCTCGTCCACAATATGAGCCAACATCCCACTATGTGGGACGCGTTTATGACGGCCTCGGCACAGCACGGCTATGCACCCAAGTACCGTCGCTCCGTGGCGCCGCCGCGCGTCATACCCTGGTCGCAGTCAAAAGTGCCTCTTACTCATTAGAGTGTGGTGTATGGCCCAGACCGCTAACACTCGCCCAGGCAGGATTAGGCGCACGGAAACGTGGATCCGCACCCACCCGGTGAGGATGGACGTGATTCAGGCCACCTGCATGGTTCTGTTCATCGGTTTCATCTTCTGGGCGTCGGGCCCTCTCCCGTTGGGGCCGCGCTCGCCAGACCCAGCCAGCGGTGATTTCTTTCAGGGCTCACTTGCGCTGCCTTTCTGGCCGCGATTCCCCCATCCCGTGCGTTACATCACCCTGATTTTGGTGCCGGTAGCGTTGTGCGTTGCGTGGGCTATTCGCCGCTATAATCCGGGCGCCGCGCTGGTGACCGCGGTGATCGCATGCCTTGCGCAAGTGTTCATTGTCGCTGACCAGTCCCCCATGCTGATCCTCGTGCCGCCCATTATTTATTCTTCGGCCGCGCATGGGAGCCGTTGGGTCTCGAATACGGCTTTAGTGGCAGGGCTTCTCGGTTCCGTTTTGGCGATCCTATTCTTCGTACCGCACGGCGACAACGATTGGAAAGCCCTTGACTACGCGGCGGCTCTGATCGGGCATTGGCTCATTGTGACGGTCGCGTGGCTTCTTGGTCGCCTATCTTTTGAACGGCGCGCACGTTTCGAAGCTGAAAAGCTGCGCATGAAGAGGCTCATCGACGAGCAGGTCAGGGAGCGTGAGTTCGCTGCAGCGGATGAGCGTCGTCGTATTGCCCGGGAGATGCACGATGTGGTGGCTCATTCGCTCTCGGTCATCGTGACTCAGGCAGACGGCGGCCGGTATGCGGCCGCCCAACGCCCGGAAGTAGCGTGCGAGGTTTTGGAGACGATCTCTCAAACGGGGCGTGAAGCGTTGACCGAGATGCGCTCACTATTGGGGATTTTGAGGGATGAGGGCGATGAGGCCCGCAGAGCCCCCGCCCCTGGTTTTGATCGGCTTGATGAACTCGCCTACACCGCGAGCGCGAGTGGTATTGAGACCTCGATTGATTGGAAGCATTCCCCTGCCGGTACGTTGCCTCCCGGTGCTGAGTTGGCGGTGTATCGGATTGTTCAAGAGGCGTTGACGAATGTTCGTAAGCACGCGGTTGCGCCTACGCGTACGGATGTTGTTCTGACGTGGATGGCTCGCGGGCTTGCGGTGACGGTGGCGAATGATTCGCAGGCGCAGCATCATTCGACACAGGGCGATTCGGTGGCAGATGCTTCGGGGGCGCAGCGTCCGGTGACTGTTGGGGTTGCCGCCGCGTTGCCCTCGAGTGGGCGAGGGCAGGTTGGTATGCGTGAGCGGGCTGAGCTGTATGGGGGTAAGGTTGCTTTCTCGGTTTTGCCCGGGGGCTATCAGGTGTACGCGTTCATCCCGTACGCCTCGGATGAGCTTGCTAGTGCGTGAGCACGCGATCCTTGAATCAGTAAATCGTTAGGTATGAAAGTGATTGAGCCGAGCTTGGGCTTGGAAGGTTGTGGGTTTGGAGGCTTCCATGGAGCGGATTAAGGTTGCGCTGGTTGACGATCAGCAACTGGTGCGTTCTGGTTTTCGGATGTTGATTGATTCGCAGCCTGATTTGTGTGTGGTTGCGGAGGCCTCTGATGGTCTTGCGGTGTGCAGGCCGCCGGGAAGTGGTGCCTCTGTTGGTGATGCGGATGTTGTTTTGATGGATATCCGTATGCCTGGGATGGATGGAATTGCCGCGACCACGCAGTTGCTTTCGGATGCGGCTCGGCGTGGTGTGGAGGCCCCGCGGGTTTTGATTCTGACGACGTTTGATTTGGATGAGTACGTTCTTGATGCGATTTCGGCTGGGGCTGCCGGGTTCTTGCTCAAGGATGTTCCTCCGGAGGATCTGCTGGAGGCTATCCGCACTGTGTTCCATGGTGGTGCGGTGGTTGCGCCGAGTTCTACTAAGCGGCTTCTGGACCATATGGCGCCTCTCTTGCGTTCTCAGGCTCAACAAGACGGGGCTTCGGCTCAGGACCTTCTGGAGCTTCTGACTGCGCGGGAGGCTGAGGTTTTCAAGCTCATGGCTGAGGGTTTCTCTAACACGGAGATCGCCGAGCAGCTGTGTTTATCTGAGGCGACCGTCAAGACACACGTGGGCCGTGTTTTGTCCAAGCTTGAGGTTCGTGACCGCGTTCAGGCTGTCGTCCTTGCGTATAAGACAGGCGTCGTGACCCCTTAAACACGTCATCTGTTGACGCTTCAAGGCCATGTCATACCTGAGTATGACATGGCCTTGCGTTTTTCCATCCTGGTGGTCGATGATCACAGATCGCGTGGAAATTACTGTAGAAGCATGACTACACAACCTCCATCATCTGAAGCACACATCGGTTCGCACGCGGCTCAGCCGGCAGTTGCAGCATGGAATCTCACCAAGGTCTTTGGTGAGGGTTCCACTCAGGTCACGGCTTTGAATAACGTGACTGTGGGTTTTACCCGCGGTAGGTTCACCGCGATCATGGGCCCTTCGGGTTCGGGTAAGTCCACGTTGATGCACATGCTGGCAACCCTGGATCGCCCCACGAGCGGGGCATTGTCACTGGGTGATACTCGCGTGGACACCATGAATGAAGACGAGCAGACCCGTATGCGCCGCGAGCGCGTGGGTTTCGTGTTCCAGGCGTTCAACCTGGTTCCAACCTTGACGGCCAAGCAGAACATTCTTCTTCCGCTTGAGCTTGCCGAACAAAAGCCGGACATGGCTTGGTTCAACGAGCTCGTTGAACGTTTGGGTCTGAGCGAACGTTTGAACCACAAGCCACACGAGCTCTCTGGTGGCCAGCAGCAGCGTGTTGCTGTGGCACGTGCATTGCTGTCCCGTCCCGATGTGATCTTCGGTGACGAGCCGACCGGTAACTTGGATTCGGAGTCCGGCAGCCAGGTGCTGACCTTGCTGCAGCGTGCAGCGCACGAATACGGCCAGACAGTGATCATGGTGACTCACGATCCGCAGGCCGCATCCTACGCTGACCGTGTCTTGTTGCTCTCTGACGGTGTTATTGCCGGCGAGATCAACCACCCGACAGCCCAGGGTGTGGCTGAAGCGCTCGCTCAGTTGGGGGCCAAATAATGAATACGATTGCACGCGCGAATGTGCGCGCTTATCTGCGCCGCTATATAGCGGTAATCCTCGCTGTGACGATCGGTGTTGCGTTCCTCAGCGCTGTCATGAACTTCTCGACCTCCTCGAAGGCGAGCCTCGCCAATTCCCAAGGCCAGGTCTATTCACAGTCTGATGTTGTCGTGCAGGTGAAGGATACCGGCAAGTCTCAGGGGGACCCTGAAAAAGCAGCACAGGGGCTGGAGCAAATCGACAAGATCGTGACCTCGAACGGTTCGGTTGCTGATCATGCGATGTATCAGAGCGCAATGATCTTCTCACTCGGCGGAGGCTACGATCCTCTGACCCTCTATGCAGTCAAGGGAGACTGGAGCCTGTTCGGTTTCAAGAAACTCGAAGGCGAATTCCCTGATGGCAAGAGCATCGGTATCTCCAAGGAGATCAAACAGCGCTTCAAGGGTTCTCAGGACTCAAGCGCGCCGGCGCTGACCCTGGGATACTCGCCGGATTCTGACGGGCAGGAGCAGGACCCGGAGGAAGCTAAGCCGCAGAAATACGAGGCCAACGGTGTATTTGAAGACTCTATGATGATCGATGACCTTGGTTTGCCTCTGGTCTTCATGGACTATAAGCAGGCTGAAGCCTCAGGCCTGTTGATGGGCTCTCCCGAGCCGGTGTACCTGCTCAAGCTCACCCCGGGTAGCAACCCGGATGAGATCGTACGTCAAATCAAGACCGCCGTGCAGAAAGCCGGCATCGAGGGCGTCACGGTTGCGACACCGGAACAGCTGCTCGAGCAGTCGATGGAGAACATCGGCTCCTCCATGGTTTTCCTCACCGTAGCGCTCTTCGCGTTCGTGCTGCTCTCGGCAGTGGTGTGTGTGCTCGTCACATCGAACACGTTCACCGTGGTTTTGGCTCAGCGCACCCGCGAACTTGCGTTGCTTCGCACGATCGGCGCTAGCTCGAAGCAGATCAAGTCCATGATGCGCACCGAAGGCCTCCTGGTCGGGTTGATCGGCGGCGTGGTTGGTGTTGCGCTCGGCATCGCACTGATCGCCGGCGGTGGTTCGATCATGGCTTGGGTTACTAAGTCTTCGACGTTCCAGTTCGCATTCAACTGGTGGTCCATCCCAGCCGGCATGGTCCTGGCAGTGGTCATGACATTGCTTGCTTCGATCCGTCCGGCAAAGAAGGCCTCCAGCCTCTCCCCGATCGCTGCCCTCCAGCCGCAACAAACCGTGACGGTCGGTAGCCGTAAGGGCAAGAAACGCATCACCACCGGTGTGCTGCTGATCCTGTTGGGTGCCGTTTTCATCGGCATCGGCATGGCTGGGCCTGCGGTTCTCCCTGTCGAAGATGACGCCGACACTGCCGCGGTGTTCTTCTTGGTCGTCTTCCTAGGGTGCGTGCTGGCCTTCCTCGGCCTGCTCGTTGTCGCGACCTTCCTCGTGCCGTTCCTTGTGGGGCAGGCCGGTAAGCTCTTCGCTGGGAAACCGGCTGGAAAGCTCGCTGGGCTCAACGCGGTACGCCACCCAGCCCGCACAGGTGCGGTCGGCTCCGCACTGATGATCGGTGTGGTGTTGGTTGCGGCATGCCTCACGGGTATGTTCAGCCTCAGGGCCACGATGAACAACATGATCTCCAACCAGTTCCCGATCGATGCCAAAGTCTATTTCGAAGAGGACAAGCTCCCGACGGATAAGACGCTCGAGAACGTTGCCAAGGCTAACGAGGTCGAGGCAGCAGTGTTGGTCAAACCTGCGAAGCTCACGGAAGACCAGATGGCCGAGACCTCCTGCAGCGCCCTCTATGTTGGCGATGTCGAGGCGTTGAAGAAGGTCGTGCCTTCGAACGTGCCGTTGCCTGGGGCAAACGAGTTCGGCCCGGTCGGAAAACTTGAGGAAGCTCTTCCGCTGAAGATCAAGGGCACCACGCTCAAGCCTCACGGTACCGCCTCGAGGGCAGCCGTTCCGTGCATGATCGATATCCAGACCGCTCAGAAGCTCAACATCGAGACGCTTGATGAGCAGACACAGATCTGGGCCAAGCTGGACGAAGACGTCAAGCCGACGACCGCCTCTGAGGTGATCGCCAACGCAGCACACGTAACCCCACAGAACCTTGAACTGGCCGCACAGGAAAAGGAAGCGTACGACGCCACCATCATGACCTTCACGCTGATCGTGGTTGGGCTCTTCGGTGTCGCGGTCCTCATCGCGCTGGTGGGTGTCTCTAACACCCTGACACTCTCGATCCTCGAACGCACCCGCGAGAACGCTTTGCTGCGAGCCCTTGGCCTCACCCGCAAGCAGCTACGCTCAATGCTGTTCCTCGAAGCGTTCCTGATCGCAGGCATCACAGCGCTGGCGGCAGTGTTCTTCGGTACCTTGTTCGGCTACTTCGGGTCCACCGCTCTGCTCCGTTTAATGGATGGTGCAGAGTTCACGATCCCGTGGATCCCGCTGTTCATCCTGTGGGTAGCAACCGTGGCGATCACCATGCTGGCAACGGTATTGCCAGCACGCCGCGCGGCCAAGATCACTCCAGTTGAGGGGCTCGCCGTCGAGTAAACGCTCACGAAGCGTTACAGCGGCTAGCTACACAGGCTAGCTACATAAAAGCGGTGGGGCAGGTTCACATTCATGTGAACCTGCCCCACCGTTGTAGTCCAGTTACGCTAGCTAACGCTGTGGTTCCACAGCGTTAGCTAGATTGGGGCTCCTCATAGCGTGGGAAGATCGGTTGCGGCTTCGGCAGCGGCGTGCCCGCCTCGACTGTGCTATCGAACGCCGCGAACGTGCGCATCGCGCCCTGGCGGACACCCAGCACATCCAACATGCGGGTCATCGAATCCGGCATGACCGGCTGAGCGAGCAACGCGACCCGCCGCACCACATCCAAGGTCACAGCCAACACCACCGACATGCGCTGCGGGTCTTCCTTGCGCAAAACCCACGGAGCCATCTCAGCGAAATACGAGTTCGCATCGTGCAGTACCTTCCACTGCTCAGCAAGGGCCAGCGAGAACGCCTGCTTATCGTAATGAGCTCGGGCCGAGTCCAGCAGACCCTTGGCGGAATCCAACAGCTGCGTATCAGCCTCCGTCAGATTCTCAAGTGCTGGCATCTTCCCGTCAAGATTCTTAGCGACCATCGAAAGGGAACGCTGCGCGAGGTTACCGAGGTTATTAGCCAACTCCGCGTTCATGCGGTTCACAATCGCCTCATGCGAATACGAGCCGTCCGCACCGAACGGCACTTCACGCAAGAAGAAGTACCGCATCGCATCCAAGCCATAATTCTCGATGAAGTCAGCCGGACCCACCGTGTTACCGAGAGACTTAGACATCTTCACGCCATTATTGTGCAAGAACCCGTGAATCATGATGCGCTTGGGCAACTCGATGCCAGCAGACATCAAAAACGCAGGCCAATAAATCGCGTGGAAACGGGAAATATCCTTACCGATAATGTGCACGTCGGCTGGCCAGTACTTGCTGAACTTCTCCCCCGCGGTATCTGGGTAGCCCACGCCCGTGACGTAGTTCGTCAACGCATCAACCCACACATACATCACGTGCCCTGGCGCATCCGGAACCGGGATACCCCAGTCGAAGGTCGTGCGCGAAATCGAGAGGTCCTCAAGCCCACGCTCAACGAAACGAATCACCTCGTTGAACCGGGAACCCGGTGCCGCGAACTCCGGCTGCTCCTTATACAGCTCAAGCAACGGCTCAGCGTACTTGGAGAGACGGAAGAAATACGATTCCTCTTCCGTCCAGGTCACCTCAGTTTCCGTCTCGGTCGCGTAGCGGACCCCATCCTCACCTACGTGGGTCTCTTCCTCGTCGTAATAGGCTTCATCGCGTACCGAATACCAGCCCGCATAGTGGCCCAAATAGATATCGCCATTGGCCTCCATGGCCTTCCAGATCGCCTGGGCGGCAGCCTGGTGATCCGCATCAGTGGTGCGGATGAACCGGTCATAAGAAATACCCAAAGCATCCTGCGTGGACTGGAACCGATCCGAGTTCACACGCGCCAACTCCATCGGGGTGATGCCCTGCTTTTGTGCAGTCTGCATCATCTTCTGGCCATGCTCATCAGTGCCCGTGAGGAAGTAGACGTCATAGCCATCCAAACGCTTGAAACGCGCCATCGCGTCAGCCGCCACGAATTCGTAGGCATGCCCGATGTGCGGTTCCCCGTTCGGATACGAGATAGCCGTGGTCATGTAGAACGTTTTATCTTTACCCAGATCAGTCACGCCGCGATTCTATCGAAATGAGGTGTGGGATGGGCGTACATGACACCCATCCCACACTGTTCCTCACACCGTTCCCAGCTCTGCGCCCTGCACCACGCCCTGCACCGTTGCGGTGCCTTGATGCGCCAGAGCCTAGTCAGGTTTTAGTACTCTTCGAGGTCGACCTCGCGAGCAACGCTCGCGCCGATCTGTTCACCGATGGTTTCCAACAGGCCCTCCGGCAGGGCGTCATCAATCGTGACAACCGCGGCGGACTGGCCCTGCTCATCGGCCGGGGCCACCTGCATACCGCCAATGTTGACGTTATGCTCCCCCAAGACGCGACCCAACGCACCCACAACACCCGGGCGGTCCTCATAACGCAGAATCAACATGTGATCCTCGATCGGGATCTCAAGGTTCTGCCCGAACACTGCGGTGAGCTTCTGGATCTGCTTGGGGCCCGTCAACGTACCGGTCACCGACAGCGCAGCTCCGGAGGCCAAAGCACCCGAAACCACGAGCTTATTGCGGTAGTCCTCAGAGACCTCGGTGGTAGTCAAGCGGGTTGCGACACCACGCTGTTCCGCAAGAACAGGCGCGTTGACGTAGGAGACCCCCTGCGAGACAACATCGGTGAAAACACCCTTGAGGGCGGCGAGCTTGAGGCTCGTGACGTCCTTGGAGGCGATCTCACCAGCCACCGTGAGTTCAACCGAGGTCAAACGCTCACCCTGCGCGAGTGCGGAGAAAATACGGCCGAGCTTCTCCGCCAACGGAATACCAGGGCGCACGTCCTGATCGATCACGCCACCGGCAACGTTGACCGCATCCGGAACCAGCTCACCTGTGAGAGCCAAACGGACGGACTTAGCGACAGCCACGCCAGCCTTCTCCTGGGCCTCAGCGGTCGAGGCACCCAAGTGCGGGGTCACCGAAACGTTGGGAAGCTCAATGAACTTGATGCCCTGGGCAGGCTCGGACTTGTAAACATCGATGCCCGCACCGGCGATCTGGCCTTGGGTCAACGCCGTGTAGAGTGCCTCCTCGTCGATGAGGCCGCCACGGGCGACGTTGAAGACGAACGCGGTGTCTTTCATCCGCTCGAACTGTTCGGTTGAGATCATCCCGGTAGTCTCCGGGGTTTTCGGCATGTGGATCGTGATGAAGTCAGCCTGAGCGAGCAGTTCATCGAGCTCCACGAGCGTGACACCCAGCTGCTGTGCACGAGCCGGGGTCACGTAGGGGTCATATGCGACGAGCTTCATACCGAATGCGGCGAGCCGTTCTGCAACAAGCGCACCAATGCGGCCCAAACCGATGATGCCAGCGGTCTTCTCAAAGAGCTCGACACCCGTGAATGCCTTGCGGTTCCACTGCCCCTCTTTCATCGAAGCGTTAGCGGCAGGAATATTGCGGGCCGCAGCGATGATGTGACCCACCGTCAGTTCAGCTGCGGAAATGATGTTAGAGGTCGGCGCGTTGACAACCATCACACCATCCTGGGTGGCCGCCTTGATATCGACGTTGTCCAAGCCGACACCGGCACGCGCAATCACCTTGAGGTTCTTAGCCGCGCTGATCGCCTCCGCGTCCACCTGCGTGGCGGAGCGAACCAAGATCGCATCGACATCAGCGATATCGGCGAGCAAACGGTCACGGTCCGCGCCATCAGTCCTGCGGATCTCAAAATCTGGGCCCAACGCTTCAACGGTTGCGGGCGAAAGTTCTTCTGCAATCAGTACAACAGGCTGAGTCTGAGCCACGAACGTGATCCTCTGTTCGATCGATGGGGTTATGTCACTGGTTTATCAAGCGTGTTTAGCGGGCACTGCGCACTTCCGGCGGAATCCCACTGCACCTAACGCTATCTTCCTCACAGCCAACTGCCACCCAGGTTTCGCTGGTATGACACACAGCACGCTTCATGAAATGCAATATAACGATGCGGTTGCCGGCTTGATCCCGCTCGTGCCCCTGGTGGCGCTTAAACGCGGCGGCGGGAAAAGAACCATGGGTTCTTTTCCCGCCGTGAGGCTCACCGTTCATGCTAGCGAACGGCTGGAGCTGGACTTAGCGAGCGGCAGTGCCCTCGGTGTAGTCCGAATCGGTGTCTTCCATCCAGGAGAACAGCTTGCGCAGCTCGCGGCCGGTCGCCTCGATCGCGTGACCTTCCTGTTCCTTACGCAGCTTCTGGAACTCGGTGGCGCCGTTGTTCTGGTCATCCATGAAGCGCTTGGCGAAGGTGCCGTCCTGGATGTCCTTCAGAACAGCCTTCATGTTTTCCTTGACCGATGGGTCGATCACGCGTGGTCCGGAGACGTAGTCACCGAACTCAGCGGTATCGGAAATCGACCAGCGCTGCTTGGACAAGCCGCCTTCAACCATGAGGTCAACGATCAGCTTGAGCTCATGCAGTACCTCGAAGTATGCGATCTCTGGAGCGTAGCCGGCCTCCGTGAGGGTCTCGAAACCGTACTGGACCAGCTGGGATGCGCCACCGCACAAAACAGCCTGCTCACCGAAGAGGTCAGATTCGGTCTCTTCAGTGAAGGTCGTCTCGATGACACCGGCGCGGGTAGCGCCAATACCCTTAGCCCACGCCAGAGCGATCTCCTTGGCATCGCCAGTCGCATCGTTCTCAACGGCGATCAACGCTGGAACACCGCGGCCGGCTTCAAATTCGCGGCGGACAACGTGGCCTGGGCCCTTAGGAGCAACCATGATCACGTTGATGTCCTTGCCCGGCTCGATGTAGCCGTAACGGATGTTGAAACCGTGGGCGAAGACGAGGGTGTCGCCTGCCTTGAGGTTGTCCTTGATGGACTCCTCGTAAACCTTGGCCTGAACCTGATCTGGAACCAAGATCATGATGACGTCAGCCTCAGCCGCGGCATCAGCAACGTTGAGGACCTTGAGGCCTTCAGCTTCAGCCTTAGCGCGGGACTTGGAGCCCTCAGCAAGACCAACACGGACATCCACGCCCGAATCACGCAGCGAAAGCGCATGAGCGTGGCCCTGGGAACCGTAACCGATAACGGCTACCTTCTTATCGCTGAGCTTGCTCAGATCTGCGTCTTCTTCGTAGTACATGGTGGTGCTCACGAAACCATTCCTTACAGTTTGAGTTCTTCTAGGTCTAAAAATTTTCTCGGTCACTTATCGGCTGCGATGTGTCGCAACTCGATGCCCCAGATCGATGCCCCAGCTAGGCCGAAATCGAGTGCAAAGCCCGATGCGACAGCGACTTGCGTCCGCGTGCGATAGCCAACGTTCCAGCCTGCACGATCTCGCGGATACCGAACGGCTCCAAAACGTCAAAGAGTGCAGAGATTTTCTCGCCCGAACCGGTCGCTTCAAGCACCACGGTGTCCGGTGAAACATCCACCACACGGGCACGGAAGTAATCCGCCGCCTGCGTCACCTGGGTGCGTGTCTCCGCGTCAGCGTTGACCTTGATCAGCACATGCTCACGCTGCACGGAGTGTGTCTGCTCAAGCTCAACAATCTTGATCACGTTGACGAGCTTATTCAGCTGCTTAGTCACCTGCTCCAATAGCTTCTCATCCGCCTGAACCACTACGGTCATGCGCGAAAGCCCTGGAGTCTCGGTGGGGCCTACAGCCAAAGAATCAATATTGAATGCACGGCGGGCGAAGAGGCCAGCGACGCGAGTCAACGCACCGGGGACGTCCTCGACCAGTACCGATAAAGTATGGCGTGCCATTGATGTAGTCCTATTCCTCTTCCCACTGAGGCGTCATGCCTCGTGCCACCTGAATCTCGTTATTTGAAACACCTGAAGGGACCATCGGCCACACCATGGCGTCCTTGGAGACGATGAAGTCGATCAGCACGGGGCGGTCGTTGATGGACATCGCCTTCTCGATCGCCGCATCAATCTCGTCTTCGGTCTCCACACGGATACCAACGCAACCATAGGCATCCGCCATCTTCACGAAGTCCGGGACACGGATCGAATCCTTACCCGTGTTCAGCTCGGTGTTGGAGTAGCGGCCGTCATAGAACAGCGTCTGCCACTGCCGAACCATGCCGAGTGACGAGTTGTTGATGAGCGCAACCTTGATCGGGATCTTGTTGATCACACACGTCGCCAACTCCTGGTTAGTCATCTGGAAGCAGCCGTCACCATCGATGGCCCACACAACACGGTCCGGGTTACCGACCTTGGCACCCATCGCCGCCGGGATCGAATAGCCCATAGTGCCCAAGCCTGCGGAGTTCAGCCACTGGCGAGGCCGCTCGTACTTCACGAACTGAGCAGCCCACATCTGGTGCTGGCCAACACCTGCAACATAGATCGCTTCAGGACCAGCAATCTCACCCAGACGCTGGATGATGTGCTGCGGGGCGAGCGCGCCGTCGGTTGTCTTGGTGTAGCCGAGCGGATACGTATCGCGGATGCGGTTGAGGATCTCCCACCACGGCTCAAGATCCGGGGCTTCCCCCTCATCCTTGCGTTCGCGATACGCCTCGGTCAGGTCCGGGAGGATCCTCTTCAGATCCCCCACGATCGGAACATCAGCGTTACGGTTCTTAGAGATCTCCGCCGGATCCACATCCACGTGGATCACGCGTGCTTCCGGTGCGAAAGAATCCAGCACGCCGGTCACACGGTCATCGAAACGCGCTCCGAGGGTGATCAGCAGGTCCGCCTGCTGAAGCGAGGACACCGCAGCAACTGAACCGTGCATACCCGGCATGCCCAGATGCTGATCGTGGGAGTCCGGGAACGCACCGCGGGCAGTCAGCGTGGTCACCACGGGTGCGCCCACCAGCTCGGCAAGCTCACGCAATTCTTCGGCCGCATCGGCCTTGATCACGCCACCACCGACATAGAACACCGGGCGGATCGAGGAAGCGATGTATTTAGCGGCCTCACGCACCTGCTTGATATGACCCTTAGAGGTCGGCTTATAGCCTGCCATGGCTGGCTGCGGAGGCCACGTGAACGTCATCAGGCCTTCTTGGGCGTCCTTGGTCACATCGACCAGAACCGGGCCGGGACGGCCTGTGGTCGCCAGATAGAAAGCCTTCGCGAGCGTGTCCGGGACATCCTGGGCGTTGGTCACCAGGAACGAATGCTTGGTGATCGGCATCGTGATACCCACGATGTCAGCTTCTTGGAACGCGTCAGTACCGATGACCTTGGAGTTCACCTGACCGGTAATAGCGACCATCGGGACGGAGTCCATATGGGCATCCGCGAGCGCGGTCACTAGGTTGGTTGCACCTGGCCCGGAGGTTGCGATCGCGACACCCGGACGGCCAGTCACCATCGCATAACCCTGAGCCGCGTGCCCAGCCCCCTGTTCGTGGCGCACCAGCACGTGGTTGAGTTCCGGTGCCTCCAACAGCGGGTCATAGGTTGGCAGAATAGCTCCACCCGGAAGACCAAAGACAGACTCAATACCTAGTTCCTGAAGGGAACGCACAATAGCCTGCGCGCCCGTCATCTCAATCGGATCTACGCTCCGATTAGGCCCCATGACGTCCACCGCGTGCCCGCGGGGGTGGTGTGTCTTGCGGGAGTTCTTTCCCGCAGACGCATCGGATGCAGCGTTCGCCTGCCCCATGATGCTGTCCCTTCTCACCGAGTGATGTACTAGTAGCTGTGTTTGGTACTCCCGTGCCGATGCGCAACTGGAAGGTCATCCCGGATGCGCTACTCCCGCTCGCGTTGTATCGCGGCCGGAAAGCGAGGCCTACCATGTGGCCTCAAGCACGTTTCCCAATCGTCTCAATAGTGATCTAGGACATCCAAACCGAGCCCGTAACAATCTCACATACTGGACCACAGACCAGTATGTGAACGCTTCACACGTGCGTCATACGTCTTAAATCAACAGCACCCGCCTCGCTGCGCATGTTTGACTAGAGACATGCCAGCACTTCGTTCACGCACAGTCACCCACGGCCGCAACATGGCAGGAGCCCGCGCACTCATGCGCGCATCCGGTGTCGCCAACCAGGACATCGGCAAGCCGATCATCGCCGTCGCCAACTCCTTCACAGAGTTCGTGCCAGGCCACACCCACCTAGCCCCCGTGGGCCGCATCGTCTCCGAAGCGATCCACAACGCAGGTGCGGTCGCACGCGAATTCAACACGATCGCAGTCGATGACGGGATCGCGATGGGCCACGGCGGAATGCTGTACTCGCTACCAAGCCGCGACATCATCGCCGACAGCGTCGAATACATGGCCAACGCCCACTGCGCAGACGCGCTCGTGTGCATCTCCAACTGCGACAAGATCACACCGGGCATGCTGCTAGCCGCACTGCGCCTCAACATTCCCACCGTCTTCGTATCCGGCGGCCCCATGGAATCAGGCCGCGCCGTATTGACTGACGGGACCGTGAAAAGCCTCGACCTCGTCAACGCGATCGCTGACGCCGTGGACGAATCCGTATCTGATGCCGACATGCTCTCGATCGAAGAGAACGCATGCCCAACCTGCGGTTCCTGCTCCGGCATGTTCACCGCGAACTCGATGAACTGCCTCACCGAAGCGATCGGGCTTGCGCTCCCTGGCAACGGCTCCGTTCTGGCAACCCACACCGCGCGCAAGGAGCTATACGAACGCGCAGGGGCCACCATCGTGGACATCACCAAGCGCTACTACGAAGACGACGACGCTTCCGTTTTGCCGCGCAACATCGCAACCCGCGAAGCCTTCGATAACGCAATGGCACTCGATATCGCGATGGGTGGCTCAACCAACACGATCCTCCACCTGCTTGCCGCAGCACAGGAAGGCGAGGTCGACTACACCCTGCCGGACATCGATAAGAAGTCCCGCGAGGTCCCGTGCCTGGCCAAGGTTGCGCCCAACGTTGCCGGTGAGCGGACCTACTACATGGAGGACGTCCACCGGGCAGGCGGCATCCCTGCCCTGCTCGGGGAGCTCAACCGCGCCGGCATGTTGCACACCAACGTGCATGCCGTACACTCCCCCGACCTCACTAGCTGGCTCGATGAATGGGACATCCGCGGCGGCAAAGCCAGCGAAGAAGCCCAAAAGCTCTGGTATGCAGCCCCGGGTGGCAAGCGTTCCTCGTCCGCGTTCTCGCAGTCCGAAGTGTGGGACAGCCTTGACACCGACGCGGAAAATGGCTGCATCCGCAACGCCGAAAACGCATACTCCGCCGACGGCGGCCTCGCTGTTCTGCACGGCAACATCGCACGCAACGGATGCGTCGTGAAGACCGCCGGCGTGGATGAATCCATCTGGACGTTCTCCGGCCCAGCGGTGGTGTGCGAATCCCAAGACGAGGCCGTCTTCAAGATCTTGTCTAAAGAGATCAAGGAAGGCGACGTAGTTGTCATCCGCTATGAAGGCCCGCGCGGTGGCCCAGGCATGCAGGAAATGCTCTACCCAACCTCGTATCTGAAAGGCCTGGGACTTGGCGCGAAGTGCGCCCTCATCACCGACGGCCGCTTCTCCGGCGGCACTTCGGGCTTGTCTATCGGCCACGTCTCCCCCGAAGCCGCCTCGGGTGGCGAGATCGCGCTCATCCAGGACGGCGACACCATCACGATCGACATCCCCAACCGCTCAATCCAGCTTGAGATCTCAGACGAACAGATGCAGGCCCGCCGCGCTCAACTCGAGGCCGGCCACGGATACCAGCCGCTCAAACGCGACCGCGAGGTCAGCCGCGCGCTACGCGCATACGCGCTCATGGCCACCTCAGCCGACCGCGGAGCCGTGCGCGACATCAGCGCGCTGGAACGCATCGCACGCCCACAAGATCTCTAAACCGCCCAGCTAAGCGCAACCCAAGTGAATGGAGAATGCCCTGCCCCACCGCTTTCCGCCGGTGCGGCAGGGCATTCCCGTATGGTGAAGAACATGGACACAAATGAACCCGTCCCAACCAGCGAACCTGTAGTGCAAGACGAGCTACGCGCCCGCTTGCGCGCAGTGTTCGATGAGCAAATCCCCAACTACGGTTCCTTCAACATCGCATACGCGTTTGGGCTGGCAGGTTCGGGTGGCCCGTGCCTCATAGGGTTCAGGAACCAGCCAATCGAACTCGTGGTTGCACCCATCGACGCCCACACTCTTCAAGCCAGCGAGTCCGCAGTCAGCATCAACCTCACCAACATCAGCGCGGTAGGGATCTACTCCGCAGATTCAGTGGAACTCGAAATGACCACCGGACGCACCTTCCGCGTCACCTGCCCGCCGTACCCGACCGTGCTGCTAGAAGCATCAAGCTCTGGAACCGAACGTACCCCAGCAGTGACCCTGGACCAGTACGGCGAATCAGTCGATTTCGCAGAGTTCATCAACTTCTTCGCCGACGCCGTCGAGGCCGGCACCGCCCCCTAAATGGGCGCCGCGCCGGAGCACGGGAACATAGGACGCGGCACGGCTTCATGAGCCCCAGCAATATGCTGTATCTCACAAAAGCGCTCAACCGTTGGCTCCGATTTGGCGTTTACGAAAACTGACTGTAATGTTGAACAGGTCGCCGCAAGCGATGCCCAGCGATTCAGTAAGAACCGCAAACACAACAAGCATCACAACGCGAGACGGGCGCCTTTAGCTCAATTGGTAGAGCACTTGACTCTTAATCAATAGGTTCCGGGTTCGAGTCCCGGAGGGCGCACCAATATGAAAGGCTGAAACTGTACAACAGTTTCAGCCTTTCGCGTATCAAGCGCGCTTCAAGGAGGATCCATGACCAACCGTCTTGAGCCAGGCCAACCGGCACCCGACTTCACACTCACTGCAGCTGACGGAAGCACCGTGAGCCTTGGTGAGCTCACCAACGGAACCAAAGCCATCGTCTACTTCTACCCGAAAGCGATGACCCCAGGGTGCACAACCCAGGCATGCGATTTCCGTGACTCGCTCGAATCTCTGGCTGCACACGGCTACAAGGTTGTCGGGATCTCCCCCGATCCGGTGGATAAGCTCGCTAAGTTCGTGGAACGCGATCAGCTGAACTTCCCGCTACTCTCCGATGAAAACCACGCCGTCGCAGAAGCCTACGGCGCGTGGGGCATCAAAAAGAACTACGGCCGCGAATATGAGGGCCTCATCCGCTCGACCATCGTGATCGATGAAAACGGAACCGTAGAACTCGCGCAATACAACGTGCGAGCTAAAGGACACGTTGCTAAACTTCAACGAGATCTGAAACTGGTCTAATATAGATCAGCGGCACCGGCTCAGGTGCCGTCCGCGGGCGTGGCGGAATTGGTAGACGCGCTGGATTTAGGTTCCAGTGTCTTTGACGTGAGGGTTCAAGTCCCTCCGCCCGCACTTTCTGCTTTATGCGTTCATTCGCTTACACATAACATTCATGTAAGCCATCACCCTGGGATGGTGAACAGATGCCACATAGCGCACTCCCCCCACACAACAAAGGTCGCTCCTCGCGTGAGGACCACGCTTCTGCAGGCCCTAGCCGCCGCGCAGTCCTAGGATGGGGGCTTTTCGCGCTCATGGCGGCAGGATGCGCCAACGGTGCCCCCTCACCGGGCAAAAGCAGCCGCACAGAACTCACTTTCCTCGCCGCAGCACCCCCTCGGGTCTGGGATCCGGCGTTTATCCACGATCCACTCGATCAGCGCATCATCCAACAAATCTGCCCGCCGCTAGTGAGCATCAACTCCGCCGACGGCAACCTCACCGGCATCCTAGCGCGCACGGCAAACCTCAACGAGGACGGCACTCGTCTGCGCATCACGCTCGCACACGGCCTGACCTTCTCCGATGGAACAGAACTCGATTCCGCTGCACTCAAAGCCAATTTTGAACGCTGGCAGAAGATCGCTTCCACAGCCGCCACGCCTTCGGCGATCGACACGATCCTCGCCGATTCGGCTTCGGCCCCGCTCATCAAGAGCTATAAAACTCCGGGCAAACACGTACTCGATGTGCACTTCGCCCGCCCATGCTTCGCATTCCCAGACGCGCTAACACACCCCGGACTCGGGGTCCTCTCCCCGGCAGCTTTCGGCAAGGACTCAACCGAACCTGTCGCCACACCTATTGGCGCCGGCGCATACACCCTTGAAGCGAAAGCGACCAAGACCGCACCTCACCGCGAAGAAGCTAACACCACACGCCTGAAGCTACGCGCAGAGTTCCGTAGCGAGCGTGAATCCGCCGCCGCATCGGCTAGTGCAACACACAGCGAGAGCGCGAGCCAAGGCTCCCCAGACTATGGCCGGGACTCCAACCACGACGGCGGGGTGCCGTTGCGTCCAGCACCTGCCGAAGGCAAAGCCCCAGCCACTATCGCGTTCATCCACTCAAGCCTTTCAGCGACACCGGCCCAGTGGCTGGCAAGCAAACACGACAATCCGATGCATGCCGACGTCGTCGACGCGGTGGCAGCGAAAGAACAAAAAGAGATCGCCCAAGCCGGCTTGCGGGTTATGCACCGCGACCCGTTCTCCGTGGTCTACCTCGGCTTCAACCACAACGACGAGAACCTCAAACAACGCGCGATGCGCCAAGCGATCGTGCAAAACATCGACGAACGGCAACTGCTCAAAGACCAGTTCCCAGAATCGACCTTAAGTGCTAACGGATACACGCCAGCTTCTCTAGGGGTACAGCCTGAACGCCCCGCGATCCGGGATGAAAAAGCAACCACCGATCTACTCAAGACAGCCAAATACGGCGGAGAAAACATCCCGATCGCCTACCCGACCGGCGTACGCCTCCCCTACTTCCCGCTACCCGAATTGACCGCGCAAGGCATCCAGAAACAACTCGCGGAAGTGCACATCACAACCCAGTTGAAACCCATGCACTGGGACACCGAATTCCTGCCAGCGCTACTCGAGGGAAGACTCACTGGGCTCTTCCTCTTCGGTCTACACGGGCTCTACCGTTCGCCGCACGACATGCTCGCTCGCCTCTTCAGCGGACCCCGGCCCCTGTGCAACGCACGCCTGACTGACATCCCGCACCGTCTCGATGCGGCCCTTGCCATCGCTTCAGCGAGCCAACGCCGCGAGACCTACCGAAACATCGAAACCGACCTCATAGCCGATCTTCCGCTGCACCCGCTACTTTTGCCGGCATCGGCCCTCGGCCTCTCTAGCGACGTCACGAACTACCCCTTGAACCCATACCTTGAAGAGCCACTAGAACTCGTGACAATGCGGTAAAAGCTCGCCGCAGATAGCGCCCGCTAGCTACGCTGGGGCGCCTCTTGCTGAGCTAGGACTAGGCGGGCGCTGAGAAGTTACCGCAGAACGTGGCGCTAGTAACTTTGGGCCCTTAAAAGGCCGCCATACGTTTCACCTATACAGGGCCCGGCGGTACTGTGAGACGTAGACTTATTAAGGTTTACCTACAAACATGTCAGATGGAGTTGCATCCGTGTCTTCGACCAACCAGAAGATCTCCCTCGACGTCGCACTGATCGGCGGCGGCATCATGAGCGCAACGCTCGGAACCTTCCTCAACCATGTGGAGCCGGGGTGGAGCATCGGCGTGTTCGAAAGCCTTGACCGCGCTGGCGCCGAATCCTCCGACCCATGGAACAACGCCGGTACGGGCCACTCCGCACTGTGCGAACTCAACTACTCTCCAGCGGCTGCCGACGGCTCCGTCGACCCGACCAAGGCGCTCGGCATCGCCGAACAGTTCCAGCAGTCCCGCCAGTTCTACGCGTGGCTCGTCGAGCAGGGCATCGTCAAGGACCCATCGAGCTTCATCAACGCGTTGCCGCACGCTTCTTTCGTGATCGGTGAAGACCACAAGCGCTACCTGCAGACCCGCTACGAGACCCTCAAACAGAACGTTCTGTTCCAGGACTTCCAGCACACCACCGACATCGACCAGATCGCCGAGTGGACCCCGCTGGTAGCTGAAGGCCGCACCAACAACAACGTCGCGATGACCCGCTCCGCATCCGGCACCGACGTCAACTTCGGTTCCCTAACCCGCCAGCTACTCGACGCGATGGACGCTAAGAACTCCACCGACGTCTTCTACAACCACAAGGTCACCAACCTCAAGCGCGCAGGCAACGGCTGGGTTGTGACCGTGAAGGACAAGGCTTCCAAGCAGACCCTCGAAGTCAACGCCAAGTTCGTCTTTGTGGGTGCCGGTGGTGGCGCTCTCCCACTGTTGCAGAAGTCCGGTATCGATGAGATCAAGGGCTACGGCGGCTTCCCAGTTTCAGGTGAATTCCTGCGTTGCACCAACGAATCGGTCATCGCCCGCCACGAAGCCAAGGTCTACGGCCAGGCGTCCGTGGGTGCCCCTCCGATGTCCGTTCCACACCTGGACACCCGTTACGTGGACGGCAAGAAGTCCCTCATGTTCGGTCCTTACGGCGGTTTCTCGCCTAAATTCCTCAAGTCCGGTTCTTTCTTCGACCTTCCGTTCTCGGTTCGTGTACACAACCTCGGCACGATGCTCGGTGTCGCGAAGTCCAACTTCGACCTCGTGACCTACCTCGTATCCGAGCTCGCTAAGACCCGCAACCAGCAGATGGAAGCGATGCGCGCCTACTACCCCGCCGCTCAGAAGGGCGACTGGGAGATGATCACCGCGGGCCAGCGCGTCCAGACCATGAAGAAGGGCCCTAACGGCAAGGCGGTCCTCGCATTCGGTACCGAGGTTGTCTCCTCGGCTGACGGCAGCATCGCTGGCCTACTCGGCGCTTCCCCTGGCGCATCCACTGCAGCACCGATCATGGTCAACCTGCTCAAGACCTGCTTCGCTGATAAGTGGGCTGGCTGGGAAGACCAGGTCAAGGAGCTCATTCCATCGCTGGGTCAGAAACTCAACAACAACGCTTCCCTCTACAGCGAGGTCAAGGACCGCACCGATAAGGTCCTGGGGCTGAACTAGGTCTGTCCACTACTCGCTCCAACAACGCATAGGATGGGGGCGTGTCCGTAACGTTTCGTTGCGGGCACGCCCCCATCTCCCTTTTCCGGCCTTACATCAAGGATCCTCATGCACCACCTGGCGAAAGTCTCGCTGCGAAACCGGGCTCTGATCATCTTGATCACACTGTTCGTGAGCACGTTCGGCGTTGTTTCGATGAACCAGTTGAAACAACAGCTCATGCCATCGGTTGAGTTCCCGATGATCTCCGTGGCAGCGCAGCACCCGGGAGCTTCCCGCAAGTCATGGACGAACAGGTGGCGCAACCGCTGGAACGCTCACTGCAGGCGGTCGAGGGGCTTGAATCCACCAAATCGACATCCCGGACAGGGCTGACGACCATCCAGCTTTCCCTGGATTACGGGACCAACATGGACCGTGCACGAAACCAGGTTGAACGAGCCATCTCGAACGCCAGCGACATGTTGCCCGAGGGCGTCTCGCCCACCTCTTTCGCAGGGTCTTTCAGCGACTTCCCGGTCGTGTATTACGCCGTCTCCGGTGACGGCTCGCTCTCCGCTGTCGCAGACCGTGTGAGCGCCAACGTCATCCCTGAGATTGAACGTCTCGACGGGGTCCGCCAGGCCCAACTCACGGGCGCTGATTCCCAGTACGTCAAGGTCACCCCTGACAAAAAGAAGATGAAAGATGCGGGCCTGAGCGAGCAAGACCTGCAGAAAGCGATCAGCGAAGTCGGTAGCTCAGTCCCTCTGGGGTCGATTGAAAAAGGTACGTTGAGTCTGCCGGCCGAGACCAACGGTGCCCCAGCGGACCTCGATGCGTGGCGGAAACTCCCCATAGCCGCCGCGGCGCCGCGGGGCTCAGCCCCGCAGGCACCGCAAGACCGCAACCCCAAGGTCTCGTTGCTGGGTGATGTTGCCACAGTCGAGCTTGCGGATGAGGCCAGCTCCTCGATCACCCGCACCAACGGGGAGCTCTCGCTTGCGCTCTCCATCACCAAGACACCCGAGGCTGACACCGTCAGGATCGTCGAGAAGATCAAGGAAACCCTGCCGGGCCTGCTCAAGGACGCCGACGCCGAAGGCGTGGTGATCTTCGATCAAGCCGAACCGATCACCGATGCGGTTTCTGACCTGACAAAGGAAGGCCTGCTTGGCCTCGTCTTCGCGATCCTCGTGATCTTGATCTTCTTGCTTTCTTTCCGGGCAACGCTTGTCACCGCGATCTCGATCCCGCTGTCCTTGCTTGCCACGTTCATCGGCCTGTTCGGTTTCGGTTATTCACTGAACATGCTGACCTTGGGTGCGCTCACCATCTCGATCGGCCGAGTGGTCGATGACGCGATCGTTGTGATCGAAAATATTCGTCGCCACCTCGCCAATGACGCACTCGATGCGCGGACCGAACGCGACGGAACTGTCGTCTCCCGCCGTGAGAGCATCATCCACGCTGTCCGCGAAGTGGCCGGAGCCATCACCGCATCGACGTTGACGACCGTTGCGGTGTTCGCGCCGATCGCTTTCGTATCCGGACTTGCCGGTGAACTGTTCCGTCCGTTCGCCCTCACAGTGAGCATCGCGCTGCTTGCATCCCTGGTGGTCTCGCTCACGATCGTTCCGGTGCTCGCCTACTGGTTCATCTCCGGCGAAAAGACCTCTCGGAACCGCAAGAGCCGCAATACTGATGCCGCCGAGCGTTTACCGGCCCTGCAGCGGGCGTACCGTCCCGTCCTTCGTTCCACGCAGAAGCATCCCGTCATCACGCTCGTGGCATCCGTGGTGTTGCTCGCCGGGTCTATCGCGTTGACTCCGTTCATCAAAACGAACATGTTCGGTGACATGGGTGAGACCTCTTTCGACGCCGAGCTCGCCCTGCCTGCAGGTTCCTCGCTGGATACCACCGAAAAGCAAGCCCGTATGGTCTCCGAGAAGATTGAGGGGGTCGATGGTGTCCGCGACGTCCAGTACACGGTCGGCTCGGGCACCGACCAGCTTTCCGTGATGATGGGCGGGCAAGGCTCGGACACGGCCCAGTTCATTGTGGTGGTCGAAGACTCATCCAAAGTCAATGAAGCGCGCTCCGAGGTCGAAAAGCAGATCGGAGAGCTCGAAGGCCTCGATAAGGACGCCGAGTTCGAGGTCTCCGCCCCAGGAACCGGTGGTGGTTTCAACCAGGACATCACGATCGAGGTGCAAGGCAACACACCTGAAACTCTCGCGGAAGCGACCAAGAAGGTCACGGACACGATGCGGGACATCCCTGAGGTGACCGCGATCAAGAATGACCTCACCACAACCCAGCCGACCGTACGCGTTGACGTGGACCGGAAGAAGGCAGCTGAAAAGGGGTTGAGCGCGCAGCAAGTGGGCGCGTTGCTCAACGGCACCATCGAACCCCTGGAAGCTGGCCGCACCACCCTCGGCTTCCAGACCTACACGATCAAGATCGGTGAAGGTAAGACGATCGCTTCACTCGAGGACCTTGAGAAGCTGAAGATCCCTACCGCAACCGGTGAGGTCACTGTCTCCGACATCGCTAAGGTTTCTCAGCAGGAGAAAGAAACCGTTGTGGTTTCGCGCAACACCGACCGCATTGCGCAAGTCACGATCTCTCCTACGGCCGCCGGCCTCGGCGCTGTATCGGCTGAAGTGAGCCAACGGCTGGACCAAATCGAGTTGCCTGACAGCGCCCACGCAAGCATCGGAGGGGCGGCAACCCAGCAGGAAGATGCGTTCATGCAGTTGGGGATCGCGGTCCTGCTTGCTATCGCGATCGTCTACATCATCATGGTCGCGACCTTCCGCTCACTCATCCAGCCGTTCATTCTGTTGGTTTCGATTCCGTTCGCGTTCATCGGCTCGTTGCTTGCGTTGTTGATCACGCAGATCCCGTTGGGCCTGCCGTCCTTGATCGGCATGTTGATGCTGGTTGGCATTGTTGTCACCAACGCGATCGTCCTGATCGACCTCATCAACCAGTACCGCGACCCCGCCGCGCACCGCGCTGAAGGTGAACGCGACGCGATGCCGCTGAACCAGGCGATCGAGCTGGGTGCGTTGCGCAGGTTGCGTCCGATCTTGATGACGGCGATGGCGACGATCGGCGCGATGGTCCCAACCGCTTTCGGTATGACGGGCGGTAGCGGTGGATTCATCTCGCAGCCTCTCGCGGTCGTGGTGATCGGTGGCCTCATCTCATCGACGCTATTGACCTTGATCCTTGTTCCGGTCCTCTACCGGCTCGTTGAAGGCCGCCGCGAACGCAAACGACTCAAACGCGAAAGCAAAATCAAGGACCAGAATGAAGAACTACTTCAACCCTGACACCGCGCGAAGGCTCGGTGCGCAGCTTGGTATCGATGCTGAAGAATACGCCGAGTGGGTCGCTCCACGCATCGAGGGTTTAGAAATCCTGGACCGCGTAACCGTGTTCGCTCAGGGTCTTCGTGAGCGGCTCGCGCGGGACTATACAGACGCGGTCAACGGGCTTCTCAATAAACTGGGGCCCGAACTCGCGGAGGGGGAAGGCTACTTCAACCACGCATTCCACTTGTGGCCGGTGAGCCGATTCATCGAACTGTACGGAGTGGATGAACCGGAGGTTTCCTTAGACGCGATCGAGGCGCTCACGAGGGCGTTTACCGGCGAGTGGGCAGTGCGTCCCTACCTGGAGCGCTACCCGGAGCTAACGATGGCACGCGTGCATCAATGGGCGGATTCAGATAGCCATAATGTGCGCCGGCTCGCCTCCGAGGGCATCCGCCCGCGCCTTCCGTGGGCGAAGGTGCATAGACCGTTTGTTGCGGACCCCTCCCCAATCCTTCCGGTCTTGGACCGGCTACACGAGGATCCGTCGCTGTTTGTTCGCAAATCCGTCGCTAACAACCTCAACGATATCGGCCGCACGCACCCTGAGTTAGCTCTCGCCACGGCCCAACGCTGGGCAACCAGTGGCGGGCCGCACGCAAAGCGGGTCGTGGAGCAAGGGTTGCGCGGGCTGATCAAGTGCGGCCACCCTGAGGCCTTGGAGCTTGTCGGATTCGCGCCCACTACCGCGATCACCGCAACCCGTCCCGAATTCCCCGACACCGTTGCCGTTGGGGATAAAGCGACCCTTTCAGCGACACTCACCAACACAGGCGGTACCCCCGCCAACGTGCTTGCAGAGTATCGCGTGCACTTCTTGAAAAAGAACCGCACCAGGAAGCCGAGCGTGTTCCGCCTCGGCAAATACACGCTGGCGCCAGGTGAAACCCGTGTGGTAACCAAAACGCACCCGTTTCGGGTCACCAGCACACGCACCTACAACCCGGGCACCCAGGCTTTAAGCCTGGTGATCAACGGGCATGAAGGCGAGCTAGTGGATTTCGAACTCATCCAGGCGTAGCTGTGGCGCCCTGGCGGTTGAACCGCCGGGGCGCCACAGTTAGTCAGTATTCAGTTATTTCGGATCCAACTATTGAGTAGTCAGCTATTCAGCGATTTAGTCGCGGAAGCTACGCAACGTGGTGCGGCGGTTCTCTTCGCGCATCTGGTCTGCGCTATCGACGTTGAGGTCGCGGTCCGGGCGGTCCTTGACCATCGTCACAGCAACGAAGGAGATAACCGAGACAATAATCATGTAGACACCGATCATGTTCGGTTCACCGGTGCGGTTGAGGATCATCTGCGAAATCATCGGAGCGAACGCACCACCCAGCACGGTACCGAGCGCGTAACCGATCGAGACGCCCGAGTAGCGAACCGAAGACGGGAACATCTCCGCGTACAGTGCCGCCTGCGGACCGTAGGACAGCCCCAAGCCGACAGTCATGAGCAACACTGCGAGCACGTACATCCACAGATCGTCAACGGTCTTGACTTCCTTGATGATCATCCACATCGGGATAGCCCATACCGCCAAGAGTGCATAGCCGAGCTGGAAGGTGCGTACACGGCCGATCTTGTCGCCAAGCCAGCCCCCGACGAAGGTGAAGGTCAGCCAGCCGAAGGAGCCGACCATCGTCGCGCCAAGGACCGGACCGAGTGGTAGCGGGTTCTCTTCACGCTTGGCGAGGAAGCCGATGAAGAACGCGATAAGCAGGTAGCCGATCGCGTTGTTAGCGATGAAGATGAATGCCGAGAGGAAGACCTCGCGCTTGTTCTGCTTCATGAGCTTGCCCAGCGGAGCAGAGGACTCGGCGCGGCGCTCCTGCAGTTCCTCGAAAACAGGAGACTCAGAGACAGACCGGCGGATCATGTAGCCCACCACAACCAGCAGGATCGAGATCAGGAACGTGATGCGCCAGCCCCACTCAAGGAAGGCCTGCATGCCGAGGATCTGCTGGAGAGCGAAGATCACACCGGTTGCCAGAATCATGCCGATCGGGACACCGATCTGCGGGTAGGCGCCAAAGAGCGACCGGCGGCCCTTAGGCGCGTGCTCAACAGCCATGAGCGCCGCTCCACCCCATTCACCACCGGCGGAGAAGCCCTGGAGAATGCGCAGGAGCATCAGCAGGATCGGAGCAGCAACACCGATAGTCGCATAGGTTGGGACCAAGCCGATCGCAGCGGTGGCGAAGCCCATCATCATGAGGGTCAAGACGAGCATCTTCTTACGCCCGAGCTTGTCGCCGAGGTGTCCGGCAACCACGGCCCCGAGTGGACGGAAGAGGAAGGAAATACCGATCGTGGCAAGCGAGATGACCTGCGTCAAACCTGGGGCATCTTTAGCTAGCGGATCAAAATAGAGGTTCGCGAAGACAAGCGATGCTGCCTGCGCGTAGATGAAGAAGTCGTACCACTCGATCGAGGTTCCGACGAGGGTTCCGGCAAGGACGCGACGTTCTTCCTTGCGCTTGGTCGCGGCATCCAAATGTGCCGTGGGTGCAGATGTTGTGGTCATGATGTCCTTCTTTGGCCACAGCAGACCCTTGTGATGAAGGTAGGGCCTGACTTTTACTATTGCCAACCGAACGATCATTCGGTTGTGACGGTCACCACATCATACACAGATCTAATGCGACACGCGTCACATCACCACGATAGAGAGTGAAACTTTTGCGTCATGCACAAGACATGTTGTAGGCCACGAAAAGCGTTGTCGCTTTCAGCCGCCGCAGTTTAGGCTGGCAACTTGATGACTTGGCCCGCGAAGGTGAACCCGCCGCCGAACCCGAAAAGCAACGTCCGCCCACCGCGCGGAAGCTCGCCGGCGTGCCACGCTTTAGAAAGACCAAGCGGCACGGACGCAGCGGAAGTGTTTCCGGAATTCACAACGTCCTTGATCACAATCTGATCTTTCGCCCCAAGCCCCTTAGCGAGAGGCTCGATGATACGCAGGTTGGCCTGATGGAAAGCCAGCACGTCGATATCATCGATCGTGAGACCAGCCTTCTCGAGCACCTTCTGCGCTTCCTTGACCGCCCCGGTCAGAGCCCAACGCATCACGTTACGGCCGTTCTGGCTGAAGTATTCCGGCTCGCCAGCGATCACAACCGCATCCCCTAGCTCGGGGATCGATCCCCACGCGACCGGGCTGATCTCAGGCTCCTCAGTGCGTTCCAGCACGAAAGCTCCCGCACCATCGGCGGTCAGCACGCACGTTGTGCGGTCGGTGTAGTCCGTGAAGTTAGTCAGCGCTTCAGAACCGATCACGAGCGCCCGCTCAGAAACGCCCGAAGAGACGAACTGATCCGCTACCGCAACCGCATATTCGAAGCCCGAGCACGCGGTGTTGATATCGAGAACACCTGGGCGCTCCAATCCGAGAGCCTCCGCTACACGGGATGCGACGTTCGGAGTGCGGTTCTGGGAGGTTGTGGATGCAACCACGATGAGATCGACAGTCGCGACGTCGGCGTCCTTGAGTGCCATACGTGCCGCCTCGACGGCCATGCTCACCACCGTGTCGTTCTCACCGACCATGCGGCGCTCTTTGATACCGGTGCGGGCCTGGATCCATTCGTCGTTGGTGTCGACGAGTTTTTCGAGATCATGGTTGGACAAAATTTTCTCTGGCTGAAAATGTCCGAGACCAATCACACGGGATCCCAGATAGGTGCGGTTCATCATAGGAGTCACTGTACCAAGTCTCTAACGCTGTTTTTGCTTGTTCAGGACTGTATACGAAAACGCGCATATGAAGACGAGAACCGATGCGCCCAGCGTTGCCACGAGGGCGAGGTGGTGTCCGCCGGCGTCCGTGAGGCGGCCTGCAATCGAGTTTCCTGCCGATGTTCCCAACGTGATCGCTGCCGAGAGCAGAGTCATCACGAATCCCATCCGGTGCGACGGGGTGATGCTGGAGGCGAGCGTGAAGTTCGTGACCAGGATAGGCCCGATAGGAACACCGAGTAAAAGGATCGCAAGGCTCATCGAAAGCGGAGTTTCCGGTAGCCACAGCACGATCACGAGAGGCACGAGAGTGACAGCCCCTGTCAAGAGCCTGGCTGGGTGAGAGAACGTGACAGGCCAGCGCGCTACAGAAAGGGCAGCCAGGCCCGATGTGATGCCCATGACCGCATAGATCAGCCCGCCGGTTCCCGGGTTGCCGGTGTAGTCGGCGAAGTAGGTGAGGATCGTGGCCAGCGAGCCGAAGACGGTCCCGACCCCGAGCATCCCGATCACGGTGATAGCGATGAGCGTAGCGTTGCCTCTCCGCGGTGGCTTCTGGGTGGCCGGCGTAGTTTCCGTAACGGTTGTGCGCGGCTTCTTGAAGCGTGAATAGGCCTCGGTGTGATGGAACGCGAAGGCCGGGATGATCACGATGCACAACGCCATCGCAACATAGATCGGCACCGCTGGGCCGAAGGTTGCCGCGAGGATTCCGACCGATGCGGGGCCGAGTACGAAAGAGAGCTCATCCATCGTGGACTCGTAGCTTTGCGCTGCCTCCAGTGTGCGTAGCTGGTGAAGGTCAGCCCCGTACCTGTTGATCCAACGCACTCGCGTCATGGGCCCGGATGGCGGGATGCTCGCCCCCGCAATCAACGCGATGATCATCAGCTGCGGGGTGAGCGTGACCGGCCCGTCGCTACCGGAGCCGAAGTACAGAACCCCGATGAGGGCGAGAACATGGATAAGACACAGGCCGAGCAGCGTTGGTTTTTGCCCCAGTTTGTCTGAGAGGGCCCCGGAGATGGGCGTGCCGATCGCTGCCCCTACCCCGCCGATCGCGGTCACGAGCCCTGGGGTTGTGAAGTCTTCAGCCGAGGCGACGATGTAGGTCAGGCACGCCATGCCGAGCATCGACATCGGCAAGCGAGCTAACAGCGAGATCGGAAAATAGAGCGCCCCGGCGTCTTGAGCGAGGCGGCGGAAACTCGTAGCTGATTGGGGCGCTTCTTCAGTTGGGCCTTGTACTGGTGTCATATGCCTCTCATGCTAGCCCTTGCCTACACGCGTCCGGCCGTCTTTCAAGTTTGCGGCTGGTCTGCTGTGATGACTTTCACTTGTGAACCCTTCCGGGTCTTATGGACATAGATCTGGTCAGGGATCTGGCTGCGTAACTCTTCGACGTGGGAGACGATGCCGATCATCCGTCCGTCTTGCCGGAGCCGTTCGATGCCGGTCATCGCTTTATCGAGTGTTTCTTTATCGAGTGTCCCGAACCCTTCATCGACGAAAAGCGTCTCGATGGTGATGCCGCCGGTTTCTTCCTGCACGATGTCAGCAAGGCCCAGCGCTAACGCGAGGGATACCAGGAAGGTTTCACCCCCGGAGAGGGTCGCAGTGGGGCGGACCACGCTGTTCCAGGAGTCTTCGACCACGAGGTCGAGGCCCGCTTTCCTGTTACGGCTCTTCGTGTCATCATGCAGGATCCTGTAGCGGCCATCGGAGAGGACGTTGAGCCGCTGGGTCGCCGCCTCAGCTACCGCTTCAAGCCGGGCCGCTAGAACATAGGCGCGAATGCTCATGGACTTGAGGTTCTCACCGCCGGTCCCGTTGAGGGCCGCCGCTATAGCTTTGGCTCGTTGCGCTTGCGCCCCGAGCTCGCCGCGCCGGGAATCTGCATCGCGCAGTTCTGCGCAAGCCTGATCGATCGATTCGCTGACGTGCCGGGCTTCAATGTGGGCGGCGAGCGCTTCATCTTTACGTTCCGCCGCTTGCTGGACTCGCCCGCGCTGTTCGGTCAGCTGTTCTTCCGTTGGGGTGCTCTCGCGGTCTTCGATGCGTTGGATTGCGCGCTGAACGGATTCGAGCGAGCCAAGCGCTTCTGACCGTGCTTCAAGATCGGCACGGGCTTTGATGTCCTTCTTCAGCTGCTCTGCTTCCTCATCTTCGAGGAGGTTTCTCTCTGCTTCTGTGCGGGTGAGTTTGTGATGGGTGAGGTACGTTTCAGCCTTTGCGCGTGCTTCATTCATCTGCTCTTGTGCATCTGTTGTACGGGCATGTAGGTCGATGCAGCGCCGCATGGTGTCAGTGAAACGTGTGAGTGCCGCACTCAGGGCCTCGATGCTCTCCCACTCCCCTTGCTGTGCGAGCTGTTTGTGGCGACGCCGCTCATCCTCTTGGCTTGCTTCTTCGAGGGTTTGCCGGCTCGCGGCGGCTTCGGTTTGTGCGTGTTTGAGTCGGCTGCGAGCTTCGTCAACGGCTTTTTCAGCTGAAGTGACGGCGGTCTCTGCCCGCTCGAATGCGTCTTCTTGCTCACGCACCGATTCCAGCTTGTTCGCCAGCTCCGCGATGGATTCTTGGGCTTGCTTCAGGCTCAAGCCGCCGGCTTGGGTTCGGGCCGCACTGAGCGCCTCGTAGCTGCCACGCGCGTGGTCTTGTGCCGCGCTGTTCTCACGCTCGGCACGCTTTCTGGCCTGCTGGGCTTCTTCGATGTCGTGTTCGGTGACCGTTGGGATGGCTGTGGTTGGATCCGAGCCGGTGGTCTCCGTTTCATTGGTCGCGGCCTGTGTATGGGTGGCTGGGGAGGGATGCTCGGTCGCGCCGCACACGCTACACGGCTCACCTGGTGTGAGATCTTGGGCAAGGCTCGCCACGAGGTACGCCTCACGCTGGGAGTAGAGGTCATGTTCGTATGCCCGGGCAGCGTCGAGTGAGGTTTGGGTTTCTTCGCCGCGTTCACGCGCCGCCTTGTGGGCTGCCTCGGCGTCTTCGACAGCCCGGGCCGCTTGTGCTTGCTTGGTGAGCTTGTGGAGCCGTTCTTCCAGCTGGGACGCGCCTTGTTCCGGCTTCTGGCACGCTTGAACTTGTTCGAGTGCCCGCTCATAGCTGGTGTGTGCTTGTGTGAGGGTCTCGTTTGCCTGCTCAACGTGGGCTTGACGCTTTTCGCTCTCGGCCTGGGCGCGGTGAAGTGTAGCCGCAGATGCTTTGCATGCTTCCTGGCTTGTGATGAGTTCCCGCTGCCGTGTGCGCGCTTGAGCAATGGCTTCTTCCCACGCGGTGAACTCGTGCACAGGTTGTGAGAGCGCGAGACTCGCGGCATGAGTTTCAGATGCATCATTGCCTCGGGTCAGTTCCCGGTATGGGTAGGCCTGTTCGGGATGATCCACCGGAAGCGTACGAGGTAGTTCCAAGCGAGCTTGCTCGAATGCATCGCTGAGTTTCGCAACCGTGCTGGCCGCGTTCGCTTCTGCCTCCATGAAGCGCTGAGCTTCACGTGCGCGCTCATGGAGTACTAAGGCCTGCCGTTTCTTCTCGGCTTCTGCCTCTCCGGCCTCTAGTTCGGCGCGGGCCTGCCGGTAGTTTTCATATTCACGGGCGTCCCGCGCCACGGATTCCAGGCGGGCGAGCTTATCTTTCGCATCCCCGTAGTGCTGTGTTGCCGTTTGGTGAGCCTCGCTGCGCCGCTGGATGAGCTGCGATGCCGCCTCGGTCAGGCCTTCAGCCCACCCGAGATCATCGCTTGCGCCTTCCAGATCCGCTGGTTCAAGACAAAAGCGCACGGCGAGCTCTTCAAGGTCTTCGATGCAGCGTTCATAGGCTTCTTGAGTGTCCCGGGTTTGGGCTTCGAGATGTTTGGAATGTTCGTTCGCGGTTTTCTGCAGGTTCTCGTAGAGGGACACATCGAACAGGGTTGAGAGCAGTGCGTCGCGTTCATTCGTGCTGCTTTTGAGGAACTGGGCGAACTCCCCTTGTGGTAGCAGTGCCACGCGAGTGAATTGGTCGAGGGTGAGGCCTAGGAGGCCTTGTGCGCCGTCAAGGAAGACGTTGACGTCAGCGGGTTTGGCGCCGCGGCTGACCCAGTGGCCATCCACCAGCTCTTCGACGTAGGCTTTCGCGTTCTCTGCGGTGGTTCCAGTGCCGCGTTTCTTCGGTCGGTTCCATGCCGGGGAACGTTTGACTCGATAGCGTTGCGCATCAATTGAGAATTCGAGTTCTACGGAAGCGGCGAGGGATGCGGGAGCGTAGCTGCTTCTGACGGGCGGGTTGGTTCCCAGTTCGCTTCTGGCGCCGGGAAGCTTCCCGTAGAGGGCGAAGCACACGGCGTCGAGAATGGTGGTTTTCCCGGCCCCGGTGTCCCCTTGCAGCAAGAACAGGCCGGTTCCGGAGAGCGCATCGAAGTCGATGGTTTCGGTTCCGGCGTACGGGCCGAAGGCAGTCATCGTGAGGGTGTGGAGTTTCATGCCCGGCCCTTCTGCGCGTCCGCCCCGCTGTGGGACTGTTCTACCTGTCTCTGCCCATCTACCTGTCTCCGCCCATCTACCTGCCTCTGCCCAACGCCTAATTGTTGGGCACCTGCTTGTTCAACACGTGCCTGCTCGATGAGTTCTTCGATGAGTTTCGTCTCTTCTTCATTCGGGCTGCGCTCGCGCACGAATTCCAGGAACCCTTCGGCGATCTGTTGCGGATTCTCCGCCTTTTTCATCCGTGCCCGGTAGGTTTCAGCGCCGTGGGAGGTTGCACGGTTTTCGTGTTGGAGCACCAAGGTCTTAGGAAAACGTTCCCGCAGCCGTTCCATGGGGCGCTCTGGGCGCTGGGCATCTGTCAGCGTGATCTGACAATACGCTTGCTCGGCCCAGGCGTGTTCTTCTTTGGTGAGAAGCTCCTCGATAGGTCCTCTAAGGATCGCGAGCGGCACCGCTGGCGGCCACGCAACCCAGGATGCGCTCACATCCTCACCCGGGTTGATCTCCACGATCCACCCGCCTTTTTCTTGATGCGCTTCAGAGAAGGAATAGGGCAGCGGCGAGCCACTATATTTCACGTTCGGTAGGGGGCTTTGCGGACCGTGCAGATGCCCCAAGGCCGTGTAGTCACTCCAAGCGAAAAGCCCGGCTGAAACCTGATCCAGTTGCCCCACAGACAATACTGCTTCCGAATCGGTGGGCATGCTGCCGGCCGCGAAGAGGTGCGCCATGATGACCGTCCTGACCGGAACTTCCCCGGCTTGGCTTTCGCGTTGCTGGGCAACCTCGCGGATTCTCGCTACCGCGGCGGCAACCACATCGTGATGAGTGAGTTTCTCAACCCCCAATTGCACTGCGACAACCCGCGGTTCAAGGTACGGAAGCCCATACACATCAACGTGCTGAACCACCTCGCCGCCCGCACCATGAACCCCGTTCTCGGCGTCGCTGCTAACCGTTACCCTTCCGCCGTTGCCACTGCGTTGCGTGAAGCGGATAGGGACGATGCTGTCCTCCAGGCTCGTGCGGAAGTGCACGCCAGCAGCGGACATGAAGCTGCTACCGAAAGACATCCTGCGCGCCGAGTCATGATTCCCGCTCGTCACCACCACGCTGATACCCAGGCGCACGAGTTCTTCAAGTGTGTCTTCAAACATCGTGACCGCTCGTTCAGGCGGGACCGTGCGGTCATACACATCACCGGCGATCAAGACCGCATCGACCGCGTGCTCACGGGCGGCATCGACCACATCACCCAACGCCTTACGTTGAGCCGCTTCGAGGGACTCACCGTGGAAATTACGGCCCAAATGCCAGTCCGATGTGTGCAGGAACTTCATGGCTTCACCCTACCCAGCACCCCTGAGATTTTGATGACGAACACCGCTAGGCTGGAGGCATGAGCAATTCTCCCGCAGACTCCGCACCAACACCACGCCCATCCGACCCTTCAGGATACGCCGAGCTCGTCTACGCTGTGCTCAGTGCCGCGGCAGAGGTTGAACGTACCCACACCACCGAGGTCCATCAGCTCGGGCCTGAATCGATGCTGATGCTCTCGATCGGAGACGGCCTCATGGAAGCCCTCGAATGGGCCCACGACGGGGTAACCTCCGATGAGCCAGCATGCATGTGGCTCGGTGCACTGCGTTGGATCCGCGCAGTTGACCGTGAACTTCCGGACGGAGCCCCGGTCCCTCCAGCGCGCCCGTTCACGGACCACATGCTCGCGCTCGGCGTCCAGGAAGGCGGGGACCCGCAGAACATCGTTGGGTTACGCTCCCCCGAGATGAGTCTTCCGCATCGCCCGTTTAACCGTCCCGCCGCAAGCGTTCCCGAGCTCGCTGCAACAGACGGTCCCGGCGTCCTGGCACGCGCCATTGCACTCGGAGTGGTCCCTTATCTGCCCACCGAGCAGACCCGTTCCTTCGCAACAGCCGCCGCAGCCCTCTCCCACGGATCCCCACAGGCCCACGCCGCGTGCGCGGATGCCGCGGAACTGATCGTCCGCGCCACCCACCAGATGCCCCAAGACGCCGGAGAAAACTCGTTCATCCAGGCACTCGAACGCGCCGCCGAAGTTGGCGAACACACCCAGCAACCAGACCCCAGCGCTCAACAGCCAGACCACCATGCCCAACGGGCAGACCACAACAACGACGGTGTTGCGCGCTCGAACCTCACCTTGGCTGCCGGTGTAGCCCTCAACGCATTAGGCACAGATGCAAGTGAGGCGCACGCTACCGACGTAGGGACCGCGCTCGCCGATGAAGGCTACCTCCAGGCCGGCATGTTCGCCGCCGCTCTCATCGCCGCCGTGACCGGCAAGTCAGGCACCCGCCACCACTACCCGCTCATCGAGGAATACTCGAAGAAGCTCGCAGAACTCATGTTCTGAGCCTGCACTGGCCTGGCTAGCGCCGCGTGTTCACTGGCCGGTATCAAACACCCAAAGGCCAGTGGCCGCCAACGGCTTGGAGGAACTCCGCCTCGGACATCACTGAAATGTCTTGCCCCATGTCGCGGCGCGCCAATGCATGGCGTGCCTTGCGCGTCATGCGGCCTGATGTGAGGTCTTCGGCAACGAAACCGTCGCCAACAACCAGAACACTCGTGGTGGTAGACACCCTGTCAGCTGTTTGAGCGCCCACCGCGGCGGCGCGCTCTTTCGCCTCGTTCCGGGGAATACCAAGCTCGCCAGTAAACACCACGCGTTGACCGAAGAGCGGATTCGCAGGGTCTGCGTCGTGATTCGGTTCAGGGTTAGGGCCTTCAACCGGCCACGGAGCATCCAGCTGTTGCGGAACAGCGTGCCCGGCAACCCGCCATCCGCGCGCGTCACGCAACGCTTTGCACTCAGGGTCCCCCGGCTTGAAGCTCGCCATCGTCGAGACCTGCAAGCCAGCCTGTTCCACAGCCTCGGTCATCGTGCTGGCACCGAGCCTGCGGGCCGCATCGACCCCGATGGCCGCGCACGCGCGCGCATCCGCCAACGCATCGTGATGTGAGGTCAAGTCGAAGCCCGCGGCATGTGCTGCAAAAGGCAAGGAATAAGACATCAAGTCATAGACCTTACGGGCCAACTGGACCGTGCAGGCATACACCAACTTCTGCGCACCAACACCACACGCCTGCAGACCGGCACGGATCACGCCGATATCGAAAGCCGCATTATGCGCCAGGACAAGGTCACCGCCGATGAACTCGGCAATCTCAGGATAGGCGTCTGCAAAACGCGGCGCCGTTTCAACCTGCTCGGGATGGATCCCGTGGATCGAGACGTTGCGGGGATCAAAATGATCAAAACCCGCAGGCGGCTGTAGCAACGACGCATAGGTATCGACCACTGCCCCATCACGGACCCTCACGAGCCCCACGGCGCACGCAGAACCACGAAAACCATTAGCGGTCTCAAAGTCAATTGCTACAAAATCCACAGCCACGTGAGCCTATTCTACCCCGATGCGGATCATATAAGCCCCGATGCGGCTCCTCACGGATAGCCACGTAGAATTCTTCTCATGCTGAGCAATCTATTCACTGGTTTGGTCTCGCCTGAGGCCGTGACCAACGTCGTTAATGTCGGTGCCGCGTTCCTACCTGACTGGTTGAACCCTGACGTTTTCTTGCGTGATTCAGGGTTAGGTCCGTGGGTCATCGCGCTGGTCGTCGGCATCATCTTCGCTGAGACCGGTTTATTGCTAGGTTTCTTCCTACCGGGTGACTCCATGCTGTTCACCGCGGGCATGCTGATGGCAACCGGGGCGATCGAAACCCCACTATGGGTTGCGATCCCCGCGATCATCATCGCCGCGATCGTGGGTAACCAACTCGGTTTCTATATCGGCGAGAAAACCGGCCCAGCCCTCTACAGCCGCGACGATTCCAAGGTCTTCAAACGCGAGCACGTGGTCAAGGCGCACGACTTCTTTGAACGCCACGGCGGCAAAGCCCTGATTCTGGCGCGTTTCATCCCGATTGTTCGCACCTTCGTTCCGGTGATCATCGGTGTTGCCGGCATGAACAAAGCCAAGTTCTTCCTCTACAACGTGATCGGCGCCGTCTTGTGGGGCGGCGGCGTGACCCTGCTAGGTGCGTGGCTGGGCCGTTTCGAATGGGTCGGCAAGAACATCGACATCATCTTCATCGCGATCGTTTTGCTCTCCATCACCCCGATCATCTTCGAGGCCGTGCGTCACCGCATCAACTCGAAAAAGAACAAGCCAGCCGCCCCACGGGAAGCGGTAGAAGAAACTCATCAAACGAAAAACTAAACAACCGAGAAACTAAACGGCGGGCGGATTGCGTATCAACGCAATCCGCC
>NZ_KV789376.1:107115-288794 GCF_001807575.1 Arthrobacter sp. HMSC08H08
CGGGCGGATTGCGTATCAACGCAATCCGCCCGTCGCTGTTTTCCGTCAGCTATCTTCCCTTAGCTGTTAGAGCAGGCAGCGATAATCGAGGGCAAGAGCGCCTCGATCGCTTTCTTCCGGTGGCTGATGCTGTTCTTCTGCTCTGGGGTGTGTTCGGCGAGTGACTTGCTGGAGCCCAGCGGTTGCACGATGGGGTCGTAACCGAAGCCGCCCTCACCTTGGGGCTCGGTCAAGAGGGTTCCTTCGAGCTCCCCGCGTTCCACGACTTCGTAGCCGTCGGGGCTTGCCACTGCGGCAGCACACACGAAGTAAGCGCGCCGCTGTATCGGGTCGGTGATGTCGGCCATCTGCGCTAGCAACAAGCGGTTATTAGCTTCATCGTCGCCGTGCACCCCTGCCCAGCGTGCAGAGAGGAAACCTGGGGATCCACCCATGACGTCTACGGCCAGGCCGGAGTCGTCGGCGATCGCGATCAGCCCGGTCTCTCGGGCCACGGTGCGGGCCTTGAGCAGCGCGTTGCCTTCGAAAGTCACGTCACTTTCGACCACATCGGCAGCGCCCGCGGTTGCCGCATCAATGAGCTGGGTGTCTACATCGAGGCCTTCGACCTTGCCGCGCAACAGTTCGCGTAGCTCCGCTAGCTTTCCCTGATTATGGGATGCCAGCACGATCCGCGGGGCTGTTTCCTCGTTGGGGTTCACAGTTTCGGTAGGGTTTGCGTTCATCGTTGCCATCCCAGTGTTTCGCATTGCATTGCGGCTAGTTCTGCCGCTCCCGTCACTGCCAAATCCAGCAGTGCATCGAGCTCTGAACGGTTGAATGGCGCACCCTCGGCGGTACCTTGTACCTCAACGAAATCGCCCGAGCCGCGGACCACAACGTTCATGTCCGTCTCCGCGCGGACGTCCTCAACGTACGGCAAATCCAGAACAGGGGTTCCGTCGATGATGCCCACCGAGACTGCCGCGACGGTATCGGTCAGCACCTGCGCGTCCTGATCAACTAGGCCTTCTTGGCGTGCCCATTCGACTGCGTCGGCGAGTGCGACGAATGCGCCGGTGATGGCGGCGGTGCGGGTGCCGCCGTCGGCTTGAAGTACATCGCAATCGAGCACGATGGTGTTTTCACCGAGCTGTTTGGTGTCTATCACGGAGCGAAGGGATCGGCCGATGAGCCGGGAAATTTCGTGGGTTCGGCCCCCGATTTTCCCTTTGACGGATTCACGCTGATTGCGGGTGTTGGTTGCCCGCGGCAACATCGCGTATTCAGCGGTAACCCAGCCGCGCCCTTCTCCTTTGAGCCAGCGGGGTACGCCCTCGGTGAAGGAAGCGGTGCACAGAACCCGGGTATTACCGAATTCGATGAGAGCTGAGCCTTCAGCGTTTTTTGACCATGCCCGGGTGATGGTGACGGGGCGCAGCTGGTCTGCTCGGCGACCATCGGCGCGTGTGTTAGTTATGCCCATGCGGTCATCGTATCCGTTCTTTGGTGGTTTCACGGTGTTTTGTAATCGGCTTGTTATGTGTTGGTGCGGCAAGGGTCGCCTGCATTTATGGCGAGGGATTTTATGGCGATGGATCGTGTGGCCCCGGTTGGACAGGGTTTTCGCGGGTTCCGCGGTGGCCTGGGATGGGCCGGTGCCGCACGCCGGCCTCTTGAAGTGCGCGTGCTAGGGATTCTGGGACGCGGGACATGGTTGCAGTGCGTGGGTCGCCGATGCGTTCGCCTGAACGTACGCCGTAGGTTACCCCTGAGACGGCCACCGCGAGTTCGCCACTGTATTCGGCGCGGGCTTCTTCTAAGACGGTGGTGTGGTCGGTCCAAACGGGGATGTGGGTGAGCAGGAGCCGCTGGACTGCGGCTGCTTTCGCTGCCTCCCCGGCTCGCTTTCCGGTCAGGTGGACTCCCTTGATGTGGTCGTCGCGTCCTTCTTGGAATGCGGCCTCACACAAGAAGAGGTCGGCATCACGGGCGGCTTCGACGAGTTCGGGGCATTCGTCCGTGTCTCCTGAATAGGTCAATACGGAGTGGATTTGCCGGCCTTCGAGGATCTCGTGTCCTTCAATGCGGAACGCATAGGCCTCATCGACGGGATGGACCACCGGATACGGTGTTACGGTCAGCGGCCCTATCGTGACGGCTTTGTGCGCAACCCAATCCCGGAAGTCGAAGTCTTCACGCATACCCGGATCGCGCGGTAGGCCGTAGGCGTCTGCCATGCGGTCTGCGGTATCGGCTGGGCCATAGACCCGCACGCGGTCCCTGCCCCAGCCTTCTGGGTCCCAGTGCACTGCAACGTGTAACCCGCACAGATCCATGCAGTGGTCTGGATGCAGATGGGATATCAGGACCGCGTCGATGTCTTTGAGGTCCATGTAGCGTTGCAGTACGCCAAGGGATCCGGACCCGAAATCCAGTAGCACGCGCCACGGGCGGGTTCCGTCGTGTGCGGTCAGCAGATAGCACGATGCAGGCGAGCCGGGGCCTGGGAATGATCCCGTGGAGCCGATGATCGTCAGTTTCATGTCATGAGCTCCGATTAAGTGTTGTCGGGATATCGCGGGATCATGTGGGTTACACCCGTCACCTCGGGTCCGAGGAATCGTTGAGCCATGACCGAGAAATGCTCGGTGTCACCGGTAGCCATGAACGTGTGGCGCGCGCTCGCCTCGGGCGGGGCGATGAGGCCTGCCTCGGTGAGGGAACGGAACACGTCTTTCGCGGTCTCGTCCGCTGAGGACACCAGGCTCACGTCCTCCCCCATGACGTAAGAGATCACGCCCGTGAGCAACGGGTAGTGCGTGCACCCCAGCACGAGCGAATCCACGCCATATTCTTTGAGCGGCTGCAGATAGCTCTGGGCAACATCCAATAGTTCCTCGCCTGAGGTTTCGCCGCGTTCAACGAACTCCACAAAACGAGGGCACGCAGCCGCACGCACCTCAATATGCGGGGCGGCCGCGAACGCATCCTCATAGGCTCGTGAGCGTACCGTGGCTTGCGTACCAATCACACCGATGCGGCCCGTACGGGTTGCACGCACCGCCGCACGCACGGCCGGCTTGATCACTTCAACCACCGGGATGCCGTAACCCACCGTGTAACGCTCGCGTGCATCGTGCAAAACAGCGGCCGAGGCTGTGTTGCATGCGATCACCAAAAGCTTGACACCGGCCTCGACCAGCTGGTCCATGATGTCGAGCGCATTCGCGCGCACCTGCGCAAGCTGCAACGGCCCATACGGGCCGCGCCCGGTATCCCCCACATAGAGGATGGACTCCTGTGGAAGCTGATCGATGATCGCGCGAGCCACCGTGAGCCCGCCAACCCCGGAATCGAACACGCCGATCGGCGCCAACGTGGGATCACTCGCTGAAGCTTCTCCACGCAACGCACGAGTCACCGTAGCCGCGGCGTTGTTTTCTGTTGCGACGCTGCCTTCCACTGAGGCGTTTTCTGCTGAGGCGCTATCCGCTCGGGCGCTATCTGCTAAGGCAGAGTTCAATGCCGGTTTCATGGTCTCCGTTATGCACATAGAAAATGAGGTGCTTGATGCGTATCTAGGCTAAGCCTTTCCACGCAACAACGCATGCATGAGTGAGTCTTGCAGCCACGAGGTGAAGCCGTAAAGCATAACCATGCCTTGGTCCGGGTCATCGGACACTCCTTGTTCCATGGCTTCCTGCACGCGATCGGCGTCCTGTTGATCCTCGATGCCCAGGCGGGCTGCCAATACAAGCCGCATGACGTTGAGTGTCGAGGCCACCTGCCCCGCTTTCTCATGCGGAACCAAGAATGGGTCTTTCATCACAGCACGCGCAAGCCACTTCAAGCCTTCCCTTTGACGAGCGATGAGCCCCGGCTCGGTGCGTGCACGCATCGCTGCATCCGCACCGTCAAGGGCGCCCACCGCGTCATCGGTATGGATCGAACGCGGCAAGATAGCCAAAAGCGCTGGGTCCTGAGGGTCATCCAACGTAGCCGACCCGCCTAGCAGCGAGGCCCCCGCGTCCGCTATGTCGTTACTGAGCCCCAGTTCTTCCCACCAGCGGTCTGCCCCGTCGGCTGCTGTAACTGTTGGTTCTTCTACGGAGTCTGAGGCTGTCCTTGAAGCGGCGCCCGTTGTGCCCGATACGGCCTTCAGACCCGCATCGACGTGTTCGGCTTCACGCCCGGCAAGCAACTGGTCGATGTCGCGAGCCAGCATCACCAACAGCTGGGCCTCTGCGTAGTCAAGTTCAGTTGAATAGCCTTTTCGTGTAGCTCTGAAAGGACGTGCCATCAGGCGTCGCCTCCGCGCATCGTGGCCTGCAAACCGAAACCGTGCATGGCTTCAACATCGGCTTCGATCTTTTCCCGCGGCCCGCGAGCCACCACGGCCTTGCCCGAATGGTGCACTTCAAGCATGAGTTTCTGTGCAACCGAATCCGAATAGCCGAAGTACGTGCGGAACACGTAGGAAACATAGGACATCAAATTGACCGGGTCATCCCACACAACAAGCTCGAAAGGGCGCGAGGCAGCGGGTGCGAACGCGTTGTCCTTCTCCACTTGATAACTCACAGAGGTTGCGGCAGCCATACGACACATTGTAGTGGTGGGACCCGAGTGCCACCTCAGAGGGCTTGACATATTAGGCTGGGGGCATGTCAACGAGCACGTCACTGATGACCGACCGCTACGAGCTGACCATGATCGAGGCCGCGATGGCCTCCGGTACAGCAAACCGTAAGAGTGTTTTTGAAGTTTTCGCACGCCGTCTCCCGGAGGGACGCCGCTACGGCCTTTTGGCCGGTACCGGACGGTTCCTTGAGGGGCTTGAAAACTTCCGTTTCACCACCGAAGACCTCGATTACCTCTCGGATAACAAAGTGGTTGGCGATGCGATGCTCAACTGGCTCGCCGATTTCCGTTTCTCCGGCAATATCACCGGCTACGCCGAAGGTGAGATCTATTTCCCGAACTCCCCGATCATGCAGGTCGAGGCCACGTTCGCTGAAGCGGTGATCCTGGAAACCTATCTGCTCTCAGTGCTCAACTATGACACCGCGGTCGCCTCAGCGGCGTCCCGCATGATCGCTGTAGCGGGCGGACGGCCATGCATTGAGATGGGATCGCGGCGGGCCAACGAAGAGTCCGCGATCGCGGCGGCACGCGCGGCCGCCATCGCAGGCTTTGCTAGCACCTCCAACCTTGAAGCGGGCCGCCGCTACGGTCTCACAACCGCGGGCACGGCCGCGCATTCCTTCACCCTGCTGCACGATTCTGAGCGTGAGGCGTTCAAAGCCCAGATTGATTCGATGGGTGTTGACACGACCCTGCTCGTGGATACCTACGATGTGGAGCAGGCCGTGCGCACCGCCGTTGAAGTAGCAGGGCCCCAGCTTGGTGGTGTGCGCTTGGACTCAGGTGATTTGCTGTCCCAGGCGGTGTGGGTGCGGGAGCTTCTCGATGATCTCGGCAACCCGAATACTAAGATCATCGTGACCTCGGACCTCAACGAGTACGCGATCGCAGCGCTGCGTTCTGCCCCAGTGGATGGTTACGGGGTCGGAACCCAGCTCGTGACCGGCTCGGGTGCACCGACCGCCTCCATGGTGTACAAGCTGGTTGCGCGTCAGGGCAATGACGGCCAGTGGGTTCCGGTCGCGAAATCGGCATCCGGTAAGAAATCGGTGGGTGGTAAGAAGTATGCGTACCGCCAGATCAATGAACGCGGCCGCGCAACCGCTGAGCTGATCGGTGTGAACCGGGTTCCTTCCGGGGCCACCGATAGCGACCGCCCGCTGCAGATCCCACTCGTGGTGAACGGCGAAATCCAGGACGGTTTGACCGGCGCTGCTGGTGTCGAGGCAGCGATCGAGCGGCGTAAATCCTCGATCGAAGAAATGCCGGGGCGGGCACGCCAGCTGATGCGGGGCGAACCCGTGATCCCAACGCTGATCGAGGACTAAGATCACAGAAAGACGAAACCCACAGAAACAAAACACCCACAGAAACGAAGCACACACAACCGGCGGCGCCCAGGGCATAGATGGCATATTTGTTCTGGACGCCGCCGCTGTTGTTAGGCGCCGTCCACGGTTAGGCGCCGTCCACGGCGTTTATTTTCGGCCCTTATTTTTGGCCGACAAACCATTTCTGTAGCGTCGAGATGCGGTTACGTAACTGCTTTTCGGAAGCCTGCGCCACCGGCGGGCCACCACTAATGGCGCGTAGCTTGTTGTGGATCTGACCGTGTGGAATACCCGTCTTATTCGCATACGCCGCAACAGACTTAGCGAGTTGGGTACGCAAGTCCATGAGCTGGCGGTGATCCACGACTCCCTGTGTTTCTTGCCCCGGTGTTTGTTGCTGTGCCGCGGTCTTCCGCTTGCTCAGGTGTTTGGCCTGCCGCTGACGCAACAGCTCACCGACTTGTTCGGCATCCAGTAGGCCCGGGATGCCAAGGAAATCAAGTTCCTCTTCGGAACCCACGCCCGCGCCTAGCCCGAACTCGCCGCCGTCGTAGAGAACACGGTCGAAGCTCGCATCCGATTCAAGGGCCTGGAAGGTGCCATGAGTGAGCTCACTTGATGCGCGCTCTTCACGGTTGGCTTGAGCGAGTTCCGCCTCGACTTCCTGCATCGTCTGGTCTTCACCGCTACTTGGCCGGTCCAGTGCGTGATCGCGCTCTACCTCCATCTCGTTGGCAAGAAGCGTCAAAACAGGCACCGAGGGCAAGAAGACGCTCGCGACCTCGCCGCGCTTGCGGGAGCGCACAAAACGTCCGATCGCCTGAGCAAAGAACAGTGGCGTGGACGTAGAGGTCGCATAAACGCCGACTGCCAAACGCGGCACGTCAACACCCTCAGACACCATGCGCACGGCGACCATCCACCGTTTCGTGTTCGCTGTGAAGTCCTCGATGTGTTGCGAGGCCCCGGCATCATCGGAGAGCACAACCGTGGTCTTCTCGCCTGTGATGCGATCCAGGATCGCCGCATACGCACGCGCGCTGTCTTGGTCGGTTGCGATCACCAATCCGCCGGCATCCGGAACGCTTCGACGCACCTCAGTCAAACGCTGATCCGCTGCGCGAAGAACCTTCGGGATCCACTCACCTTCAGGGTTCAAAGCGGTACGCCACGCGGACTGTGTGATGTCTTTGGTCGCGGCCTCCCCCAGCTGGGCTTCCATCTCTTCACCTGTTGAGGTGCGCCACCGCATCGAACCGGAATAGGCCATGAACATGACAGGGCGAACAACGTGATCCTTGAGCGCCTCACCGTAACCGTAGGTGTAGTCGGCTTTCGAACGGCGGATGCCCTCTTCGTCTTCTACATACTCAACGAACGGGATCTGCGCCGTATCCGAACGGAACGGCGTACCCGTAAGCGATAGCCTGCGTACCGCAGGCTCGAAGGCCTCCCGGATACCGTCGCCCCAGCTCAACGCGTCGCCTGCGTGGTGGACCTCATCGAGGATCACGAGCGTCTTCCCGGCCTCAGTGCGTGCTCGATGCAGCAGCGGCTTGTTCGCAACCTGTGCGTATGTCACGGCAACGCCGATGAAGCCGCGGCCGTGGCGGCCATCGGAGTTCTTGAAGTTCGGGTCAATGGAGAGCCCGATGCGGGCGGCGGCGTCAGCCCACTGCGTCTTCAGGTGCTCGGTCGGCGCTACAACAGTGATGCGGTTGATGGTGCCGCGCTCAACCAGGGTCTTGGCTACACGCAACGCGAACGTTGTTTTACCTGCGCCTGGGGTTGCAACTGCAAGGAAGTCCTTCTCTGGACTGTTGAAGAACGCTTCAAGAGCCTCTGCCTGCCACTGCCGCAGCTTAGGAGCTGTGCCCCACGCGGCTCGTTCCGGATACGCCGGTGGCATGTCCTCGCCCACGGAAAACAGGGCATCGGACATAAAGGCATCACTCCACAATCATTCTTCAACCATCAGAAACAGAGCACCGGTTTCTATGCGGAAACGGGCGCAACAAAACAAGCATCGCGTGCAACGAACACGGCTTGGAAACAGCGCGACAGTGAACCGCTGGGTCAACCCGCGCGGACGCTGGGCTAGCTTAGTCGCCCATCATCGAATCATAGACTTCCTTGCAGTCCGGGCACACCGGGAACTTCTGCGGGTCACGGCCTGGGACCCAAACCTTGCCGCACAAAGCGATCACCGGTTCACCCGTGAGGGCGGACTCCATGATTTTGTCTTTCTGCACGTAGTGCGCAAAACGTTCATGGTCCCCTGGTTCCGACAACTGCTCTTGCAGCTGCCGGTCCATCACAGCAGTGCCGCCAGGTGAGGCGGTGTCAGGCGAGGCAGGATCGTTGGCATAGGGATCGTTGAGAGAACTCATGCCACCCATTCTATGCCGCCCCGGCCCGAGCGCACACGAGGAAAGATGATTGATCACGCGTGGCGGATAACGGTCTGCATCAGCTCAGGCGTCGAACGGTCGTACCACTTCCCGCCTAGCCAGATACCTACTACACAGATCACCAGGCCCCACACGATGTCGAACGCGGCGGTTACCGCGAACGGAACCACGCGCGCCTCGTTCCACGCCATGAGGTAGAAGACCACGGTAGGCGCGAGCAGAATGGCTACCGCGACGAGGTAGAGGGTCTGGGTAATGAATATCCGCATACCGGACCCCGGTGGCGTTTGGAACGGGGAGTCCCCCGGCTGTGGAACAGCATAAATCCAGCGTGCCGATACCAGCGCGGACAGCCCCAATGAAACACCGAGTGCTGCCAGCGAAGCCAGTAGCGAATCAGGAATCATTTCGACGCGGTCCAGAATCAGCAACGGAACCACCGCGGATAGTCCGACTGCTACGAATGAGAGCGGTAGCACCGCAACTACACGGCCCAGCCGGTCCTGCCAGCCACGCACCCCGGTGAGAACATGTGTATGGAACGCCGTTGAGTCATAAGAAATATCGGCAGAAATACTGAACCCCATGAGCGCGCCAACCATAATGCCGGCGAGGTGGCCACCGAAAGCAGCCTCCGGTTGGAACAGTGGCATGAATATGCCGATCACCACGATGAGGACCGGCACCATGATCAAAGAGGCCGAATAGCGGGCGTCCTTAAGCCAATAGATCAGCGCGCGGCCGGCAATCGCACCCCACGGAGTTGCCGGCATGCGTCCGATCCAGCCCAGCCCCTTCACGTCTTTCGATGCGGCCGTATGCGGAGGAGACACCGCGGCCTTCTTGACGATGCGAACATAGAGAACCCAGCACACCACAATGCTCACAAAACCGATCGCGCCACTGATCACGCCGTGGACCATGTTCCCCGATGCAAAGGCCCACACAGCGCCAAAGAACGCACCGAACGGCGAATATGAGCTCACGGTAGCTAACGTGTTTAGAACGTTCACGATCAGGTGGTGATCCGTCTCCGGACCCAACGTGGCCATCATCGGCCCCATGAACATGACCGGGAGGAACAAGACCACAGTCCCTAATTCACGCACACCACGCTTGACACCCACCGTGCTAAACCACGTCATGAACGTACGCCCAAAAAGCTGCGCCGCCAACGCTGAGAACAGCCCGGCAACAATCCCCCACGCGAGCAAGTCAGCGTTGAACTTAAAGGAGAAGGCAGCGATCAGCATGAAGATCAGCGTTGCCACGCCAGGGACTCCGATGAAACCGGCGAGTAACAACCCTGGAGCGAGCCTTCCGGCGCTGATTGGGAACAACGCAAAGCGTTGCGGCTCCATCGCCCCATCCATGCCCGTGAAGAACGCGGGCACAACAGTCCAACCCAGCACTACCAGTGCGCTCAGCGTCACCACGATCATCTGAGCAAAAGGCGCATCTTCCGGGGTCATCGCCGCCAACGCCAACGCACCGATCACCAGCAGGAACCCCATGTACAGCCCGCCCAGGATCACGCCAAAGAGCTGCCATTTATTGCGGATCAGGCCGTTAATGAACAGCCTCCACCGCAGCTTGATCAGCTGTGCAACCAAGACAACCCTTCCTGCTCGCCGCGGCCACCCACCAAGTCAACAAAGCGGTCTTCAAGGGTCATACCGTCGCATACATCCTGCACCGTCCCAGCAGCTTTGAGCTGCCCCTGCGCGATCACCGCAACGTGCGTGCACATCCGCTCAACCATCGCCATGACGTGGCTCGAAATCAGGACCGTACCGCCCTGCTCAACATAGTTATTCAAGATGTCACGAATATTGGCACTCGAAACGGGGTCCACGGCCTCGAAAGGCTCATCCAAAACCAAAACCTGCGGCGCCTGAATCATCGCACACGCGAGCGCGACCTTCTTATGCATACCCGCGGAATAATCCACAACCTGCTTATCGGCCGCCTCTTGTAGGTCCATGACCCGCAAGAGATCCTCAACGCGCGCGTTAACCACCTCGGCATCCATGCCACGCAAACGTCCCGTGTATGTGATCAACTGACGGCCCGAAAGCCGGTCAAAAAGCCGCATACCATCAGCCAGAACGCCCAGCTTCTTCTTCGCTACGAGTGGTTCCTTCCACACATCGACTCCATGAACATAGGCATGTCCGGTATCCGGGCGTAGCAAGCCGGTCAGCATGGACAACGTTGTGGTCTTACCTGCCCCGTTAGGCCCCACCAGTCCATAGAACGATCCACGCGGAACGTCGAAGGCGAACGGGTAGACCGCGACCTTATCCCCGAAACTCTTACCTAGCCCACGGAAACTCACCGCCGCCGAGGACGGATCCGCTAAACCTTGCATCTGATAACTTCCTTGCGTCTGATGTGATGTTGTTTCATGACCTTTATGCGTAGGCCCCACCCCACGTTCATGGTTATGCGCAGGTTCGCCTGCAATATGCGTCATATAAAAATCGAACCATGCGATTTAATGCAGATCAAGAGCCACACTAGAATGTGTGGCTCTTGACACATTTTCTCCGGTTACTTCACCGGTTCAACTAGAACAAGCTCATCGCCAGCTTGCGGCGACCAGCGGCAACGCGTGGATCGTTCTGCCCCACCGCGCTGAACAACTCAACCAAGTGCACCCGTGCCGTCTCACGGTCATCACCGCGATGCGCTCCGATGAAACGAATCAGACGTAAGAAGGCATCATCCACGTGCCCGCCCACGACGTCAAGATCAGCGACATCGATCTGGGCCTGAACATCATCCGGGTTGGAAGCCGCAGTATCACGGACCTCCTGCGCATCGAAACCAGAGACCCGCTTCAACAAATCAACCCGATGCACACCGGCCTCAGCCTCCGCATCAGCCGGGTTCTCCTCCACGGCACGCTCATACAAAGCCCGCGCCGCATCATATTCCCCTTGCGCAACCAGCGCATCAGCCTCAGCGAACCGGCCACCAGCCGCTTCGGCGCCAGCCGTGTTAATAGGTGCGACCGTGGAAGCCATCCCCTGCTGAACCGCAACCTGCTGCAACTCCTGAAGTGTTGCCGCCATCTGTTCGGAATCAACGGTGCCTGCGAAGAGCGGCATCGGTCGGCCACCTAAGACCGCAAGCAGCATCGGCACCTGCTGAATCTGCAAGGCCTGAGCCACACGCGGATGCTCATCGACATCCACAACACCCAGAACGAACTTACCCGCCTGAGCCTCAACCGCATCATCCACAACCCGGACCACGGAGTCGGCGGCTTCAGAGCGCGCCGAATACGCGACCAAGAACGCCGGGACCCGCGTGCTGAGCTGCGCGAACTCCTGCAGCGACTCTTCCGTGACCATCGTGGCCCACTGGCCCAGCGAGGCTTCCATGTCCGATGCCTCAGTAGCCTGGCCTGGGGTTTGCTGGCCTAGCGATGATAAGTCCACAGCACCTGCCGAGGACGCTGGAGCGGCGAACTCAGCTTGCCTTCCGGAAGCACCCACACTCGCATTCGGGTTGTGCGCCTGCCCAGGCTGTGCATCAAATGATGAAGAATCCATCGACACTGCGTGCCTCATCCTCTCAGTCGTGCCCCGCAGGTTCCTCGGGGCGCACGGTCGCTACTTCAGCTCTACACCAACAGGGACATACGACATACCAACGACCTCGGCTGGTTTGCCGTCCTTGATGTTGATGACCACAGGAATCGTGAGGCGAGCCTCGACCGGCTTGTCAGTCTCTTCCTTGCCAACAAACTCGCGGATGAAGCCGGCGAGCTTCGTCTTACCGCCGTCCTTCTCCGGGGTCATCCTCATGGTTTCGGTGACCAAACCGGAGACCATGACACTGCCATCCGGCATCTTCAAAGCGTTAGCAGACTTCGCGTTGACCTTGTAATCGGTCGTGAACTTACCCTTGCCGTCGCCCTCGTAGCTCTTCTTGGTCTCCGAGTTTGCTTTACGCAGCTGATCGACCATCGGGGACTTAGCGAACTTCTTCGCAGCGCCGGACTTCGCATCACCCAGTGCAGAAGAGAACTGTTTCAGGGCATCTTCAGGTGACATCGGGCCACCCTTCTTACCTCCCCCAGAAACTGCGCGGACCTCCGGGTCCCCCACTGCGATACCCGGGAACGTTGCCCCCTCGACCATCGGGACTGCGGACACAACCTTGTACTGGGAACGGGCGTTCGCCTGCTTGAGGGTCACAATGACCGGCAGGTCCTTGTTGCTGCCCGTGGTCACAGCCATGATGGTTCGAGGGAAGCCACGGTCTACCGGAACCGCGGCGGTCACAACCTTCTTCGAAATCGGCGGAACAAGATTGTCGTTGAGCTTGACCTTCTTCTTCAACGCGCTGTAAAGATCCTGGCGCAGGTTCAGAGCGTCTGCCTCAAAACGTGATTCGAGCTTCTTCGCGTCACGCTTCTTATCGCCCTCAGCAGCAACGTCGCTGACATCACTCATGATGCGCTCAAGCTGGGTTGTGACCAGGATCGAATAGGCTTCCTCTTCTTCAGCCTTAGCGGTGGCCTCCTCAGACTTCTCGGCCGAGGTGTCCGCCCACGCGACCTGAGACGGGAGCGCAAGGCCGAGGGCCGCACCCACAGCAATCAGGCCCTTCCAGGCACGAGAGCGCCGACCCTCACGTTGGCCAAGGCTCTTAGTTGTAGCAGGTTCAGCAACAGAGCGGAATCGTGGATCTTCTTCAGGGTTCACGTCATCGCCCTCCTGCCAGTTGCGCTCATCGTCTCCCCATGATTGTTCGCCGTGAGCCGGTGCGGCAGATCCGCCGCCGTAATAGTCGTCATCGTCGTCGCGGCGGTCCTGGTCGTTACCGTCATGTTCCTCAGAATCAGCGGGAGCAACCACGCCGTGCCTGCGGCTTGCAACGATCGTGTCATCCGACTGCGGAACATATGGATCGCTACCGCCAAAGTTAGGCAACTCGTATTCAGCCGTATCGCCGGCACCTTCAAAGGAGTCACCGTCGTATCCAGCATCTGCCCCCGGCTGGCCGTCTGGATGCCCAGCGGCGGCGCCAGCACCGACACCGGCACCGATACCTGCGCCAGCGGCGCGGCCGGTGTGGTTAGCCCGCCGGTCAGCGTCCTCTCCTCGACGAGCCGCTGCGGCACGGCGCGGAGAATCAGCAACGCGACGGCCACCGCGCCGCTTCGGACGAGACATCGCCAGAATCAGGGCAAGACCAAACAAGATGACAGCGGCAACAAACCACGGAGTCGCTTTAGCCCACTTGGCTGACATCTCAGCCTCCGGGTTATCCCACGTCACCACAAGATCCTTCGGCGCAGGTTCAGTCCCGTCCTTAATGACCAGCAGCGCGACAGGACCGTGAATCTCCTCAGGCCAGGCCACATCCCACCGGCCTTCTTGCTCAGACTCTGAAATCCAGAGGTCAGAGCCCTGAGGATTAGGAGCCTTTGCATCGCCCTTCTTGTGCTCGACCTTGAACGTGCGCGAACCGGTGTCCACAGATTCGATCACGTTCATCGCAGAGGACCCCGCCCACTCCTGGATGTCCCAGGGGCGTGCGACTGCGACCGTGAACTTGCCTTCTTCCCCCAGTTTGACCTCTGGGTTGGAATCCGGCGCCAAATGAATCTCTGAAGAAATCATGGTGATCGGCGCATCCGGGGTATCGTCCGGGATCTCAGCGCTGAGGCGATCCTGCGGAGACCACCAGGTCATGTGTCCGATACCGATAATGAGGCACACCACGCCTATCACCAGGGCAGCCGTGCTAATAATTTTGCGCACTATAGGTCAATCATCCTCGTATCAGCCGCGGCGCTCAGCACCGCAGTTCGGTCAAGTCACAATCGCGGGCGATGCCGCGTCTACTAAGAGTCTAACGAGTAGACCCTCGTCTTTCCCGTAATTCGCTCCAAACTTAGGTAGTCTAGCCGACATGACTGCGCGTTCAGATGAGCCCAACGCCTCGGAGCTTGATGGCCAAACCTCCAGGCCTCCGGGCATGCAACCCGAAGACCTCCCCGATGAGATACGCCTCGGCGGTGACCTACCTAGCGACCCGGACTCTAGCGACACGCCGGCATCATCTGACAGCGAGGATCCCGACGTAACGGCGGAACACAGCAAGGCTGAGCCCTCCACCGGCCAAACCGGGCGGCCTGAACCGGAGAAGGACACGCTCGCGGTGCGAGCGCCCGATATCGACGCAACAAACTCGCTCAACCCCGGCCCCATACCAGCCCCTACCCCTGCCCCCGCGGCGTCTGCACGGTTCCGCAAGTTTGTTCCGCACTGGCTAGGCCGCGCGCTCACCACCACGGATAGACCCTTACCCTATGATCCCGGGTCCCCGCAGGCCACCATCGATGGATCCGGTGCATCCAGCAATTCTGAAGCGGACGAAACCTCCAGCTCGGCGCTTGGAACAGCGAAAAGTTCGCCAGACAGCCCCGCACTCCAGACCCCCGTGAAGTCCGGTTTCGGTCTTGCAGTAGGTGTAGCGCTTGCCGTCATGGCGTGGCTGATACTGGCGGAGCTATCTCAGCTTTTGACGTGGATCGCGCTGGCATTGTTCATCGCGTTAGGCATGGACCCCATCGTGCGCTTCTTCGTATCCCGCGGGTGGCGGCGCTGGGTCGGTGTGCTCGTGGTCGTGCTCGTACTTCTCGCGTTCGTGGCTGGCTTCTTGAGTTTGCTGATCCCCGCGCTCATCACCCAGATCTCTGAGCTAACTCGACGCGCGCCCGCGATCCTTGATGACGTCACCGCCAAACCGATGGTTCAGAAACTGGATGCTCAGTTCCACCTCATCGACAAAGTCGGTGAAGAAGTCAGGTCCATCATCAACAGCCCTGACACCCTAGCGAATGTGATCAACGCCGGTAACTTTGTGGGTGAGTTCTTCTTCGGCACACTCATCGTGTTCGTTCTGGCAACCTATTTCTTGGCTTCGTTGCCACAACTGAAACTGTTTGTCTTCTCTTTCGCGCCGGCTTCCAGCAGACAGCGGGTCGCCGTGTTGTCAGAGAACATCACGCGTTCGGTAGGCAACTACGTCATGGGGCAAGCAACAGTCGCCATTGTCAACGCTTGCTTCTCGTTCATCCTGATGACGATCTTCGGGATCCCCTATTCGCTGCTACTTGCACTGTGTGTTGCGATGCTCGCATTCATTCCGCTCGTAGGTGGCGTGGCCGCGGGAACCTTGGTTGTGATTGTCTCTCTATTCTCGCTCAGCTGGCAGTCCACACTGCTGTACGCGATCCTCTACATCGTCTACCTGCAGGTAGAGGCCTACTTCATCTCGCCTAGGATCATGTCGCGTGCCGTCAAGGTTCCAGGCGCGGTGGTGGTGATCGCAGTGATCGCCGGTGGTGCGCTCTTCGGCGTGTTGGGTGCGCTCATGGCAATCCCGGTCGCTGCTGCCGCCATCACGCTGATCAAGGAAGTCTTCTTCCGCAGGCAAGACGCCCGCTAACCCAGATCGGGCCCTCCAGTGCAGCTACCGTCTCGGGTTCGCTAGCGCGGCCTCAACGACGCGGCGCGTGGTTCTCCCAGCATCTGCTATGCCAGTGGCGCCTGTCTGCTTGGGCGTCCGCGTCCGATCGTGAACCGTCCGCTCTCCACGCCACAATGTGTGCGATGCCCGGTGGTATCAGCTGATCACAGCCCGGGCAGCGGTAATGTTTACTCGCGCCATAGCCTGGTACTGCGCGCACATGCCATAGCCCGTCGCTGAAGTCCTGTAACGGTTCGTGGCCGTAGTGAAGCCAGCCACTACTTGTATCTAAGTCCCATGCACGGGTCCGTACAGGGCGAGGGCCTCTGCGGGAGGCAGAAGAACGCGAACCCGAGCTCCTGCGGCTTGCGCCACGAGCCTGCGGAGCTCTGCGGTTTTTACGTCCCACGCTGTTCTCCCCTCTTGGCCTAATCCTTGTGTGGCCCGACAACCTGCTACTACCCTACCGAGCCGCTCGCTCACCTGACCGGATGGAGACAAACACCCACGGGGGCTAAACTATCCACGATGCGACTTCTGATTGCTACATGCGCTGTTGATTACACGGGGCGGCTGAACGCCCACCTCCCTAAAGCCAAGCGGCTCATCATGGTCAAAGCCGATGGCTCAGTGTTGATCCATAACGACGGCGGCTCGTATAAACCGCTGAACTGGATGAGCGCGCCTGTTCACACGCATGTGAGTGAACCTGATGAGGTGGATGCCGCAGAAGGTGTTGAGTCGATGTGGATTGTCCGCAACGCCAAGACCGGGGATGCGCTCACGATTCGCATCTATGAGGTGTTCGCCGATGACACGCATGAGTTTGGCGTGGATCCGGGCCTGATCAAGGATGGTGTTGAGGCTGATCTGCAGCGCCTCTTAGCCGAGCAGATCCATCTCATCGGCGACGGCGCGGCCCTGGTGCGCCGTGAGTACATGACCGCTATCGGGCCTGTCGATATTCTCGCGCGGGACGCTGACGGCGGCTATGTGGCGATCGAGCTGAAGCGTCGCGGTGAGATCGATGGTGTTGAGCAGTTGACGCGGTATCTTGAGCTGATGAACCGCGATCCCCATCTGGCGCCTGTCCGCGGGATCTTTGCCGCCCAGCTGATCAAACCTCAGGCCCGCACTCTCGCTGAGGACCGCGATATCGAATGTTTGGTCTTGGATTACGATGCGATGCGCGGCGTCGATGACGTCGAGTCGCGTCTGTTCTGAGCTCAGGCTCGCATAAACCCTCGCATGAAGCCGAGTGCTACCGTTCCGGCCCACTGTCGGCGGCCTTCTGTACTAATTTGATGGCGATTGACGCCAGGTCCCCATACCGGCAACCGGTCCGGCTTCAACCCATGAGGCGAGGCCGGTGTAGTCGCCATAGCTCATCGCAAGATTGATCTGTTGCTCGCGGTTTTTGATCTCGACCACAACCCAGTCGGAGGGGAACCGTCCAGGCACCGTCTCGGACGGTTCCCACCCGAGCACTTGAATGTCCGGCCGTTGCAGCTTCAGCACTGGGATGGGGCTGACAGAAAAGAGGCGTAGAACATCGAGTCGATGGTCGCCGTATCTGCAGATGACGCGCGTCCAGCGCTCCTGTTCGTTGTGTAATGCACCTTTAAACGTGCCGAGGGTACGCCGCAACTGGTTGCGGCGTACCCTCATAGCAACGAAGTAGGCGCCGATCAGCACAAGAACGAGTACTCCAAGCAGGAGCAAGCCCTGTGCGATCGACATGGTGAATCAGGCTTCGGTCGAATCCACGAGCGACGCACGGTCAGCAACGATGGTCACTCGGTTCGAGTCGACCGAGAAGAAACCCCCAGCGGCCTGAATGTGGATGCGAGCGCCATCGACGGGCTCTACCTCCACGTCGCCGCTGGCCAGCAGAGCCATCAGTGGCGAGTGGAATGGCATGACACCAATCTCACCTTCCACCGTGGTTGCTTTCACGAAACGTGCCTCACCGGACCACACGTGGCGGTCTGCTGCGACAACTTCCACATCCAACGTAGCCATAATTACTTAGTGGCCTTCTCGATCTCGTGTGCCTGACGCTGTACGTCTTCCATGTCACCACAGTTGAAGAACGCCTGCTCTGGCAGGTGGTCGACGTCGCCGTCTGCGATCGCCTTGAAGCCTTCGATGGTGTCCTTGATCGGAACCGTCGAACCTTCAACACCGGTGAACTGCAGAGCAGTGTAGGTGTTCTGGGAGAGGAACTGCTGGATACGACGTGCGCGTGCAACGACGATCTTGTCTTCTTCCGAGAGCTCGTCAACACCGAGGATCGCGATGATGTCCTGGAGTTCCTTGTTCTTCTGCAAGATCTGCTTGACGCGGACAGCCGTGTCGTAGTGATCCTTACCCACGTACTGTGGGTCCAGAATGCGGGAGGTCGAGGTCAACGGATCCACAGCTGGGTACAGACCACGCGAGGCGATCTCACGGGAGAGCTCAGTGGTTGCATCCAAGTGCGCGAACGTGGTTGCTGGCGCCGGGTCGGTGTAGTCATCCGCAGGGACGTAAATCGCCTGCATCGAGGTAATCGAGTGACCACGGGTCGAGGTAATGCGTTCCTGCAGCAGACCCATCTCGTCAGCGAGGTTCGGCTGGTAACCCACTGCGGAAGGCATACGGCCCAGAAGGGTCGAAACCTCGGAACCTGCCTGGGTGAAGCGGAAGATGTTGTCGATGAAGAGCAGAACGTCCTGGTTCTGCACGTCACGGAAGTATTCCGCCATGGTCAGGCCGGTCAGTGCAACACGCAGACGCGTGCCTGGTGGCTCGTCCATCTGGCCGAATACCAGTGCCGTGTCCTTAAGAACGCCGGCCTCTTCCATTTCAACCCAGAGGTCGTTACCTTCACGGGTGCGCTCACCAACGCCGGCGAATACCGAGGTACCACCGAAGTTGCGGGCAACACGGGTAATCATTTCCTGGATCAGGACGGTCTTACCAACACCAGCGCCACCGAACAGACCAATCTTTCCACCCTTGATGTAAGGGGTCAGAAGGTCAATAACCTTAATACCGGTTTCCAGCATCTCGGTTGCACCTTCAAGCTCTGCGAAGTGCGGAGGCTTGCGGTGGATCGGCCAGTGGGCGTCGGCCTTGATTTCGTCCTGGTCAACGTCGAGGGATTCACCCAGAACGTTGAAGATGTGGCCCTTGACACCGTCGCCAACTGGGACGGAGATCGGTGCACCGGTGTCCTGTACGGTGGTGCCACGAACCAGGCCGTCGGTGGTCTGCAGGGAAATTGCACGAACGAGGTTGTCACCCAGGTGCTGGGAGGTCTCGAACGTGATCTTACGGGTCTCGCCTGCGAGGGTGACCTCACAGGTCAGTGCGTTGTAGATCGCTGGGATCGCGTCAGCCGGGAACTCGACGTCCACGACCGGACCGATCACGCGAGCGATGCGGCCGGTTGCGCCCGGCGTCGCGGTCGCTGCCGCTTCGGTAACTTGAGCAGTCATGTCTCTCACTTCGCTGTTATAGCTGGGGTGGTCTTCGGTTGAGGGGTCTTAGCCGCCGAGCGAGTCGGCGCCTGCGACGATCTCCGTGAGCTCCTGCGTAATTTCTGCCTGGCGGGCGTTGTTACGCAGTCGCGTGTACTTCTCAATCAGTTCTTCTGCGTTGTCGCCTGCGTTCTTCATTGCACGCTGGCGAGCTGCAAGCTCGGATGCTGCAGCCTGCAACATGGCTGCGAAGATACGAGAGTCCAGGTAGCGCGGGAGCAGTGCGTCAAGCACCTGCTCTGGTTCCGGCTCGTAGTCGTAGAGCGGATGGAGTTCGGATTCGTCCTGAACTTCCTCTTCAACGACTTCGAGTGGAAGCAAACGGGTCACGTTTGGTTCCTGCGTCACCATGGACTTGAACTGGGTGTACACGAGGTGGATCTCGTCTACCCCACCGTTTTCGTATTCACGCTCGAAAGTTTCGAGCACGGCGGCGCCAATTTCTTGAGCAGTATCGAATTCAGGTGCGTCAGTGTTACCTGTCCACACTCGCTTATACTCGCGTCCGCGGAAGTCGTAGTACTGCTGAGCTTTGCGGCCCACCAGATATGCGTCTACTTCCTTGCCTTCTTCCTTCAGAGCTGTGATGAGCTCTTCCGCTTCCTTCATGATGGATGCGGAGTAGGAACCAGCCAGACCACGGTCGGAGGTGAACACCACTACAGCGGAACGCTTAGCGGTTTCCTTCTCACGGGTCAGTACGTGGTCGATTTCGGACTGCGAGGATACGGCAGATACAGCGCGAGTGATCGCATTGGCATAAGGCAGGGCTGCAGTAACGGCGTTACGCGCCTTGGTAATGCGCGAGGTCGCGATCAGCTCCATCGCCTTGAAGATCTTCTTCATCGAAGATGTCGATGCGATCTTCTGGCGGTAAACCCGGATTTGGGCTCCCATGGATGTCCTTTCATGCCCCGCTGGTGGTGGGCGGCGAACCTTCGAGGTTTCGCTGGTTCGCCGCCACCTTCAGCGGATGTGCGATCAGCGCTTCTGCTTGACGATCTGCTCCTGGTTGACGTCTTCGGCAGCCAGAGCGTCATGCTCTTCGTTGCCGGCAGTCACCAGGGTGTCGTGGCCTTCACCGAAGAAGCCACGCTTGAACTCGGTCACTGCAGATTCGAGCTCTGCAACAGTCGAGTCCTCGAGCTTGCCCGATTCTGCGATCGTGGTCAGGATCGAGGTGCGGTGGCGCAGGTTCTCCAGGAACTCGGTTTCGAAACGGTTGATGTCTTCAACCGGGACGTCGTCGAGGTAGCCGTTGGTACCTGCCCAGATGGAAGCGACCTGCTCTGGGACCGAGTACGGCTGGTACTGGCCCTGCTTGAGCAGCTCCATGAGGCGTGCACCGCGGGTCAGCTGCTGGCGGGATGCGGCATCGAGGTCCGATGCGAACATCGCGAACGCCTGCATGTCGCGGTACTGTGCCAGATCGAGCTTCAAGGTACCGGAAACCTTCTTCATAGCCTTGACCTGTGCGGCACCACCAACGCGGGAGACGGAGACACCCACGTCGACAGCTGGACGCTGGTTGGCGTTGAAGAGGTCGGACTGCAAGAAGATCTGACCATCGGTAATGGAAATAACGTTCGTTGGAATGAACGCGGAAACGTCGTTTGCCTTGGTTTCGATGATCGGCAGGCCGGTCATCGAGCCGGCACCCATCTCATCCGAGAGCTTCGCGCAACGCTCGAGCAAGCGGGAGTGCAGGTAGAAGACGTCACCTGGGTATGCTTCACGGCCCGGTGGGCGGCGCAGCAAAAGGGACACGGAACGGTAGGCTTCAGCCTGCTTCGAGAGGTCATCGAAGATGATGAGGACGTGCTTGCCGCCGTACATCCAGTGCTGACCGATTGCGGAACCCGCATATGGTGCGAGGTACTTGAAGCCTGCGGAGTCGGATGCTGGGGAAGCAACGATGGTGGTGTACTCCATCGCGCCGTGCTCTTCCAGGGTGGACTTCACAGCCGCGATCGTGGACGCCTTCTGGCCGATTGCGACGTAGACGCAACGGACCTGCTTGGTGACGTCACCGGATGCCCAGTTTTCACGCTGGTTCAAGATGGTGTCGATCGCGATGGCGGTCTTACCGGTCTGGCGGTCGCCAATGATCAGCTGACGCTGGCCACGGCCGACAGGGATCATCGCGTCGATCGCCTTCAGGCCGGTCTGCAGCGGCTCATTAACCGACTGACGCTGGGTCACCGTTGGAGCCTGCAGTTCAAGCGCGCGACGGCCTTCAGCCTTGATCTCGCCCTGATCGTCAATTGGCTGACCCAGCGGGTCAACTACACGGCCCAGGAATTCGTCACCGACTGGCACGGAGAGAATCTCTCCGGTGCGGTGGACCTCCTGGCCCTCTTCAATACCTTCAAAGTCACCCAGGACAACAACACCGATTTCACGGCGGTCCAGGTTCTGGGCCAGGCCCAGGGTTCCGTCTTCAAAACGAACCAGTTCGTTCGCCATCACGGAGGGAAGACCCTCTACGTGGGCAATGCCGTCAGCTGCCGAGACAACGTGTCCGACCTCTACACGCTCTGCGGAATCCGGGGTGTAGGACTCTGCGAAGCTGTTGAGTGCGTTACGGACTTCCTCGGCATTGATGGTCAGCTCGGCCATCTGCCTCTCCCTGCTCTCTAGATTGGTGGTCCCTACCGGTTTCCGACCGGTCGTTGGGACGTCATGCTTTTAAAACTACTCGGTTGCGGACTTAGCTTGCGAGCTTGCGGCGCAAATCTGCCAGGCGGCTTGCAGCGGTTGCGTCAACCACTTCGTCGCCTACAACAATCCGGACGCCACCTACGACACTTGGGTCGATCACTTCGTTGAGGCGAAGTTCGCGACCGTACATCGAGTTCAGCCCGGCCTGCAGTCGCTCGCGTTGCGAATCGGTCAGCGGACGGGTCACACTCACCGTAGCGATGAAACGCTGCTGCCGGTGTGCCGCGATTTCAGCGAAACGCTCTACCAGTGCGGTAGGTCGCAAGCCGCGAGGATGAGATACCGCCTGCGCTAGCAGTGCGCGGGTCACATCAGAGGCTTGTGGTGCAAGCTTCTGTGCGAGCTCAACCTTCGCGTCGACTGGTGCTTGTGGATCAGTCAGAGCCCACTGGAGCTCGTGATCGGAAGCGACCAGGTCAACGAAACCGAGCAGCTCGGTCTGGAGTTTGTCCAGTCCAGCGGCGCCGTCTACCTTTTCGGCAACGGTCGTCGCGGTGATGGCGGCGACGAGTTCGAGGGTGTCGCCTAGGTCCCGTTCGGTGGAGAAGCGCGAGCGCGCCAGCCCCTCGAGGACCTCGCGAGCCTTATCACCGACACGTTCCCCAAAGAGGCTGCGTACCAGCGAAGCCCGGGCTTCCGGCTCCCGTGAAGGATCCGTCAGCGCACGACGCAAAGCTGCATTCTCGTCGATGACGTTCAGAGCGCCAAACAGATCGGTCGCCCACGAAAGCTCGGCAGTGGATGCCGAAGACTCGAGTGCTGCCAGCGCGTTCGCCAGCGCCTCGTTCGTCGCAGTTGCCATTAGTTCGACGCCCCCTGCTGCTGTGCTTCGAGATCAGCCAGGAAGCGGTCAACAACGCGCTGCGAGCGTGCGTCATCTTCAAGGGCTTCGCCGACAATCTTCGAAGCGAGGTCGGTTGCCAGCGAGCCAACCTCAGTGCGGAGGGAGGCCTGTGCTGCAACGCGCTCTGCCTGGATGCTGGCTTGCGCCTGCTCGGTGATGCGTGCTGCATCCTCAGCGGCCTTAGCCTTCATCTCAGCAAGGATCTGTGCACCTTCTGCGCGCGCTTCCTCACGGATGCGGTTTGCTTCGGTGCGGGCTTCCTGCAGCTGCTGCTGGTATTCAGCTTTGGCAGCTTCAGCTTCAGCCTGTGCGGCCTCAGCCTTCTGGATGCCACCTTCGATAGCGGCGGTGCGCTCCTCGAAGGTCTTCTCGAACATCGGGGTCGCTACCTTGCCGACGATGATCAGCAGAACCAGGAAGCCGACGAGGGTGACGAGCACCTCCCACCAGTTCGGCAGCAGCGGATTAGCGGCACCTGCCGCGAGGATCACTGCGTTATCCATGTTTCACCCGTCTTTCTTGCGTAATGGTCCATCAGCGTGGTTTTCCCTCACCCCTTAAGGGTTGGAAGGGGAATTCACGCGATTAGTTCCAGACGAACGCGAAGACGAGACCCAGAATTGCAAGTGCCTCGGTGAACGCCAGGCCCATGAAGGCGAGTGGCTGCAGCTTGTTCTGGAGTTCCGGCTGGCGTGCGACACCCTGGATGAAGGCAGCGAACACGAGGCCCACGCCAATACCACCACCGATGGCGGAGAGACCGTAGCCGATGGCGTTGAGGTTTCCGGAGATCTGCATGATTTTCCTTTCACGGTGTCCGCGGTTTGTGAACTGGTTTGTGGATCCACGGACAAGGGCGGATGGTTGTCCCTCTAGCGTCTCGCTACAGGGCAGTTTGTTGGATAGTGCTAGTGGGCTTCCGCGATCGAGCTCTGGATATACACCGCGGTCAGCAGGGCAAAGACATAAGCCTGCAGAACCATGATGAAGATCTCGAACAGGAACATACCTACTGCACCGATGAAGACGAGCACACCGAGTGGATATCCATACCACTCACCCATCTTCAGGAACATGAAGTTCATCGCTGAGCCAGCAAGCGCAACGATCATGTGACCCGAAAGCATGGTTGCGAACAGACGCAGCGAGTGCGTCATTGGACGAACCAAGAACGTCGAAACGATCTCGATCGGAATCACAAGGAAATAGAAAGGCCACGGCACACCCGATGGCATGAGTGCGACCTTGAAGTAGCCAATCCCGTGGGTCTTGAAACCCAGGTAGATCCAGTAGACGTACACGATGCCGGCTAGCGCGTACGCTGTACCGACGTGTGACGTGGTGGGCAGTTGGATGAAGGGCACAGCCCCCATCAGGTTGCTGACAAGGACAAACGCAAACAACGCCACCAGAAGCGGGGTGTATTTGCGGAACTCCTTTTCGCCGAGCATGTCACGGCCCACTGAGTTCCGGACGAAGGAGTAGAACCCTTCACCGAAGAACTGGAAGCGGCCTGGAATCATTTGACGCTTGCGTGCTGCAGCGACAAAGAACCACGAGAGGAGCAAAACAGTAAGCAGTACGACAAGCATCTGCTTGCCGAACCCGGTGCCGTATTCGGCGCCCCACGGGATGATCTCCGGAAGGTGGAGGTCATCGATGGTTGGTGGGATGAAACCGTCGGAACCGGCGGCTGTGGAAAGCGCAAGCGCGATCAACGCGTTTCCTCTCTAGAAGCTGTACGGCTGTCTCCGCACAAAGAATCATCGGGATGATCATCGTGGTATTCGGAGACTCGTGCTGGGGTGTGGCTTTATTTCAGGCGTCCGGCTTCCCTACGACGGTCAACGTGATGACGCCAAGCGATATAGAGCCCGGCCACGGCACCTAATCCGGCTCCTACGAAAAGCAGCCACGAACGGTCCAGGGCCATACCCGCCAACCATCCTATCAAACCGAAGGAGATGATCCCGCCGAGTAGATAGGTCACGTATTCGCGCACAGGATGTTCCGCAGCATCTGGTGGCCCATAGCCGCGCTGGGTCGAATTAAGCCTCTTTTTTGCCATTGTCACCACTTCGTTAGTTGTAGATCCGGAGACGGATTTTCATCATCGCCCACATCTCAGCAGCCTGCCAGGCGATGAACGCCCCCACTGCCCCTGCGATGGCCCATCCGCGTGAAAACCAGCTTTCATCCGGTTGGATGAAAAGCAAGAAACCGAAAGCTATCACCTTGATCACGTAGGTGATCATGAACGCCGCAAGAACGGCATCGGGCTTTCTCTTGCCAACCACGTGAGCTACGAGCAAGGAGATAGCAAAGAACACCATAACGACGGCCGCCGCGGCGAACGCTGAGAACGCGCCCGGGAACCTGGCGAAGACCGCCCCGAGGACAGTGATCACTACCGTTACAGCTGAGCCGGCAGCCGCGGAGTAAGCCAGCACCCTCAGCCACGGAAAGGCAATGGAATCCGAGGCTTCGGTGATGAGGTGCGGCTGTTGTTGCGACATCTAGACGCGGCCCTTCCTACGTATATGCAGCTTCTTGTGTTCAGCTTCAGTGCGATGGGCGAGCTTGCGACGGATCCACGGGTGGATCGTCAAGATCCCCGCCCCAAGCAACAGAAGGCCCCAGATCGGCAAGATGATCGGTGCGGGGACCCGGTTGATCAGGATGGCGCCGAACGCGACGATCGCGCTCCACAAATACAGCAACAAGACCGCGCCGCGATGCGTGTAGCCGCCGTCGATCAGCCGGTGATGCAGGTGTCCACGGTCTGCTGTGAAAGGTGAGCGTCCGCGTGCGGCACGCCGCAAAACCGAGAGGAACAAATCGACCAAAGGCAAGGCGATCACCGCGATCGGGAGCACGATCGGCATATATGCGGGGATGTTCCTGAAACGTTCACCATCAAGGGCACGCAAGTCTGCCGTGACAACAATCGTGGCAACAGCCATGACCAGCCCGATCATCATCGCACCGGACTCCCCCATGAAAATCTTGGCGGGGTTGAAATTATGGATCAAGAACCCAAGGGATGAACCCAACAGGATCGCCATCAGCAGCGCACCAAGGTTCGCGTGATCGTACTGATTGACCTGACGGGCAAGCGTATAGCAGTAGATGAAAAACGCGCTCGCGCCAATCGCTGCGATGCCGGCGGCGAGGCCGTCGAGACCGTCAACAAAGTTGATCGCGTTCATCATCATGATCATGAGGAACATCGCCGCACCGATCTGCCACACCGATGAATCGATCTGAACCCAACCGACCGGCAAAACCTCAAGCCTCACCCCGGAAACCGCCATGATGAATGAAGCCAACAGCTGACCTAGCAGCTTGTAGTACCACCGCAGTTCATACAGATCATCGGCGACCCCGACCACCAGGATCACGATGAGCGCCAGAACCAAGCCCGCCACCACATCGGGCCGGATGAACACGCCGGTCAGAAACGGTGCCTGAGCCGAGGCCGCCAACGCAACCAGGAACGCAACGATCATGGACACGCCACCGAGCTTAGGGATCTTCTCGGAATGGACGTCACGGGCACGGACCGGGATATCGGCCATAGTGCGTTTACCTATGGCCCTCAGAACCGGAGTCAGCGTTGTAGACACCACGAACGCTAGAGCCGCGAGCAGAAGATAGACCCTCATGGTTCGGGCGTCTCCTCTGCCACGGTGTTTGGTGCCGGTTCGGTGTTCGGTGCGGGGTTTCCGTCGATGTCGAGGATGCTCGGGTCTGCCTCACGCAGCTGTTCAACGCTCAACGCCCCGGCGCGCACAACCTTGGGTGGTGTGACCGTGTAGTCGACAATGGTCGATGGCGGAGCCGGCTCGGACTCGGACGGCGCGGATTCGGACAGCTCAGACTCGGACGCCTCATCCTCGTTGGTTGCGGCGTCTTCTTTCGTTGCAGCACCCTCAAGGTAGACGGCTACCGAGTCCCCCAGCATCTCGTGTGCCTTCTGCGCGCTCATCGCGGCCGGCATCCCGGAACGGTTAGCGCTTGAGACCGCCAACGGGCCGGTCTGCGACAACAGTTCGAGCGCATCCTTGTGATCAGGCATCCGTAACGCAACAGTGCCCCGGGTCTCTCCGAGGTCCCACGTCAGGGAGGGTTGCGCCATCAAAATGAGGGTCAGCGCGCCCGGCCAGAACTTCTCGGCAACCGCGCTCGCCCCTTCTGGGATGTCAGTGGCCAGCCCTTGGAGTGTCTCGGGGCGTGGGATGAGCACCGGCGGCGGCATGTGACGCCCCCGCCCTTTAGCCGCCAGAAGGGTCGCGACAGCTTGCGGGCTGAACGCGTCCGCAGCCACACCATAGACGGTGTCAGTGGGCATGACGACCAGACCCCTAGCGCCGAGGGCCTCGGTTGCTCGCGCGATACCGTCAGCGCGCGCTTCAGGGTCGGTCAGATCATATGTAGTGCTCACTCTTCTATTCTTTCATTCCCGCGACTGGTTTATTTACACAACCGCTTCTGCTCCGTTGCGCCACATGATCGTGACGCGGTCCCGGCCAGTCAGGTCAGTCATCGTTTGGGTGCGGTTGAATGCCCCGGTGGCGCACGCCGCATGCCGCAAGGGTGAGCCTTGCTCTTCTGCATGCTCCATCAGTATCACTCCCCCCGGTCGCAAGGTGTGGCCAGCGAGCTCGATCAAAGCGAACGGGATACTCAAGCCGTCTCCCCCTCCCCCATATAACGCGGTGTGAGGGTCAAAGAATTGGGTCTCAACATCACGGATCGGCGTGGCATCGGGAACATATGGTGGGTTCACGCACACCATATCCAAGCACCCGGGCTTGGCCGCATAATGGGTGAAAACATCTTCCTCGATCAGCTCCACGCCGGTGCCGGCGAGGTTCCGGCTTGCGTAGCTCGCGGCCTCGCCGCTGGCCTCCACCGCCTCGATATGAACAGGCGCCTGCCCCTTCGCTTCTGTGACATGAGACGCGAGCGCGGCCGCGATCGCCCCGGAACCTGCGCACCAGTCAGCGATCCGCACCTGCCGCGAAGCAGCTTGTGCATCGTAGGTAACTAGCGCATCGTAGGTAGCTGGCACATCGTTCTCAGGCGCAGGTTCACACGCCGCCAGCCCCTGCAGGACCTTCAAAGCCTGTTCAACGAGCGTTTCGGTTTCCGGCCGAGGCACGAAAACGCCCGGCCCCACCTCAAGCTCAAGCCCATAGAAACCGGCAGTCCCGAGGATATGCTGCAGTGGCTCACGGCGCGCCCGCCGCTCAACAAGACGCTCGAACCCCTCTGGTGTGGGGGCACCCCGAAGCGAAGCCGCCATCAACTCACCGCGCGAAACACCCATCGCGTGCGCGGCAAGCCATTGGGCATCGGCTGCCGGTGAGGCAACCCCCGCCTCAGCAAGACGGGCACTCGCCCACCCGAGCGCAGCCTTTAGATCTGAAGGCGCTGCCGATAAATCTGGAGGCGCTGCCGATAAATCTGGAGGCGATGCTCCTGGGTTCGAAGGCGCCCGGCCGTCATCGGAAGGAAGAGACATCTCGGTACAACCTATGTTTTAGTTGCCCTCACCTACGTGGGCTAGGCGCTCGGCTTCATCCATCTCGATGCAGGAGTCGATCACAGCCTGGAGGTCGCCATCAAGCACGGCGTCGAGGTTGTAGGCCTTATAGCCGGTGCGGTGATCCGCGATGCGGTTCTCCGGGAAGTTGTAGGTGCGGATGCGCTCGGAACGGTCCATAGTTCGCACCTGCGAACGGCGCTGATCAGCCTGTTCCGCCTCGATCTGCTCCTGCTGGTGGGCGAGCAAACGCGAGCGTAGAACGCGCATCGCGGCGGCACGGTTCTGGATTTGTGACTTCTCGTTCTGCATCGCAACCACAATGCCGGTCGGCAAGTGCGTGATGCGCACCGCAGAGTCGGTCGTGTTCACGGACTGTCCACCCGGGCCGGAGGAACGGTAGACGTCGATTTTGAGGTCGTTGTCGTGGATCTCGATCTCTTCCGGCTCATCGACTTCCGGGAACACCAAGACGCCAGCGGCCGACGTGTGGACGCGGCCTTGGGACTCCGTGACAGGAACACGCTGGACCCGGTGGACGCCACCTTCGAACTTCAACGCGGCGTAGACGCCTTCGGCGGGTTCGCTGCCGGTCCCCTTGATCGCAACCTGGGCGTCCTTATAGCCGCCCAGATCGGATTCGGTAGCCGAGAGCATTTCGGTCTTCCAGCCGCGGTTCTCCGCGTAGCGGATGTACATGCGCAACAAGTCTCCAGCGAACAACGCGGCTTCCTCACCGCCTTCACCGCCTTTGACTTCGAGGATCGCATCGCGGCCATCGTTAGGGTCACGCGGGATCAACAAACGACGCAGCTTCTCTTCAAGCTCCGGGATCTGGGCTTCGAGCTCTTTGGCTTCTGCCGCGAACTCTTCATCAAGTTCTGCCATCTCGGCAGCGGCCTCGTGGTCTTCACGCGCCTGCACCAGCTTGTTGTGCGTCTCCACGATCGGACGCAATTCGGCGGAACGGCGGCCTAGCTTGCGCGCCATCCCCTGATCTGAATACACGTCCGGATCAGAAAGCCTGGTCTGTAGTTGCTCGTATTCGTCCAGGATCGCTTGGATCGGATCGTTCGTTTCACTCATCATGTTTCCTACGTAGGTCGGCTCACGGTGATCGGCTCTGAAAATACCGGCTCTTAAAACGCCAGGTCTTAGAACACCAGGGTAGAACAAACGCTCCTTATGGCAGGCCCTTCACGTGCCTGCCATAAGGAGCGTTGTTGCGCGGCTACTTGCCGTCCAGCGTGGTGCGGTTGACCACCATCAAGAACTCCGCATTCGATTCGGTTTCCTTGATCTTGGTCGTCAAAAGTTCGAGCGCCTGCTGCGGTTCAAGGCTTGAGAGCACCCGGCGCAGACGCCACATGATCTTCAATTCCTCAGGTGAAAGCAGGTTCTCTTCGCGGCGGGTCGAGGACGCGTTGACGTCCACTGCCGGGAAAATGCGCTTCTCAGCGAGGCTGCGTGACAGACGCAGCTCCATGTTGCCGGTGCCCTTGAACTCTTCAAAAATGACCTCGTCCATCTTGGACCCGGTCTCGACCAGTGCTGTCGCAAGAATCGTGAGCGAACCACCATTTTCGATGTTGCGGGCAGCACCGAAGAAACGCTTTGGCGGGTAGAGCGCTGCAGCATCGACACCACCGGAGAGGATACGGCCCGATGCCGGGGCGGCCTGGTTGTAGGCGCGGCCCAAACGGGTCATCGAGTCCAGCAGAACCACGACGTCGCGGCCCTGCTCAACGAGGCGTTTAGCGCGTTCAATCGCTAGCTCTGCAACAGTGGTGTGATCCTCAGCCGGGCGGTCGAACGTGGAAGCGATGACTTCGCCGTCCACCGTGCGTTGCATGTCGGTAACTTCCTCAGGACGCTCATCAACAAGAACCATCATGAGGTGAACCTCAGGGTTGTTCTTCTTGATCGAATCAGCGATCGACTGCAGGATCATCGTTTTACCGGCCTTCGGCGGGGAAACGATGAGGCCGCGCTGGCCCTTACCGATCGGGGCAACAAGGTCGATGATGCGCGGACCAACCGACTTAGCGCCGGCTTCAAGACGCAAACGCTCTTCCGGGTAGAGCGGAACGAGCTTATTGAAGTTCACTCGATCCTTGTTCTCATCAGCCGGAAGACCGTTCACGGTCGCGAGCTTGATCAGCGGCGTGTAGCGGTTACGTTTGCCGTTATTGGAGTGGTTGTTGTTCTCGTCCTCACGCGGAGCACGAATCGCACCAACAACAGCGTCACCCTTGCGCAGGTTGTACTGGCGAACCTGCTTCATCGTCACATAGACGTCGTTCGGGCCGGGCAAATAACCGGAGGTGCGGATGAACGCGTAGTTATCCATCACATCGAGGATGCCCGCGACTGGTGCGAGCACGTCATCCTCGGTCAGCTCGGTATCCTCAACCTCGATCTGGTTACGGCCCCGGTTACGGCGGTTGTTGCGCTGACGTTCGCGGCGGTTACCACGCGAATCGTCGTTGTTGTTGTCACGATTACGGTTGCGGCGGTTGCGCTGGTTACGCGAACCACGATCATCCGAGTCCTCGTGAGAGTCCTCATTGGAGTCGTTGTGATCACGGTCGCGCCCACGCCGGTTACGGCGGTTGCGCTGATTGCGGGTCTCGCGGCGGTTACGGCCCCCTTCGTTGTGCGAATCCTCGGAAGAGTCCTCACCGGATTCGTTCTCGGAGCGGTCGTTCTCGCCGTTGTTCTTCTCAGCGCTGTTTTTATCGCTGTGCTTCTTCTCAGCGTTGTTCTTATCGCCGCGGTGCTTATCACTTTCGTGCTTGCCGCCACGGTTTGTGTCGTCGCTGTGATTTTTGTCGCTGTTGTTCTTGTTCTCGTCGCGGTTCTTATCATCTGCGTGTGCAGAGGATTCTTCCCCGGCGTGCTGATCGTTCTTCGACGGTGCACCGGCTGCAGCGGAGGAAGAGCGACGACGGCGGCCACGGCCCGAGCGTGAAGACTCATCCGCCGCATCGGCGGTCTTATCTGTTGCGTCAGAGCTCTTAGCGGAAGCGGAATCACCTTCAGCCGCCCCAGCCTTATCAGCCGGAGCCTTATCGGCGTCCTTCTTCTGAGCGCCCTTGCGCGCTTGGCTCTGCGCGTCTTTCTGGGCCTTTTGAGCTTCTTCCTTCTTCTTAGCGGCCTCACGGTCAGCGACGGCACCGCCACGCTGATGGTCCTGAATCTTGGCCACCAAATCAGCCTTACGGAGGCGACGAGCGCCGGTGATACCCAGCTGCGAAGCCAATTCCTGAAGCTGAGCGAGCTTCAACGATGCCAAACCCCCTGAAGCTTTCTTAGCTGGAGCTTTAGCTTTCGTCTCAGTCTGCTCAACAGGTGCGCCGGTGTTCTCGGCGGTGGATTGGGACACGAAGGTTCCTTCCCTCGTCACATGCACACTTCACACATGAAACATTTTCGAAGCTGTGCTTATTGGGAAAAATTTGGTCATACTGCACCCCGGAACGGTGGTCACAGCAACGGGATTCTTGCCAGGAGCACCATGACAGTAGGCCTGGAAACCAAACCAGTTACAGAAACCAAAGTATTTCCAGCAACCGCTGACGGTGGCCTCACGCCGACCCGCTTGATACCTCGACCGGTATCGAAGCCGGGATAGAGCAAGACTCCCATCCATCCGATGTACATTTCTACACACGTCAACGCACATGCGCCTTAGACGCGGTACTTCGGTGGAACGTGCATCTCATACGCTCAACAAGCGTTCCGATGCACCTCTACCATAGCACCTCGTTCGTCAAGACCTGGCATGAAGACATCCCAGCCGCCTCCCGATGTGACGTCTTTCAAAACCTCAAGTGCGGCATCGGCATGGTTTTCACCGTTGGCAAGCACCAACACCGTTGGACCGGCGCCCGAGATCACAGCCGCACACCCCGCGGCTCGGGCAGCACGCACCAGCCGGGCTGACTCCGGCATCGCCTCAGCACGGAAACGTTGATGCAACCAATCCCGCGTGGCCCGCATCAGATGGCGCGGATCCTTCGTGAGCGCGTATGTCAGCAGTGCTGCACGGCCAGCATCCGCGGCGGCATCCGCGTGATCCACGACCGCCGGCAACAGGCTACGGGCGGCGTGGGTGGACAACGTGGTTTGAGGAACCGCGGCCACAGGCGTCAATTGCGGATGAACTCTGGCAACCACCGTGGAGAACTCGACCCCAGCGACTGGGCTCAGCGTCGCACCGCACGCAGTAACCGCTCTGTGGTCTTCACTGTCTTCCCGGGCCGCATCCACGCTCACCGGTTCCGATGCATCCACCGCGTCTTCGGCAAGCGAAATCGTGTAGCCGCCGTACACGGCCGGCGCAACGTTATCCGGATGCCCTTCATAGTGGGCCGCGAGCTGAAACAAAACGTCACGCTCCCGGTCAACATCCAGTCCCAACAGGCCAGCTGCTGCGAAAACCGCGCTCACAATCGCCGCGGCCGAAGATCCCTGCCCGCGACCGTGAGGAATATGGTTCTCGGCAATCAGCTCAAGGCCCACACAATCGAGCACATCGGCGGCCACCCCAAGGTCGGTGCATGCACGGCGCAGAGTCCTGACCACAAGGTGCGATTCATCCCGCGGGAGCGTCTCAGTGCCCTCGCCGGTGATCTCAACCGAAACACCGGGTTTGGCGAGCGTCCGGACCACCAGGCGGTCGCCGTAACCTAACGCCAAACCCAAACTGTCATAACCAGGCCCAAGGTTCGCGCTCGTGGCGGGAACGTTGACCGTCACGGAACGGCCAGCAACCAGCTTCAAGCGGCCGCACTCATCACGAACCGGCTCACATCCGCTCGCCATGACTATGCGTCGCCGGTGTTGGCGCCGTCTGCGCCGGCGGAGTCACCTGAAGATGTAGCGCCGCCGGAAGAGACCAAGCCGAGTGCTTCAGCGACCGTATGCACATCGAACGGCAGCTTGCGCGGGGCGGCTTCCTCAGCAGGTGCGGACTTCACGGCCCATTCAGGGTCCTTCAAACCGTGGCCGGTCACGGTGATCACGATCGTCTTGCCTTCCGGAGCCTTCCCAGCCTGATGCATCTTCAAAAGGCCCGCAGCGCCCGATGCGGAGGCCGGCTCAACGAACACGCCCTCACGTGAAGACAACCAGCGGTGGGCTTCCAAGATTTCCTGGTCGGTCACGGAATCGATCAGGCCGCCGGACTCGTCGCGCGCCGCTTCAGCCTGCTTCCAGGATGCCGGGTTACCGATCCGGATGGCTGTCGCAACGGTCTCTGGTTCAAGGATTGGGTGTCCCTTGACGATGGGAGCCGCACCTTCTGCTTGGAAGCCCCACATGATCGGGGTCTTGGTCGCGACCGGTTCCATGACCTCACCGTGGTGGTTCTCGGTCTTGTTCGCGTACTCCTTATAGCCCTTCCAGTACGCGGTGATGTTGCCGGCGTTACCGACCGGCAACAGGTGATAGTCAGGGGCGTCGCCCAAGAAATCGACCACCTCGAAAGCGCCCGTCTTTTGTCCCTCAATGCGGTTCGGGTTGACCGAGTTGACGAGGAACACCGGATATGACTCCGAGAGCTTCCGGGCAACATCGAGGCAGTTATCGAAGTTGCCGTCGATCTGGATGATCTGCGCACCGTGCGCGATCGCCTGGGAAAGCTTACCCATCGCGATCTTGCCGTCTGGAACCAAGACCGCGCACGTCAGCCCCGCCTGCTTGGCATAAGCCGCAGCGGAAGCCGACGTGTTGCCAGTGGAGGCACACACGACGGCTTTGGCGCCTTCGTTCACCGCGGCCGTAATCGCCATCGTCATACCGCGGTCCTTGAAGGAACCGGTCGGGTTCATGCCCTCAACCTTGAGGTAGACGTCATTGCCCGTCTCTTCCGATAAAGCCGGCGCATACACCAGCGGTGTGCCGCCTTCTCCGAGCGTGACAATGCGATCGTCTTTACCGATCGGTAGACGGTCAGCGTATTCGCGGATGACCCCGCGCCACTGGTGAGCCATTTAGGCTTCTCCTCCTTCAACGCGCAGAACCGAGGAGATGCCCCGGACCACGTCCAATTTCTTAAGGTCTTCCACGGTCGCTGTGAAACCGGATTCCTGGGCGGCGTGGGTGATGAGCCGCAACAGTGCGCGCGGCTCACCAGAGTTCTCGGTGTCAGTAGCGGCCAGCGATTCTTGCTTCATCGATTCGATCGAAACACCGTGCTGCGCGAAGGTCTGGGCGATCCGGGCGAGCACACCCGTGGTGTCCTCAACCTCGATTCCGATGGTGTAGCGGGTTACGGTTTCGTCGATCGTCAGTGCCGGAAGACCTTCCGGCAAGGTGAACGGCTGGAGTGCGGTCCCGTTGATGCGTTGCCGCACGGCCGTCACAACATCCCCCATGACAGCCGATGCGGTAGGGGCTCCGCCTGCCCCGGCACCGTAGAACATGAGCTGGCCTGCGTTTTCGGCTTCGACGAACACCGCGTTGAACGCCCCGTGTACGGCAGCGAGTGGGTGTTCGCGTGAGATGAGTGCGGGGTGGACCCGCATGCTGACCCCGGTCTCTGTCTTGTTGACGATGGCTAGCAGCTTGATGACTTGGTTGTTCTCTTGCGCGGCTTTGACGTCAGCGGCGGTCACCGAGCGGATGCCCTCGGTGTAGACCTCATCGATCGTGTACGGGGTTCCGAATGCGTAGGTCGCAAGGATCGCGGCCTTGGCTGCTGCGTCGTGACCGTCGACGTCGGCGGACGGATCCGCTTCGAGGTAGCCGAACGCTGAAGCCTCCTCCATCACGGCTTCCAGCGATGCTCCCTCGCGGTCCATCTTGTCGAGGATGTAGTTGGTGGAACCGTTGACGATCCCCATGACCGAGGTGATGTTGTCACCGGCTAGGGACTCGTAGATGGGCCGCAGGATCGGGATCGCACCGGCCACAGCGGCCTCGTAGAACAGTTGAGCGCCCTTCTTACGTGCCAGCGCGTTGAGTTCAGCGCCAGACTCCGCGATGAGCGCCTTATTACCTGTGACCACATCCTTGCCGGCTGAGAGCGCTTCGACGATGTAGGTCTTGGCTGGTTCGATCCCGCCCATGAGTTCGATCACGAGGTCCGCATCAGCGATCGCGGCAGAAGCGTCGTCCGAAATGATGCCGCGGTCAATCCACGGGCCACGATCAGCCTCAGTGTTACGAACCACCACGTGGCTCAGCTCGAGTGCCGCCCCGGTCTTCTCCTGCAAAACCTCGTGGTCTTGACGCAGAATCCGGGCAACCTCGGCCCCAACAGTTCCGGCGCCGAGCAAGGCTACTTTCAGTGTGGTGGTCATAGGTTGTTGGTTCCTCAATTCCTCAGCAGAAGAGTGTCCGGCCCGGTATGTATGGACGCGGGCCTGATCGGTGACGGTTCAGCTGTACAGTCCTAGGTGTGCAGTCCTAGTCCTGCAAACCTAGGTCGCGCGCGTAGAGATCATCGACTGTTTCACCGCGCACGATGAGCCTGTGCTTACCGTCCTTAACAGCAACAATGCCAGGACGAGTGAGCATGTTGTAGTTCGATGACAAAACGAAGCAATATGCGCCGGTGGCCGGCACAGCCAGGATGTCGCCTCGCATGACGTCGTTGGGTAAATACACGTCGCGGACCACGATGTCACCGGATTCGCAGTGTTTTCCTACCACGCGAGAGAGCGCGCCAGGCGCATGCGATGTGCGGGAGGCTAGCACCGCTGAATAGTCCGCGTCATACAGAACCGGCCGGGCGTTATCTGACATTCCGCCGTCTACGGAGATGTAGCGGCGAGCGGCGGACTCCCCCGCCTCGGTTTCCACCGTGACGTCCTTGATGGTCCCGACGGTGTAGAGGGTTACGCCTGCAGGGCCTGCGATGGAGCGGCCTGGCTCAATCGAGATGCGCGGGCATGTGATACCGAGGCGTTCGGTTTCCTCACGGATCGCGGCGGCGATACCGGCGGCGATCTCGTGTGGTTCCCGTGGGGTGTCGGCTTCGGTGTAGGCGATGCCGTAGCCGCCGCCGAGGTCGAGTTCGCCAAGCTCAACGCCGTGGGTTTCTTTGATCCACGCCTTGAAGCCCAGCAAGCGACGGGCCGCTTCTTCGAAGCCTGCGGATTCAAAGATTTGCGATCCGATGTGACAGTGCAAGCCGATCAGCTCGATGTTCTCGGCGTCCAGGGCCTGAGCCACCGCCTGCGCAGCTGCCGAGAGGTCGGCGCCGGGCCGTGGCGTCATCGAGAGCCCGAATTTCTGGTCTTCGTGCGCAGTCGCAATGAACTCGTGCGTCGAGGCGTGAACGCCTGGTGTGAGTCGCAGCATGACCGGCGCAGTGGCGCCTCGACTGTGGGCGATCTGGTTGATGCGTTCGATCTCTTCGAGTGAGTCCGCGATGATGCGGCCCACTCCCGCGTCGATCGCGCGCCGCAGTTCGGCATCGGATTTGTTGTTGCCGTGCAGGCCGATGTGGGCTGGGTCCGCACCTGCCGCTAGTGCCAGTCCCATCTCCCCACCCGACGCGGTGTCGATGCGCAGGCCTTCCTCGGTGACCCAGCGGACCACTTCGCTGGTCAGCAACACTTTCCCGGCATAGTAGACGTCCGCGCCGCCACACAGGTCAGCGAAGGCCTCATCGTAGGCCTCTTTAAAGGCACGGGCACGGGTACGCAGTTCGTCCTCGTCGATCACATAGATCGGTGTGCCGTAGGTGCGCGCGATCGTCTCAACCGCAACCCCGCCGATCACCACCTGGCCCGAGGGGTCGCGCCGCGCTGAACGCGGGAACAAGCGTGGCCCATTGGCGCGCGCCAGGTCGCTGAAGTTCTCCGGGACTGCCAGCCAGTCAGGGGCCAGCGGCGATGGGTGTGTCGTGCTCATCAAGATCCTTCACTTCGAGTGTGCTGTCACGTCTGCTAGTGCACGCGCTCTAGTAGTGTCACATCTTTTCTGGCGCGCTCACACCGAGCAGTTCGAGTCCGTTGGCGATCACCGTGGTGGTGGCGTCGTTGAGCCACAGGCGGGTGCGGTGCACGTCTTCGACTGGCTCATCACCTACTGGCGTGATGCGGCATGCGGCGTACCACGTGTGGTAGGCGGCCGCGACTGATTCGATGTGGCGGGCTACACGGTGCGGTTCGCGGCGCTCGGCTGCCGCGGCCACGGCCGACGGATAGGCGGTGAGCGCTGCCAGCAGGTCGTTTTCGGTTGGATGGTTCAGCAGGCTCGCGTCGAACACGGAGCGGTCCACACCGCGGTCGGCTGCCGCGCGGGCGGCTTGGCGGGAGCGAGCGTGGGCGTACTGGATATAGAAAACGGGGTTTTCGTTGGTTGCGGTGCGCAGAACCTCTGGGTCGAGGTCGATCGGCGAGTCAGCCGGTACGCGTCCGAGCGAGTAACGCAGCGCGTCGGTCCCGAGCCATTCGATGAGGTCTTTGAGCTCGATAATGTTGCCGGCACGCTTGGACAGGCGGGCGCCGTTGACGCTCATGAGCTGGCCAATGAGCACCTCAAGGTTGACAGCAGGGTCGTCGCCGGCGGCGGCTGCGATGGCTTTGAGGCGGCCGATGTAGCCGTGGTGGTCGGCACCGAGCAGGTAGATCTTCTCGGCGAAGCCGCGGTCACGCTTGTTGAGGTAGTAGGCGGCATCGGCGGCGAAGTAGGTCGGCGCCCCGGTGGAGCGGATCAGGACGCGGTCTTTATCGTCACCGAATTCGGAAGTGCGCAGCCAGATTGCCCCGTCTTCTTCGAACACGTGGCCTTGTTCCCTCAGTCGGGCGACTGCTTCTTCGACCTTGCCTTGGTTGTGCAGATCGGATTCTGGGAAGTAGACGTCAAAGTACACACCGAAGTCGGCGAGGGTGTCTTTGATGTCTTTCATCTGCAGGGTGTAGCCGCGTTCACGCAACACGGGTATCGCTTCGGCTTCGGCGAGCTCCTTGACACTGGGGTCTTCTGCGAGGATCTGCTCGGCGATATCAGCGATGTATTGGCCTGGATAGCCACCTTCTTGGACTTCGAGGCCGTGCATGCGCCGGTAGATCGAGGTCGCGAATACGTCCATCTGGGAGCCCGCGTCGTTGATGTAGTACTCGGCGGTCACATCGGCGCCGGATGCGCGCAGCATCCGCACGATCGAGTCCCCGAGTGCCGCCCAACGGGTGTGGCCGATGTGTAGCGGGCCGGTCGGGTTAGCGGAGACGAACTCCATGTTGATTTTGTGGCCGGCGAGCGCATCGTTGTGACCGTAGGTTGCGCCCGCTTCGACGATTCCGCGGGCGATCTCGGCGGCCGCCGCGGTGTCGAGGGTCACGTTGATGAACCCTGGGCCCGCGATGTCGACGGCGGCGACACCTAGGATTGCGGTGAGCTTTTCGGCGATCATCTGGGCGAGCTCGCGTGGTGCGAGCCCGGCTCGCTTACCGAGTTGGAGGGCGATGTTGGTCGCCCAGTCCCCGTGGTCGCGGTTCTTTGGTCGCTCTACCTTGACGGTTTCTGGTAGCTCGACGTTCAGTCGCCCCTCGTTACTGAGGGTGTTGAGGATCTCGGTAAGGTGCGCGGAAAGCTGTTCTGGAGTCACAAAGCTCAATCCTACCGAGGCTTGGCACCGGTTGCATCGCGGATTGCGGATGTGTCAGTTGGGATGTGTCAGTGCGGATGCCGCAGCAGGATGTTGTAGCGCACCGGTTGTGACGGTTGCGGGTGAGGCGTATTCGCTCGGGCGCCCGCTGGGGTGCTATTGTCGAGGACGGCTTTACATTCTGTATGGCTGTGCCCCCGTAGCTCAGTGGATAGAGCGTCCGCCTCCGGAGCGGAAGGTCGAAGGTTCGAATCCTTTCGGGGGCGCTTTTTCGTTTAAGCATGGGGTTTCGTTGTTTGTGCAGGGTGGTTTCGTGACGACGGTTGCGTTGTTAGGTTCTGGGTTTGCGGCTCAGGAGTTGGCTCCGTTGTGTGCCCGTGCGTTGGCGGGGCGTGGCCGTTTGGTGGTGTGGTCGCGTAACGCTGAGACGCTGGGGTGGGTTGTTCAGGATGCCCGCGATGCGGTGAAAGACAGCGTGGTTGTCGACGATGTGGCGGTTGCAGACGATGTGGTGGTCCAGGCGCCCGATGCGGCGAGCGCTGTTGCAGGTTTCACTCAGGATGGCGCGGCTGTCCCGCCGGCTGATGTTGTGTTTCTTGCTCTGCCGTTTGGTTCAGCGATCAACGACGTTGTTACTGGCCTGGGTGAGGCGTTGGCTCGTGCTGCGGTGGTGGATATCTCGAATCCTGTTGAGATGACCGCGTTGGGCCCTAAGCAGGCGATGTATGTTCCGGCTGGTTCCGCTGGCGAAGAGCTTGCTCAGCGATTGCCTGCCGGATGTGTTCATGTTCATGGTTTGACTCACCTTGATGCCTCGGTGTGGGCCGAGGCCGCCGCGCTCGGCGCCGACGGCTCGGCTCCTGCGGCATTGCCGCTCGTGGCTTCCGCGCCAGCGAGCGATCCCCGGGTTCACACAGTCCTGGATCTGTTGACTCGCATGGGTTTCGCCCCGCGCATCATCGGTGGGATCGAGGAGTCCGCGTTGATCGAGGTGGGTGGCCCGTGGGCGCTCGCTCATACGCGCCGCTCCCCTCTCGCTTCTGATTTCTCGTGGGAAGCCGCCGCCGAGGCTTCCCTGCCTGGCGCTTAGCGTGGTTGCGCGCAGTTGCAGACCGCAGGCCTGCCGCCTTTACAACTCGCACCGACCTTAGAATGGTCTCACCATGTCGATGAGCATTTCTTACCCTCCTGAGCTTCCGGTTTCTGCCGCACGCGACGAGATCGTTGAGGCACTCACGCATCACCAAGTGATCGTGGTTGCGGGTGAAACAGGCTCGGGTAAGACGACCCAGCTCCCTAAGATGCTCGCCGAGGTTTTGGGTGTTGCCGACGCCGCTCCGGGTGAGCGCGGCATGATCGCGCACACCCAGCCTCGCCGTATCGCCGCGCGTTCCGTGGCTGAGCGTTTGGCTGAAGAGCTGGGCACCAGCATCGGCAATGACGTGGGTTATCAGGTCCGGTTCACGGATGAGTCCTCTAAGAAGACCCGCATCAAGCTCATGACGGACGGCATTTTGCTCGCGGAGATCGCGGGCGATCCGCAGCTGTCGCGTTATTCGGGCATCATCATTGACGAGGCGCACGAGCGCTCGCTCAACATCGACGTTCTCTTAGGTCACGTCGCACGTCTCCTCCCCGAGCGGCCGGACCTCAAGGTTGTCATTACCTCGGCGACGATCGACCCGGAGTCTTTCGCCCGGCATTTCGCCACCAAGGATCCCGCTGGTGAGCTCACTCCGGCTCCGATCATCGAGGTTTCAGGCCGCACCTATCCCGTGGAGATCCGCTACCGGCCTGTGGGTGAAGACCCGAACGACGGCGCGGATGAGCTGGATCCGGATTCAGCGGCGGCTGATGTCGATATGACCTCGGCGGTGGTCGATGCGGTCAAGGAGCTGGCCGCGGAAGGACCGGGGGATATCTTGGTGTTCTTCTCCGGTGAGCGTGAGATCCGGGACGCGCAGCAAGCTCTCAACGGGGTCATTGGTTCTACGCCGAGGTTGCGTAACAGTGAGGTTTTGCCGCTGTTTGGTCGGTTGTCGATGGCGGAACAGCACCGTATTTTCGCGCCGGGTTCCAAGCGGCGGATCGTGTTGGCCACCAACGTCGCGGAGACTTCGTTGACGGTTCCTGGGATCCGGTACGTGGTGGATACGGGGTTGGCTCGTATTTCGCGGTATTCGACCCGCACCAAGGTTCAGCGTTTGCCGATCGAGCGGATTTCGCAGGCTTCTGCCCGGCAGCGTTCGGGCCGTTCGGGCCGTGTTGCTGACGGTATTGCTATCCGTTTGTATTCGGAAGAGGATTTCGAATCCCGTCCGGAGTTCACAGACCCGGAGATTCTGCGCACCAATCTTGCGTCTGTGATTTTGCAGATGGCGGCGATGAAGGTCATCCAGACTCCGGACGATATCGCCGAGTTCCCGTTCGTCCAGGCTCCCCCGGCGCGTGCGGTGCGTGACGGTGTGACCCTGTTGCGTGAGCTTGGCGCGCTCACCGAGCCAGGGCAACAGGATCAAAGCGGCCGGCAACAACAGCGCAAGCCACGCGGCCGTCGCGGCCGCGTGCCTCAACGTCCGCGGGGTCCGTTGACGCGCATTGGGCGGGATCTTGCGCGTTTACCGGTGGATGTGCGTTTGGGCCGCATGATTCTGGAGGCCGCGAAGCATTCGGCGGCTACTGAGGTTCTGGTGATCGCTGCCGCACTGTCGATTCAGGATCCGAGGGAGCGGCCATCGGAGGAATCCGGTAACCGCGCTAAAGCCGCCGAGATGCACTCACGTTTTTCAGATAAGACCTCAGACTTCACGGGCTTGCTGAATCTGTGGCGTTACGTGCAGGAGCAACAGCGTGAGTTGTCATCCTCGGCGTTCCGGCGTTTGTGCCGCGCGGAGTTCATCAACTTCTTGCGGGTGCGTGAGTGGCAGGACCTGTTCGAGCAGTTGCGAAAACTTGTGAAGCCTCTACGGATTTCGGTACCGAACCGGGATGTGGATCCGGTCAGCAAGCACGATGCGATCCACATGTCGTTGCTGAGCGGGTTGCTCTCTCACATCGGTTCGTGGGATGAACGCAAGCGTGAGTATGCTGGCGCCCGGGGTACACGGTTCTCGATCTTCCCCGGTTCTGCTTTGGCTAAACGTAGACCGGAGTTCGCGATGGCCGCAGAACTCGTGGAGACCTCGCGACTGTGGGCGCGCACGGTCGCTGAGTTCAACCCGGACTGGGTTGAGAAGCTCGCCCCACACCTGATCAAGGTTTCGCATTCGGAGCCGCACTGGTCGCGTCAGCAGGGGGCGGCGTTGATCTATGAGAAGGTCACGCTGTTCGGTGTCACGGTGGTTGCTCGCCGCCGGGCACAGTTATCCCGCATTGACAAGGCGCTGGCCCGCGAGCTGTTCATCCGGCATGCGCTGGTCGAGGGTGATTGGGATACGCGCCATGCTTTCTTCCGGCGCAATCTGAAGCGTTTGCGTGAGGTTGAAGAGATGCAGACCCGCATGCGTCGCCATGACTTATTGGCTGATGATCATGCGCTTTTTGATTTCTATGATCAGCGCATCCCCGCGCATGTTTCTGATCAACGGGCTCTGGACCGTTGGTGGAAGGGGGCCCGCAGCGAGGATCCGCACCTGCTGGATTTCGATCCGGAGAAGCTTCTGCAGGCCGATGGTGAAGAGCTTGATCACGATGCGTACCCGCAGCAGTGGCGTGTGGATGATGATCTCTCGCTTGAGTTGCGTTATGCGTTCGATCCCACGGGCGCGGGCCGCGATGGCGTGTATGTTCGTGTGCCGATCGTGTTCTTGAACCAGCTGAGCCCCGAGCCGTTCCAGTGGCATGTTCCGGGGTTCCGGGTCGAGCTGATCACGGCTTTGATCCGTTCGTTGCCTAAACAGGTGCGGAAGGCTTTCGTCCCAGCGCCCGATGTTGCACAGGCCGCCGCCGATGCGCTAGCTGAGGATTTTGATCCGGCCTCCGATGCGTTGCTTCCGAGCCTCGAACTGGTTCTGCGCAGGCTGCGCGGCGAGGTGATCCCTGAAGGGGCTTGGGACTGGGGCCGGGTGCCGGACTATCTGAAACCGACGTTCCAGGTGATCGGTGCCCGAGGCAAGATCCTCGGCGATTCGAAGGACCTGAGCGCCCTGCAGGCTCAGCTTGCGAGCCAGAACCGGGCGGCGATCGCATCCGAACTCGGGGTTTCTGCCGAGCAACTCGGTGAGGCGAAGCGGCGCGCGGGAGGCGGCAACCAGAAACAGGGTGCGGGCAAGCGAACGCCTAAGCCTGCCGGCAAGCCAGCACCTAAGCCAGGGCCCAAACAGAACCCGGGCACCGCATCGGGCGCTGATAAGGCATCCAGTATGTGGGAGCAGCGCGGGCTCACCCAGTGGCCTTCCGGGCTACCTGAGAACCGCTTCCCGCACGAGGTTTCAGCATCCGTGCGTGGCCGTGACATCACCGGCTATCCGGGGCTGAGCGACCTCACGAACGCCGTGGGAGTTACGATCTACCGCTCCGAGTCCGAACGCGTCACGGGCCACCGCCGCGGGACTATCCGTTTGCTCGCGCTCACGGTGCCTTCACCTCAGCGCTACGTCATGGATCACCTGACCAGCCGCGAAAAGATAGCGTTCGCACGTACCCCGCACGGGGACGTAGACACGTTCGTCAAGGACGCCGTTTACGCCGCGATCGACCAGCTGACCCCACCGCACGCGCCTCTGGATGAGGCCGGGTTTAAGGCGCTGTTTAACCACGTGCGTGGCGAGCTGATAGAGGCCACACTCGGGCTCATCAAGAGCCTCGAGAAGACACTGGCAAGCGCTAACCGGGTTCAGGCGCGCCTCGATTCGAACACCTCGAGCGCGTTGGCCGATACGGTCTCAGACATCCGCTCCCAACTTCGCGGACTGCTGTATCCCGGGTTCGTTGCCGCGGCGGGCGGTCACAACGTGATGCACCTGCCGCGCTATATGGAGGCGATTGAGAAGCGGATGGAGAAGGTTGAGGCCGGGGCGCTGACCCGCGACCTCGAGAACACCGACATCATCCAAGAGCTCGAAGACGCCTACGACAACGCCCTCGATGCCGTCCCACAAGGCACCGCACCCTCGGAGAAGCTCCTGGACATCAAATGGTTGCTCGAAGAGCAACGCGTGTCGCTGTTCGCCCAAGAATTGGGAACAGCGCGGTCCGTATCCCCTAAACGGATCCGAACCGCGCTGCGAGAAGCCCAACACTAACCGCGGAACGCCCCGCCATACTGCGGGAGTTGCCGCGGCAATCCGCCGCGCTATTGAGGCAGGTTGGCTTCGTGGCCCGCCGCCTTGAGCGCATCGAGAATCTTGCGCTGGGCTTCATCGAAGACCTCGTCCGCCACATCATTCTGAACATTATCGAGGCTGTAGTCCTCAAGCGAGTTGGTCGGCCACACGTGAACGTGCAAGTGATCAACCTCGAAGCCAGCAATCATGAGGCCCGCGCGCTCAGCACCGAACGCCTTGAGCTGCGCCTGACCGATCGTCTGAGCAACCGTAGACAAGTGCGCGATCAACTCCGGCGAGGCATCCGTCCACTTATCGACCTCTTCACGCGGGACCACGAGCGTGTGCCCCTGAGTGATGGGACCGATCGACAAGAACGCCACACACGTTTCATCCGACCACACAAAACGGCCGGGAAGCTCTCCATTGATGATGCGGGTAAACAACGTTGCCACGGAACTTCCTCTCCAACAACCCGCCCCCGCGGGCCGTCTAGTTTTTAGTGTCTACTCTGAATTGCGGGCCCTGAATCCTCACGCCCTCGCTAGGCGTTCAGGTTGGATTCCAAGCTACCGATATCGAGCACCCCACGGTAGTGGAGCTCACCGGCGACCATCCGGTCCCATGCCTCGTTCATGTCCGCTGCGGTCACAATCTCGACGTCCGGGACAACACCGTGGGCGGCACAGAACTCAAGCATCCGCTGAGTCTGCTCGATCCCGCCGATCTTAGTGCCAGCCAGACGCAGGCCCCGGTTCACTAGCGTTCGCGGATCAACCAACGGCATCGCCGCGCCGTCCGTATCTGCCGGCAGGCCCGCGAGCACCACGGTGCCTCGCGGAGCCAACAGATCCAACAGTGCACCCACATCGTGCGGCGCAGAAATCGCGTCCACCAGCACCGTGAATCGGCCACGGGCAGCATCCAGAGCGTCTTCATCCGTGGTGAGCACGACGTCGTGGGCACCTAGCCGACGGGCGTCCTCAGCTTTCGCTGGAGTCCGCGTCAACGCTGTGACCTCGGCGCCCATCGCGGCTGCCAGCTTGATCGCCATATGTCCCAAACCGCCGATACCAGCTACGGCTACCTTGTCCCCCGGCCCCACACGCAGATCCTCAAGTGGCGCATACATCGTGATCCCTGCGCACAGCAGCGGCGCGGCGTGCGCTGGGCCGATCTGCTCCGGGATGCTCAGCACGAAATCCTCCGGCACCACGATGCTCGTCGCATACCCGCCCTGCGTCCGCTCCGAATGCGGGGCATCCCATGCACCGTAGGTGCCCACCGCGTTATGAATGCAGAACTGCTCATCTTGACGTTTGCACGGTTCACACACACGGCACGAACCAACCATGCACCCCACGCCCACGCGCTCGCCGACCTGCCGGTTGTAGACCTCAGAACCGATCGCGCACACACGCCCGACCATTTCATGTCCCGTCACCAGCGGTAGCGCGCGGGAACCCCATTCGCCGCGGGCGGTGTGGACGTCCGAGTGGCACAGGCCGCAGTATTCGAGGTCGATCACGATGTCCCGAGGCCCGGCCGCACGACGTGGGATCGCGAACTGCTCGAGCGGACCACCCAGTTCCCGCACGCCCAAGGCGAGCGCTTCGTGTGCGTGGCCTTGGAAGGCGGCGAGCCGCTGGGCCTCCCATTCCTGAGAGGTGAAGAGTTGCTGTCCTGCTTGGGCGAAACGGGCTGGCAGAACCTTGTCCTTACGCCCGATGCGCGGGTCAGGTTCGTCTTCGTGCTCCCCTGCCGCTGGGCTGGGTTTGTCTTGTTGCGCATCAACGCTCGTGGCTTGAGTGCTGTTGGCGGCGTCGGCATCGTGGGCGGCTTGTTCAGCGCGGCGGCGCGCTTCAGCGAGAACGGCTACGGAAGGGATCTTCGCAGGAGTCATGTCTCTACTTTATTTGATTCCACCCTTGCATAGTCGTTGCGTTGGACCCACAACTCGGCTCTGAGCTTGGTAGCCCTTGGGCTGTGTAACGTAACCGACTTTTTTCACCCAACAGCCTGATATAGGTTAGCCTCATCTAATTAGCGAATAGAATCATTCGCTAATTAGATGAGGCTGCGGGTTTTGACCCCGTGCCCCGTTCTCGAGTTCGGATTTCAATGTTCTTAGCTTCACTGTTGATTGGATTGCGCGAAGGCCTGGAAGCCTCGCTCATCATCGGCGTTTTAGTTGCCTACCTCGGCAAACTGGGTCGCCGTGACAGCCTGCGCCCCATGTGGAGCGGAGTGATCATAGCCCTCGTGCTCACCGCAGCAATTGGTGCAGTGAGTACCTTTGGCCGTTCGCGTTTGACCTTCCGCACGCAGGAGATCATCGGCGGCTCGATGTCGATCCTGGCCGTTGTCATGATCACCGGCATGATCTTTTGGATGCTCAACGCGGGCAAGAAAATGAACTCGATGCTCGAAGGCGACATCGACAAGCTGCGTGCCCGCCGCAAAAGTGTGGGATATGCCGTCTTCTTTGTCGCGTTCATCTCCGTGGGCCGCGAAGGGATCGAAACCACCATTATTTTGTGGGGGTGGGTCAACGAACCACTGGCGATCATGGGCGCGTTGACAGGTGTGATTGTCGCGGTTGCGCTGGGCTGGGCGCTCTTCAAAGGGCTCGTCCGCTTCAATCTAAGCACCTTCTTTACGTGGTCAGGCGCCGCCCTCATCGTGGTGGCTGGCGGTGTGCTGGCATACGGCATCCATGACCTGCAGGAAGCCGCGGTGCTGCCTGGACCGTTTTCCGGTGCACCCATCACACCTACGCACCCGCGTACCGGCGAAGTCCTGACCGGATTCTTCACCTACCCGTTCTGGGGTGCGGCTTTCCCTTTCGGGTGGGCCTTCGACATCTCCGATGTGCTTGACCCCTCCGGTGTGCTCGCCACATTCCTCAAAGGAACAGTCGGATTCGTTCCGCAAATGTCGTGGCTCGAAGTACTCGCATGGTTTATCTACATGGTCCTTGTGATCCCGAGGTTTATTCGGCGTGCACGCGAAGCCAAGAACCCGAGGCGCACTGAGGCCAACGAGTCCAAACCAGTTCCACATCCCCAATCAGTCTCAACGAGTGAGGACAACCTATGAAAAAGATCATCCGCGTTTCTTCCGTGCCTGTTATAGCCCTGACGATGGCCGCGCTGACGGCGTGTGAGCCTAACGCATCTGATGGTGCGCTCAACGTCAAGGCAACGAATACGGAATGCTCGGTATCCAGCGATACTGCGGAGTCAGGTTCTCGCCAATTCACCATCAAAAACGAAGGCGATATCGTCACGGAGTTCTACCTCTTAGGCGAAGACAAACTGCGCATCGTAGCGGAAAAGGAGAACATCGCTCCCGGCGCCGAAGCCACGCTCTCCGTTTCACTCCAACCAGGAACGTATTTCACGGCGTGTAAGCCTGGGCTACGTGGAGCAAATGTTGGTGAAGCTCAGTTCACAGTCACCGGCAAGCCTGTTGAGGTCTCCGGTCAGGACAAGGAGCTCTTTGACAAGGCCGTCAAAGACTACGTTGCGTTCGTGAAGAAGGAAGTCACCGAGCTTGAGCCTAAAGTGACTGAATTCGCTGAAGCCTACGCGGCCGGTGATGACGATAAGGCACGCAAGCTGTACGCGCCAACACGCACGCACTACGAACGCATCGAACCTATCGCTGAAGCCTTGGGTGTGCTCGATCCGCGCATCGACTACCGCGAAGTCGACTACCTCGCCGAGGCCGACATCCTCAAGAAGGACGACCCAACATTCACGGAATGGCTCGGCTTCCACCGCATGGAGAAAGACCTCTTCCCACCTAAGAAGGGTGAGAAGAACGCGGACGGCTCTGATGCGTTTGCCGAGTGGAAACCATCCACCGCTAAGGACCGCAAGCGGATTGCGGATTCTTTGAAAGCCGATGTAAAGAAACTTCGCAAGACCGTCGAGGCCGATACTTTCATCAAAGATCAGCAGATCAACATCGCAACTGTTTCTAACGGGGCCTCAGATCTGTTGGAAGAAGTAGCCGTCAGCAAGGTCACCGGTGAAGAAGACTGGTGGTCGCATACCGACCTCTACGACTTCGCAGCGAACGTCGAAGGCTCCAAGATTGCGTTTGACCTCGTGAAACCCATCGCTGAACGCAAGGGTGCCGAAGGCGAAAAGCTTATAAAAGAAATTGAGGAGGAATATACCGAACTCAACCGTCTACTGGGTAAATACGGAAGCTTGGACAAAGGCTTCGTCAGCTACGACACCGTCACAGCGGAACAGCAAGCCGAGCTGACCCACCAGATCGACAAACTCCGTGAACCCCTATCCAAGCTCACCGGAACCGTCTTGGAGATCAAGTGATGACCGAACCGGATAAGAAATCGGCGGAAACCGAACAGTCAGAACCGAGCCGAAACGTTGGACGTCGCAGTCTGCTCGGCGCGATCGGCGCCGGGGCCGCCGGACTGGCCCTGGGAGGCGCTTCAGGGTTCACCTGGGGAAAAACTCGTTCCCAGACAGAACCCACCGAGATAGCGAGTACATATCCTTTCGAAGGCGAGCACCAAGCAGGAATCACCACCGAAGCGCAAGACCGCATGCACTTCGCCGCTTTCGACATGGTGGACGGAGCCACACGCGAGGACGTTATCGCGGTCTTAAAAGACTGGACCCAAGCGGCACGTCGCCTCGTCTTGGGTGGTGAGACAACAGCGCGAGGCGCTTTTGGGGGCGGGCCGAACTTCCCGCCAGATGACACCGGTGAAGCATACGCTCTCGACCCGGCCGGCCTGACGCTGACTTTCGGGTTTGGCCGCTCACTGTTCGTTACCGCAGACGGGAAAGACCGCTTCGGATTGCGTAAGCACATGCCCAAAGAGTTCATCGACATGCCCGTGATGACCAATGACTTTCTGGATCCTCACCGCTGCGGAGGCGACCTATGCATCCAGGCTTGTGCGGACGACCCCCAAGTGGCGGTGCATGCGATCCGCAACCTCACCCGGATAGGGGTAGGCAAAACCCGCATCAAATGGTCACAGCTAGGGTTCGGGCGCACCTCCTCAACCACGCGCAGCCAAGAAACGCCGCGCAACCTTTTCGGGCAGAAAGACGGTACGGCCAATATCAAAGCCGAAGACACCGATGCCCTCAACGAGCATGTATGGATTACCTCCGGCCCCGAATGGGCACGCGGTGGCAGCTACCTGGTGGCCAGGCGTATCTATATGACGATCGAAATATGGGACACACTCCAACTAGCCGAACAGGAACGGGTCACCGGCCGTTTCAAGCATGACGGCGCTCCCCTCTCTGGCGGCGACGAGTTCACTGCCGTGGACTTCCACAAGCTCGATAGCCAAGGGAATCCGTTAGTCGAGGAGACCTCGCATGTGGCTCGTGTGCACCCAGACAACAACAACGGCATTCGCATGTTGCGCCGCGGCTACAACTTTGTGGATGGCAACGACGATCAAGGACGCCTCAACGCAGGCCTGTTCTTCATTGCGTTCGTCAACGACCCCGCTCGATTCGCTCAGGTACATAGAAACATGTCACGCGATGAGATGTTCGTCGAATACCTTAAAACCACCGGCTCCGGGGTGTATCTAGTCCCTCCGGGAGTGGGCGCGGAAGGATACGTGGGGCAAGCCCTGCTTGAAGCCTAGGAGTGTTGCAGTACTCCTAGGGCAAGCACGTGCACTACACGGGCGCACTAAACTGGTGGCACCTGTAGATGACTGTCATGCTGAAAGAGCATCGAGGCTGTAACCTATGCAGCTGTAACCCTGACCAGGTTGTGAGTTTAGGAGAACGCATGTCGAAGAAACCGGCAACAACTGTGCGTCGTAACACTCGTCAACGCGCGCTTCTTGAGGAAGAGCTCCGCCGCCACGAAGACTTCCGTACCGCACAAGAGATTCACCAGTGCATGCTCAGCCATGGCGATACGGTTTCGCTGGCAACCATCTACAGGTCGCTCACCCAAATGCATGAAGACGGGGTTGTTGACCAGGTCCGTACTGAAAGCGGCGAGATGGCTTTTCGCCGCTGCCACGACGAAGGCCACCATCACCACCTCGTATGCCGCCAATGCGGCGCCGCGGAAGAAGTTGACGCCCCCGAGTTCGAAGAATGGGCCGACGAGCTCGCCGCCGCCTACGGTTTCACCGGCGTAGACCACAACCTCGAACTCAACGGCTACTGCCCTGAGTGCTCCCGCAACCGATAAACGACGTGCTCCCGCAACCGGTAAACAACGCCGGTGTTGTTGCCTCCAGTGTTCCGCCCGCGTTCAGCGTTACTGTTTCCACGCCATCGTGCGTGACCCCACGGCCCTGGCGATCAGCCAGATCACAAACGAAATCGTTGTGATGTAGGGGCTCACCGGAAGCGATCCTGCCAGGGAAAGCAATATCCCTCCTACGAGCGAAATTTCAGCGAATATAACGGAGAGCACCACGACTTTCCCGGGGCTAGCCGTCAGCCGCATCGCCGCCGCAGCCGGGGTGATCAGCAACGCCAAAACCAACAGCGCACCCACGACATGGATCGACAACGCGACCGCTACACCCAACACGATCATGAACGCTGTGGACAAACCCGCCACCGGAACACCGCGGGCGCGAGCAACCCACGGGTCAGTCGAAGCGAACATCAATGGCCGCCACATCAGCGCTAGCAAAGCCAAGACAACGAAGGTTCCGATCGCGATCGACGGCAGACGCGAATCATCCACCGCCACAATCTGGCCAGTCAGCAAACCGAACTTATTGGCGCTACGTCCCTGATACAGGGCCAACGCGAGGATGCCAAGACCCAAGCCGAACGGCATCATCACACCCGTGATCGCGTTACGTTCACGCGCACCAGAACCCAGCAAGCCCATGATGAGGGCCGCCATGATCGAGCCGACCATCGAACCTGTCACCACGTCGTAGCCGAGCAACAACGCGATCGAGGCTCCGGCGAAACTCAGCTCCGCGATCCCGTGGACCGCGAAACCCATATCGCGGGTCATGACCATGACGCCGACGACACCGCCCATCACCGCGAGCAGTGCGCCCGCGATAATGCTTGGCCACACGAGCGCGAGAAGCTCGCCATAATCCTCGAATGAAAAGATCCGCTCCCATAACTCAGGCCCCACGGCGCAACTCCTCACCGTAGTGACCATGGCTGTGGCCGTGATCGTGATGGGCGTGATCCTCGCTGCCTAGGATCGCGACGCGCCCACCCAGACGAACAACATCGATCCTGCGGCCGAAAAGCTCAGAGAGCGTGTGCGTGTTGATGACGTCCTCCGGGGCACCGATGCGGTGCTGGCCTTCAACCAGGTAAAGAACCCGATCAACATAAGGCAAGATCGGATTAATCTCGTGTGTTACGAAAATGATCGCCGAATCCTCTTGGCGGGCCTGCTCCGCAATCAGCTGGGTCACTTCCTGCTGGCGGGCCACATCCAAGGACAACAGAGGCTCATCGCACAACAGCAACGCCGGATTACTCGCCAACGCTTGCGCGGCACGTAGCCTCTGCTGCTCGCCACCCGATAACTGCCATACAGGCCGCATCGCGTATGAGGACGCATCGACCCGTTCAATCAGTTCTTCCACCCGCTTCTTCAACTTACGCCGACGGGGATCGAACAGCCGCGGCCCCCAACGTTGCCCATCCAAGCCTTGGGCAACCATGTCCCATCCCCGAAGAGGGGTCCCCTCGGGGATGGGACGCTGCTGAGGGATCACGGAAACGTCGTGGGCGTTCGCGCTCACTCCATGCCCGGCAATCCGCGCTTGACCACTCGTGAGGTTCTGCATTCCCAGCAGAACCTTCAACAGTGTGGTCTTCCCGGCGCCATTAGGCCCCAAGACGGCGACGAACTCCCCCGCCTCGATCGTGAGATTGAGCCGATCGAAAATGACGCGGTCCCCAAAGCACAGGTGAGCATCGATCAGCTCAACTGCGGGAGCTTTGGTGTTCTCGGACATAAGTGAGGTGTACTCCAGAATTCCTAAGTCACGACTAATCCAGTTCAGGACTAGTTCAGGTGAAGACTACTTCGCGTCCACGGCCTTCGCGATGGCAGCGATGTTGTCCTTCATCCATTCAACGAACGTTTTACCTTCCGGAATCGTCTCAGTGACATCAACCGTTGGCACGCCCGCCTTCTTAGCCGTTTCGTACAGCTTCTTGGTCTGCGGGTCAGCAGTCTGCGAATTGAAAGCGAACAGCTGAACTTTACCCTGCTTGAGTGAATCTTCGGCACGCTTAATCACCAGAGCAGGGATCTCCTGGCCTGCTTCCACCGCGGAGGAAAGCCCTTCTGGAGTCGCATCCTTCATGCCGAGCTCCTTCAACAGCGCCTCCGGAACTGGCTCCGTCATCATGAAGGACTTACCGTCAAGGGCCTTCTTAGCGGACTTGAACTCATCCGAGTCACTCAGGCCAGCGATCTCCTCGGCCAGCTTGCCGGCGTTGGCCTCATACGTCTTGGCGTTATCCGAATCAGCCTTGGCAAGCTCCTTACCGAGGTCGCCTACGAACTCCTCCATGTGATCCAAGTCGTACCACACGTGTTCGTTCTCCCCGCCGTGATCGTGGCTGTGGCCTTCATGACCGTGGTCGTGATCTCCATGGTCATGGTCGTGGCCTTCTTCGCCGTGATCATGATCGTGGTCATGATCCTTCTCATCATGGCCCTTCTCGCCGTGGTCATGGTCGCCGTGGTCATGGCTGCCGTGGTCATGGTCGTGATCACCGTGGTCATGGTCGCCGTGATCGTGGCTGTGGCCTTCGCCATCGAAGGATTTGATCAAGGTTGGGGCTTTGTCTCCCAGCTCTTCGATGATCTGTTCAGCGAAGTAGTCGTAGCCGCCGCCGTTAATGACCACGACGTCGGCCTTCTTGATCAGGAGCTTGTCTTTCGCGGTGGCTTCATATGAGTGAGGGTCTTGCGCCGCATTGCTGATGATGCTGGTGACTTCGCCGTGATTACCCGCGATGCTCGATGCGATATCGCCGTAGACGTTGGTGGTTGCGACGATGTTGAGCTGATCAGTGGAGTTTTCTTCCGTAGCCTTATCGCCGCCAGTTGCTGAGCAACCAGAGACGGCCAGGCCGAAACCGATAGCGGTAGCCAGGCCGAGCAGGCCCTTGACTTTAGCGCCTCGAGTGCGCGTTGGGGTTGCGAACGCCATGCGTAGAACCTTCCGTGTTAGCGCGATGGACACCACAAGGCCCCGCATCGCTATTGCAAACTATTCTCAGTAACAATAACGCACGGGGCCAGGGCCTAAGCAAACTGACAAAAGTGAGATGCCTTACTCACGCCGGAAACAACGGGTTCACGTGGCTTCGGCCGACGCTTCCGATTCTGTAGGCACATTCCGGCGGCGCTGTCCCTGTTGCTGGGTCGCATCGCGAATCTCACCAACAAGCGTCTCCAAAACGTCCTCGAAGAACAGAATCCCGGTGGTCTCCCCCGCCTCGTCCAGGACGCGCGCCACGTGAGAGCCTGTTCGCTGCATCACGGCTAACGCTTTCTCAACCTCCACATCGGCGCCCAGGTTGACCAGCGATCGAACGCGAGTGATCGGCATCGGACGGTGCGAATCCGCCAACGGGACCCCCATAACGTCCTTCAGGTGCAGATACCCCATCAAGTCGCCGTCCTCGTCGACCATCACGAAACGGGAAAAGCCCGTGCGGCCAACAGCACGCTCAAACTCCTCCGGAGTGATGTCCACATCGAGAGTCACAACCTCATCGATAGGTACTGCAAGGTCACGCACCACCTGATCGGAGAATTCGAAAGCCGAAGAGAGCAAGCCGGCCTCGTCATCCACCAGGCCAGTACGCGTGGATTCTTCAACGATCTGCTGGACCTCATCCACCGTAAAGGAGGAGGCAACCTCATCCTTGGGTTCAAGGCCCAGAGCCCGGACCGAGTGATTGGCGATCCAGTTCAAGGCGAGGACGATGGGGCGCAACGCTTTATCGATCAACATCAGCGGCGGCGCCAGAATCACAACAGCCTTATCAGCCATCGAAACCGAGAAGTTCTTAGGAACCATCTCACCGAGCGTCACGTGCAAGAACGTCACCACAATCAACGTGATAGCCAGCGCGATGATGGAGATCGCCGCATCCGGCACACCGATCGCATGCAACGGAATCTCAAAGAGGTGATGCACCGCAGGCTCGGCAACAATGAGGATCAGAAGCGAACACACCGTGATGCCAAGCTGGCACACCGAAAGCACGATCGTGACGTGTTCCATCGCCTGCAGAGCCGTCTTCGCACGCTTATTTCCGGCCTGAGCTTTCGGTTCGATCTGGGCGCGGCGAGCCGACATCACAGCGAACTCACTCGCGACAAAGAACGCGTTAGCCGCTAAGAGAACCACAAGCCATACAAGACCCCACCAGTCCATTACGCCTGCACCTCCTCAGCATCGGCCTGCTCATCCGTCTCCGAAGGCTCCGGCGCGGGAGAGAACTCGAGCCGATCCACCCGCCGTTTCTCCATGCGCGTCACCCGAAGCACGCCACCTGTAACGCCCAGCGTGTCGCCCACAACCGGCAGACGCCCCAGCGTCGACATCACAAAGCCGCCCACCGTCTCATACGCGTTACCTTCTGGAACCTTCAGCCGCGGAATCTGATCCGTTGCCTCATCCGGGCGCAACAAGCCAGGTAAGAACCAGCGGCCATCGGCAGTCTGCAGAACACCAGGAGACGTGCGGTCATGCTCATCGGCGACCTCACCGACAATCTCCTCAACCAAGTCCTCCAACGTGACCATGCCGGCGGTGCCGCCATACTCATCGACCACAACAGCGATCTGCAGCGGGGCCTCACGCAGCTCACCGATCAGGTCATCCAGCTGCACCGTCTCCGGAACCCGGATCACATCCTGCATGATCGTTCCGGCAACCAGCTCATCGCGGCGCTCACGCGGAACCGAAACAGCCTTCTTCACGTGCACCGCGCCCAGTACATCGTCAGCATCCTCACCGATCACCAAGAAACGGGAGAAACCAGTGCGGCGTGCAAGATCGATCAAGGCGGGCAATGGGACCTCGTCCTCGATCATCTCGACCTTGATGCGAGGCGTCATGACATCGGCTGCCGTACGTTCCGAAAAGGACAAGGTGCGTGCCAAGAACTTAGCGGTCTTGGCATCCATAGTCCCCTGCTGTGCAGAACGCGCAAGCAAACTCTGAAGCTCAGCAGGCGTACGGGCGCCAGAAAGTTCCTCTTTCGCCTCAATCCCGAACAGACCCAGAACCCAGTTCGAGAAACCGTTCAACCCCATCACCACGGGCTTGAAAACCGCAGTGAAAATCAGTTGGGGCCGGGCCAGCGCGCGGCCAATCCGATACGGGTCCGCGATCGCAATGTTCTTAGGGATCAGCTCACCCAAAATCATCGACAACAGAGTCGCAACCACCATCGCGACCACCAGCGATATAGCGCCCGCGGCAGCTTGAGGAACACCCCACCCCAGCAAAACTGGCCCCAACAACGCACTAAACGCGGGTTCAATGACATAGCCGGTCAGTAGCGTCGTAATCGTGATGCCCAGCTGAACCGCAGACAACTGAGTGGAAAGCGACTTCAACGCCTTATAAAGCGGGCGGGCTTTCGTATCGCCCTCGTCGATGGCCTTTTTAACAGAGGTCGAATCTAGTGCAACAAGCGAGAATTCAACAGCAACGAAGAACGCAGTCCCCAAGACCAAGAGGAGACCCAGAAGAAGCATGAGCCACGACATCAGATGTCGGCTCCGCACTCAGCGCAATAGAAGAAGTTGGCGCTGGGTAGAACATTAGCGTTATAGAAAAAACATCCGGAGCCCGGACTAGAAGGCTCCGATCGTTGAGCAGTGCCGGCCGCAGAGGCTCGCACACCCAGGTAATTCTTATACGTCATAGTGGCTCCACTATACAGGACAAGCCCCCCAGCAAACCGCGGGAAAACCCTCAGAATTAACTGAAAATCTGGCCGCGAAACATCCGCTACAACCAGTGGCGAAGATCAACTGCGCTAGCGCGCGGTGTTCGGTATGATGTTGAGTCGAATAATCACGCTCCTGAACTGTGCGCTCACAACACGTGTTCCCAGAGAGCACGGGCAAAAAGTCTCAGAAGCACCATCAAACACTCCGAGCCGAAACATCGGAAAGAGGCGTATCCCTAGTGTCTGACGTGTCTATCGACCAGCTCAAAGAGGAATTCGGGGGAAACGAGTGGCTCGTTGACGAGCTCTACCAAAAGTTTCTCTCTGACCCGTCGTCGGTCGATGAAAAGTGGCGTTCCCTCTTCGAACAGGTGAAACCCGAGAAGAACGAAAAGAACACCGCAGCGACTTCTACCAAGCAAGCGGCACCAGCCGCTAACAAGCCAGCCAAGAAGGAACCTGCGAAACCGGCTTCCACGTCAAAGAAGGCTAGCTCCGCCTCCAAGAAGGATGCCCCAGCCGCAACCCCGGCGCAGGCCTCCCCAGCAGTGCGCCCGTCGCGTCAGAAGAGCCAGTTGCCAGCTCAGCCGGCTAAGGAAGAATCTCCGAGCGAGCCAAGCGCAACCAAGGTTGAGCGTCTGCGCGGCCCAGCACGTGCGATCGCCAAGAACATGGACGAGTCCCTCAGCGTCCCAACCGCAACCACGGTCCGCGCTGTCCCGGCGAAGTTGCTGATCGACAACCGCATCGTGATCAACAACCATCTGCGCCGTGCACGCGGCGGTAAGGTGTCCTTCACCCACCTGATCGGTTACGCGATCTGCCGGGCACTCAAGCTCAACCCAGCGATGAACGTCAGCTATGACGAAGAAGACGGCAAGCCAGTCGCAGTCCACAACGCACAGGTGAACTTCGGTATCGCAATCGACCTGCCACGCCCTGACGGCTCCCGCCTGCTTGTGGTACCGAACATCAAGGGCGCTGAGAACATGACGTTCTCGACCTTCTGGGAAACCTACGAAGACATCGTCAAGCGCGGCCGCGAAGGCAAACTTACTGCCGAAGACTACGCCGGCACCACCGTCTCACTGACCAATCCAGGCGGGCTCGGGACCGTCCACTCCGTACCGCGCCTATCCAAGGGCCAGGCCACCATCATCGGTGTGGGCGCTCTCGACTACCCAGCCGAATACCGCGGCACCAGCGAAAAAGTCAAAGCACGCAATGCCGTGGGCAAGATCATCACCCTGACCTCGACCTATGACCACCGCGTCATCCAGGGTGCAGCATCCGGCGAGTTCCTGCGCGAGATTGAAAACCAGCTGCTCGCTGACGAGTTCTGGGATGAGATCTTCGAAGCTCTGCGCATCCCATACGTACCGGTTCGCTGGGCGGTTGACCACCAGGTTGATATTGACTTCCAAATCAACAAGGTGGCTCGCATCCAGCAGCTCATCGAGTCCTACCGCTCCTCTGGTCACCTCATCGCGGACACCAACCCGCTGACCTACCAGACGCGCTTCCACCCCGACCTCGATGTCCAGACCTACGGCCTGACTCTGTGGGACCTGGACCGCGAATGGGTCACCGGAGGCCTCGGTGGACACAACCGCCTCCCGCTACGCGACATCCTCGGTATTCTGCGTGACGCGTACTGCCGCACCACCGGCATCGAGTACATGCACATCCAGAACCCGGAAGAGCGCGAATGGTTCCAGTCCAAGCTTGAGCGCCCCTACGAGAAGCCGACCCGCGAAGAGCAGGTTCGTATCCTCGGCAAACTCAACCAGGCCGAAGCGTTCGAAACCTTCCTGCAGACCAAGTACATCGGTCAGAAGCGCTTCTCGCTTGAGGGTGGCGAATCGCTGATCCCACTGCTTGATGCGATCATCTCCGACGCCGCAGACGCCGGCCTCGACGAAGCCGCGATCGGCATGGCTCACCGTGGCCGCCTCAACGTACTCACCAACATCGCGGGCAAGACCTACGGTCAGGTCTTCCGCGAGTTCGAAGGCACCGTTGATGCCTCGACCGTCCAGGGGTCGGGTGACGTGAAGTACCACCTCGGCACCGAGGGTTCCTTCACCTCCGAATCCGGTAACACAACCAAGATCTACTTGGCCGCAAACCCGTCCCACCTTGAAGCAGTCGACCCGGTCCTGGAAGGCATCGTCCGCGCTAAGCAGGACATCATCGATCGCGGCCCAGACGGCTTCACGGTCCTGCCGATCCTCGTCCACGGCGATGCGGCAATGATCGGTCAGGGCGTAGTGTCTGAGACACTCAACCTCTCACAGCTACGCGGCTACCGTACCGGTGGCACGATCCACGTGGTTGTCAACAACCAGGTTGGTTTCACTACCCCACCAAGCTCGTCCCGCAGCTCGATCTACCCGACCGACTTCGCGAAAGCCATCCAGGCTCCTGTATTCCACGTCAACGGCGACGACCCAGAAGCGGTTGTGCACGCTGGCCGCTTAGCTTTCGAATACCGTGAGAAGTTCAACCGCGACGTCGTGATCGACCTGGTCTGCTACCGCCGCCGTGGCCACAACGAGGGCGATGACCCGTCGATGACCCAGCCGCTGATGTACAACCTGATTGACGGTAAGCGTTCGACCCGCAAGCTCTACACCGAAGCTCTCGTGGGCCGTGGCGACCTGACCCAGGAAGAAGCAGACGGGGCACTCAAGGAGTACCAGTCCCTTCTGGAGGCTGCGTTCTCTGAGACCCACAAGGCTCAGACAACTCCGATGCCAGCAATCGACGCGAACGGTGCCCTCGGTATGCCGAAGGCTCAGGCTGAAGACGCTGACGTCTCCGATCCACGTGCCGATAACACGGCGATCACCAAGGAGTTCGTCAAGGCTGTCGGGGATGCCCACACGGAGATCCCAGAGGCTTTCCACGTTCACCCGAAGCTCAAGACCTTGCTCGAGCGCCGCGCGGACATGTCTGTCAATGGCGGCATCGACTGGGGCTTCGCAGAACTCACCGCGTTCGCTTCCCTGACCGCCGAAGGCATCCCTGTGCGCCTCACCGGTCAGGATTCCCGCCGCGGCACCTTCGTTCAGCGTCACGCAGTCTTCCACGACCGCACCAACGATGACGAGTGGACGCCTCTGCACCAGGTGAGCGAGAACGCCGCGAAGTTCATGATCCATGACTCCTCGCTTTCGGAGTACGCGGTTCTCGGCTTCGAATACGGCTACTCGGTTGAACGCACTGAAGCACTCGTTTTGTGGGAAGCTCAGTTCGGTGACTTCGTCAACGGCGCCCAAACCATCATCGACGAGTTCGTCTCCTCCGGTGAACAGAAGTGGGGCCAGCGCTCCTCCGTCGTGATGCTGTTGCCTCACGGCTACGAAGGCCAGGGCCCAGACCACTCCTCGGCACGCATCGAGCGTTTCTTGCAGTTGTGCGCCGAAGACAATATGCGTGTGATCAACCCGACCACGGGTGCGAACTACTTCCACGCTCTGCGTCGACAGGCATACCTGCGCCCACGCAAGCCGATGGTCGTGTTCACGCCTAAGCAGCTGTTGCGTTTGAAGGCTGCAGCTCAGCCGGTCGAGGCGTTCACCGAACAGACGTTCCAGCCAGTGATCCCAGACAACGATGTCGAAGCATCGAAGGTCAAGCGCGTCATGTTGGTCTCTGGTCGCCTCTACTATGACCTGTTGGCACGCCGTAAGAAGGACAAGGACGAGACCACCGCGATCGTCCGCGTTGAGCAGCTCTACCCGTTGCCGCAAGAGCAGATCGCAGCTGAACTCGCGAAGTACCCGAACGCGGATGTCCGCTGGGTTCAGGACGAGCCAGAGAACCAGGGACCATGGCCGTTCATGGCTATCAACCTGGTGCCGGGCCTGGATCGCGAGGTCACCGTGGTGTCCCGCCCAGCTGCGGCAGCACCATCGACTGGTTCTTCCAAGGTTCACGCCCAGGAGAACTCGGACCTTCTGGACCGCGCGTTCAGCTAGAGCAACACCGGAGATACTGCGCATGTAACCGGCTTGGCGGGCCCGTCACTTACCTTGACAGGATGTGGCGGGCTCACCGCTCTAACACCAGCGCTTTAACGCCAGTGGTCTAACACCTCCGGTTGAGGCTCACTGTTTTCACAGCGCCGTTATACCTTGGTCCTGTATCGTGACTGCGTTAGCGCTCTATCGTGACTGCTTTAGAGAAAGCATCACCGTCTGGGCCGCTTTACTGCGGCTCCTGAGGGTTTTGTGATGCTCTTCTCCGCGCCGTTGCACGTTTGCAGCCGAGCACGCCGGTAGAGTGAACACGGCGGAGCACATAGTTTCGCTCTTTCCGTTGAAGTAGACGGAACATGAGACCCAGTCGAAAGGATGTTGGCGTGGATTCCCGAGCCATCCGTTTAGTCGCTGTTGGCGATGAGTTGCTGGCCGGCCACGGCGACCCCCGTGCTTTGGGGTGGTTTGGGCGTGTGCTTGCCAGCACGCCGTCTGAGTCAGCGCAGGTGACCCCTTTTGCTCTACCTGCGCCTGCCGAGACCACCGAGCAGCTTGCCGAGCGCTGGCTGGGTGAAGCGCAGCGCCGCTTCGATGATGATGGCGAAAACCGTTTGGTGCTGGCACTCTCCGATGCGGATGCAACCTACGGGGTGACCACGGCACGGTCTCGACTGAACTTGGCGAACATCTTGGATGCATCAACCCAACTGGGATTGAGCACGTTTGTGGTGGGCCCTCCCCCGCGGCTTGACCCTGACCACAACAAGGAGATCGCCCGGTTGTCTGCTGCGTTCGCTGACGTTACGACGCGCCGCAACCACTTCTATGTGGACACGTTCCGTCCGCTGGAGAAGCATGAACAGTACCGCGCGGATTTGACGTCTAATAACGGCGAGGTGGGCCAGCAGGGCCACGGTTTGATGGCGTGGCTTGTGATGCACCGCGGCTGGTTCACGTGGCTTGGTGTTCCCGAGCCGACCCGCTAACTTTCATACTCGCCCCCGAATCATGCGATAATGGACGGAATCGCCCTGTATCGCAGACGCAAACGCTCTGTGTCGCAGATGCAAGCACTATGTGCGCGGTACATGAGCGTCACGAAGTGTTCACAGATGTATGAGGTTGTAAGGAGGACGCGATGAGCAGCAAGCGTGCACGTAAGCGCAAGGATCGCCGCCGGAACAAGGCGAATCACGGTAAGCGCCCTAACACCTGATCGTGATTGATCATTAAACGCGTGTGGGTCTGCGTTCCACTTTTCGTGGATAATGCAGACCCACACGCGTTTATTGTTGGCGCTAGCTGTGAACGGCGCTACTGCCGTCTGCTACACCTATTCGCTAGGCGCTTTCTTGCATCGAACCTTCTTGCACCGGGTCCTTGATTTCTTCTAGCCGGTCCAAGATGCGCGTCTTGAGTTGCTCTGGGGCGGCGTCGTGGCAGCTGCGGCGCACGACGTTGCGTATGATGCATTCCAGGTCATAGACGCTACGGCATTCTTCACAGCCTTCGAGGTGGGCGCGCACTGCGTCAACGCCGTCGGCTTCCAGCACACCATCGAGGTATTCGTAGATGCGTTCAAGCCGGGCTTCAGTGCAACCACCGAGTTCGTTGCAGCCCTGAGTCATGATTGCTCCTTATCCGAGACCTTCTTGGTCGACTTCTTTCCGTTCTTTTTAGCCCCTGTAGTTGATTCGGTTCTGCCCACCGCATAGTCGCTGAGCATCTCTCGCAGCTGTCTGCGGCCCCGATGCAGCCGGGACATGATGGTGCCGATGGGCACACCGAGGATGTCAGCTGCTTCCTTATAGGGGAAACCTTCTACGTCCACGAAGTACACGGCGAGCCGGAACTCTTCCGGGATCTCCTGCAGAGCCCTCTTGACTTCTGAATCCGGTAACGAGTCGAGTGCTTGGGCTTCTGCAGAACGCAACGCTTGATCGCCGCGTTCGATCTGCGCACCTAGCTGCCAGTCCTCCACCTGGTCAGTTCCGGAGCGGATCGGTTCGCGTTGCCGCTTCCGGTACAGGTTGATGTAGGTGTTGGTGAGGATCCTATATAGCCAGGCACGCAAATTAGTTCCGGGCTTGTACTGGTGGAAGGAGGCATACGCTTTAGCGAACGCCTCCTGCACGAGGTCTTCAGCATCAGCCGGGTGCCGGGCCATACGCAAAGCAGCCGAATACAGCTGATCAACATATTTGAAGGCGTCGCGTTCAAAACGTTCACGACGCTCTTCAGTAGTCTCCTGGTCAGGATCCACCGGGCCCGAAGCCGACTGTATTGGCTCAGGCTGCGCCGTTGGCTCGGTTTGCTGTGTTTCTTCAGCGTGCGTGGAGTGGTGTTCCGAGGCGCCGGCTTGTGGGACATCGCCTGGTTGGATGTCTTCGGCTTCGTAGCTTTCGAGCGCTTCGTGGTTGTGTGTGCGTGCCATCCCGGCTAATGCTACTTGGTTTGCCGGAGTTCCAGCGTGAGCTGGCGCCGTTGTCGTCACTGCCTGTACTGGCAACGCCGGAGGGGATGTTTCTGGTGTTTCCATAGTTGAAACCATGTGCACTCCCCTTCCTTATGCCGTCGCTGGCACGAACACCGCCTTAGTTGTCAATGCACATAACGGAAACATGGTGCAAAGTATTCCCTAACGCTGTGTGGCGGCCTTATTGTTGCTGGGTTTGTGCGTGGATTATGTGCTTTGCGGGGTGTGCTCATGAAAAGATGGAGCACATATCTACCCTGCGGGTGGTGAGTGCACGTTGCATGCGTGCGCCGGCACCTGCGTATTGGAGGAAATATGAGCCTTGTACGCCGTGTGGCCCGCCCGTTGTTGGCGGCTCCGTTCATTACTGCTGGTGTGGCGCATCTTCGTGCACCGGAGCGCACCGGTAACGGCTTGCGTCCGCTTTTGGACAAGGTGTCAGATGTTGTGCCGCAGGCTCAGTCTGTAGCTGAGAAGCCTGAGCTGGCTGCCCGGGTTTTGGGTGGTATTCAGGTGGGTGCTGGCGCGTTGTTGGCGATGGGCCGTATGCCGCGTTTGGCTTCGGCTTTGATCGTTGCGGCTCAGTCAGCCACGTTGTTGGCTGACGGTGTTCCACAGCATAAGGATGGTTCGCGTGCCCTGGCTGTGACCACGCAACTGGGCCTGACAGGTGGCGCGCTATTGGCTGTGGTTGATACTGATGGCAAGCCGTCACTCGCCTACCGCACACAGAAGGCATCGAAGAAGGCTTCGAAGAAGGCGCGGAAGCAGGCTAAGAAGGCTGCTGACGCGGCTGGTTTGTCGTCCTAATCATGGGGTGTCCCCTCGGCTGGCGGTTGCTGGTTGAGGGGACGCTTTTTATTTGAAGGGTTTTATTTGGCTTCCATGCACTCGACGTTGTGGCTGGCTCCCGCTAAGGATGGCCCGCTGGATGCTGTTGTTGAGATCCCGGGTTCTAAGTCTCTAACGAACCGTCACCTGGTTCTGGCGGCGTTGGCTGATGCGCCAACGCGTGTGGTGGGGGCTTTGCGCTCACGTGACACCGATTTGATGGTTGAGGCGCTCTCAGCGTTGGGTGTCGGTTTTGAGTGGGTGGATTCTTCAACGTTGTTGGTCACGCCTCTGGGTGAGGAGGCGTTGCAGGAGCGGTCCCCGGTTTCGATTGATTGTGGGCTTGCAGGTACGGTGATGCGTTTTGTGCCGTATGTGGCGGCGTTGTTGCGTAGGCCAGTGACGTTTGATGGGGATGCGGCTGCTCGTGTACGCCCGATGGATGCTGTGATCGCGGGTTTGCGTGCCCTTGGCGCGGATGTCGCGGGTGGTGAGGATGATTTCCTTCCGTTCACGGTGACCGGCTCTGACCGGGTTGCCGGTGGCGAGATTTCCTTGGACGCATCGGGTTCGAGCCAGTTTGTATCGGGCCCGTTGTTGGTGGGTGCGCGTTTGCCGCGTGGTTTGGTGGTGCGGCATGCCGGTGGCGCGGTGCCCTCGCCGCAGCATGTTGAGATGACGGTTGAGACTCTGCGTGCTGCCGGCGTGGATGCTTCGGTGGGTGCTGACGGTGTTTCGTGGTCGGTGGCTGCTGGCTCGATCACGCCGGGTGATGTTGTGGTGGAGCCTGATTTATCGAATGCTGGCCCGTTTTTGGCGGCGGCGTTGGTGTGTGGTGGCCGGGTTGCGATTCCGCGCTGGCCTGCGTCGACTACACAGATTGGCGCTGAGTGGGAGAGGCTTTTACCGCGTTTTGGGGCACGCGTGCACCGGGAGCCGGATGCGTTTGGGACTGAACAGTTGGTGGTGACTGGCGGGGAGAGGATTTCTGGGGTTGAGGCCGATGGCCTAGCTGAGTTGGCGCCGACGGCTGCGGCTTTGTGTGCGCTGGCTGATGGGCCGAGCAGGTTGGGTGGTATTGCTCATTTGCGTGGGCATGAGACGGACCGTTTGGCTGCGTTAGCGACGGAGCTTTCGAAGGTGGGTTCGCCGACTGTGGAGACCGAGGATGGGTTGGTGATCAGCCCTACAGGCGAGCTGCGGCCCACCGTGTTTGGCTCGTATGAGGACCACCGGATGGCTACCGCGGGCGCGATCATCGGCTTGGCCGTTGATGGCCTCAAGGTCGAAAACATCGAGACCACTTCGAAGACGATGCCCGACTTCCCTGGAATGTGGTCTGACATGCTCTCACAGAAGGCTATCGACTTCCCCGGCACCGAGGACCCCTCAGCCGGCCAAGCGTCAGTTGACACCCAGGGCGGTGGGCAGTGATGGCGCGGCGCGAATGGTCTGAGGAGGACGTCCGCATCCGTCCGAATAAGCGTGGAACCAGGCCGCGGACCAAGGACCGGCCGGCACATGCTGATGCGGTGTTGGCGATGGTCGTGGGCGTTGATCGCGGCCGCTACCGTTGCGTGCTCTTAGATGAGCCCGGCGCAGGTGCTAGTGGGTCCGGGTCGAAGAAGGCCCAGCGTGCGCGCCAGAAGCAAGTTCAGGCTGAGGGTGGGCGCCGCATCGTCGTGACGGCGATGCGTGCTCGTGAGTTGCGTAGGCAGGCGATCGTGGTGGGCGATCGTGTGCGGCTCGTAGGGGATGTCTCTGGCCGTGAAGGTTCGTTGGCGCGTTTAGTCCGTGTTGAGGAACGGTCCTCGTTGCTGCGGCGTAGCGCGGATGATTCTGATCAGGTTGAGCGCGTGATTGTCGCCAACGCTGATCAGCTGGTGATCGTGGTGGCGGCGGCGAATCCGGAACCGCGGACGGGTTTCATTGATCGAGCGTTGGTCGCGGCCTCGGATGCGGGGATCGATGCCGCGTTGGTGATCACCAAGACGGATCTTGCTGACCCGTCGCTGCTGGTTGAAACGTATGAGGGGCTGGGCGTTCAGGTTGTGACGTCGGGTTCGGCCGAACACCCAGACGACGTCGCCTCGCGGCCCCTGGATGCGGCGGCACAGCAGCGGCTGCGTGAGTTGTTGGATGGTCGGCTGTCTGCCTTGATTGGGCATTCGGGTGTGGGCAAGTCCACGCTCATCAACGCCCTGACCGATGCTGAGCGTGAGACGGGGGCTACGAACGCTGTGACGGGCCGCGGCCGTCACACATCTTCGTCCGCTGTTGCGGCTCATTTGAGTGGCGGTGATCCGGGCTCATGGATCGTGGACACGCCTGGGATCCGATCTTTCGGGATGGGGCATGTGGATGATGAGAACATCCTCAACGCGTTCACTGACCTTGTGCCCGCGACGGCAGACTGCCCGCGCGGGTGCACGCATGCGGCTGATGAGCCGGAGTGCGCGCTGGATGCGTGGGTTGCCGAGGGGAAGGCCGGTCCGAGCGGCCACGCCCGTTTGGCTTCGTTGCGTCGCTTACTCGCGTCTCGTCAAGGGGATGTCAACGATGAGGACCTCAAGACGTTGGGTGGCTAGGGTATGAATATGACCCACACAACCGATAACCCCTCCCTATCTGGTGGTTCTGCCTCGCATAACACAGCTGCCTTGCCTGACGCCGCTACCCTAGCTGATGATCTTGCGTTGGCGCATGAGCTTGCCGATGCCGTGGATGCTTTGACGATGGAACGTTTCGGCGCCGCTGATCTGTATGTTGAGACCAAGCCTGACGCGACGCCTGTCACGGAGGCAGATCGACAGGCTGAGCAGCTGATCCGCGAGCGGCTCTCCCAGGCGCGTCCGGGGGACGCGGTGTTCGGTGAGGAGTTCGGTTCCACGGGGGATTCGAACCGGGTGTGGATTATTGACCCGATCGATGGCACCAAGAACTTTATGCGCGGTGTTCCGGTGTGGGCCACGCTGATCGCGTTGGTTGAGGACGGCGAGGTTGTGGTGGGCCTTGTTTCGGCCCCGGCGTTGGGCCGCCGCTGGTGGGCTTCTGTAGGCGGCGGCGCGTTCACGGGTGCTTCGCTGGATGAGGCTCGCCGCATCGGGGTTTCAGGTGTTACGAAGCTTGAGGATTCTTCGTTTTCGTATTCTTCGCTCACGGGTTGGAAGGCCCGCGGGTGGCTTGATGGCGTGCTGGCTATCAGCGATACCGTGTGGCGTACGCGTGCTTACGGTGATTTCTTCTCGTATTGCTTGGTCGCTGAGGGGGCCGTGGACTTCGCGGCCGAGCCAGAGCTGAATCTATATGACATGGCCGCGCTCGTGCCGATTGTGCGTGAGGCTGGTGGTGTCTTCACTTCCTTACAGGGCGAGGATGGCCCGTGGGGTGGTAACGCGATCGCCTCGAATGGATTGTTGCATGATGCGGCGTTGGACGTGTTGGGAACCCGCGGGGTGGAGCGCACCCCTACTCCCCTGCCGAACCATCAGCACAGCGCTGAATAACGGTTCTCCGAGTTCTCTTCTGACCTGCCGTCCCTTGTGCCACGCAGTTCTTGCCCCACCGTGCCTTGTGCCCCGGTTCCGTCTCTGACTTTCTTCCAGACCCCATCTTCCCAGATAAGCGTTCCCACGTAAGCGTTCCTAGTTACATGAGCTCTCCCCGTCGCGTTACTACTGCTGCATGGCCGATCTATATGGCCGTGTTCTTCGGTGGCGCGTTGGGTGCGGCTGTGCGTGAGTCCCTAGTTTTGTTTGGCGAGGCAGCGCAGTGGCCTGAGAACCTGATGATTCTTGTAGTGAATTGCGTGGCCTCACTGTTTCTGGGGTGGGCTACCGGCATGTGGGATCGCGGCCGCGGCATCGGCGGGAACTCGGCGGCCTTGAGGTGGCGTTCCTTCATTAGCCCGGGTTTTGTGGGCGGTTTCGGTTCGGTGTCCGCGGTGACGCTGCTCGCCTCGGATATCGTGGGCGATCTCGGTGTGCTCTCGCTTCACGTCGGCGCGGCCCTCGTGTGCGCTGGTATCGGTTTCTGGCTTGCCAGGTTCTGGAAGCCTCGCGGCTCTTATATGCGGCCAGAACTGTGGACTTCTGGTGGTGATGACCGGTGAGTGCGTGGTTGACCATTCTGACCGTGAGCGTGGCTGGCGGGCTGGGTTCTGTGGCTAGGGTGTGGTTTATTCGCCAGGAAGAGCAGGCGCGGGCAGACGGGAGGATCACTTCGAAGTTCCCATGGGGGATGTCAATTGCCAACACGCTGTCGTGTTTCATTTTTGGCGTGTTCACGGGTGGGTTCGCGGATCAAGCGTGGGCTGTGCCTGTTTTGGCGGGGTTCTGCGGCGGGTTCTCCACGATCGCATCCGTTGCGACCACCGCTATTTCCTCGGCACGTGAGAGAGCATGGCTGAGGAGTTTTGCGATTCTTGCCGCGATCCTTTGTCTGGCTGTTCCGGCGGCGTATCTCGGCCTAGTGATCGGTAAGGCTGCCTTCCTGTAAGCGCACCGTACGTGTTTGCTTGATGCATATAGCGCGAGGGCGGGAACGTGTCTGGAACACGTTCCCGCCCTCGCGTATTGAGCCGTGGCTAGCAGGCGTAGAGCCTAGTCGATGCGCAGTTCGCCCATCTTGTCCCAGCCTTCGCCTTCGACTTGCCGGGAGACGATGTCTGGGGTTTCAACCAGGAATGGCTTCATGGATTCCAGGCCTTTCGCGAAGTGTTCGGAGTTCACGTGGGCCTCGCCTGCATCGTCCTTGAACGCTTCAACGAGCAGGAACACGGTTGGGTCCTGCGGGGCCCGGTACCACTCGAACCAGAGATTGCCTGGCTCGCTGCGGGTTGCCTGGGTGAACTCCGCGACGGCGTCGAGGAAGTCTTCGGCTTTCTCGGGCTTCACTTTGTATTTCACGTTGATCAGGATCATGGTCCCTATGCTTTCATGCCAGGCTCGGCTTGGCCAGGGTTCGCAGTGTCACCGGCCGCATTGGCGCCGGCGGCCTGCACGATCGGCACTGCCTGGGTTGGGGCTTCCATGTGGCGGAAGCCGGCGAGTTCCTTCTCACCTGGTGCTGGCGTGAGCAGGGAAACCACTACCGCGAGCACGAGGCAGGTCAGGAAGCCTGGGACGATCTCGTAGAGCGGCTCGGAGAGTGCTCCGCCGAAGGTGGAGAGGGTTTCGCTCTTGCTCCAGACGAACGCGACGGTCGCGCCGCCAACAATGCCGGCCATCGCACCCCAGTTGGTGAGGCGCTTCCAGTAGAGGCTGAGCACCACGACTGGGCCGAATGCGGAGCCGAAGCCTGCCCACGCGAATGCGACGAGGCCGAGCACGGTCGCGTTTTCTTCCAGCGCAAGCACTGCCGCGATGATCGCGACGATCAGGACTGCGAGGCGACCCAGCCACAGCTTCGTGGTCTTGGACATGCCTGGCTTGAACACCAGCGCGAGGTCCTCAACGAGTGCAGAGGAGGTCACGACCAGCTGGGAGGAAATGGTCGACATGATCGCTGCGAGAACAGCTGCGAGTACGAAACCTGCCAAAAGTGACGGCATGAGGTTGTGCGCGAGGTCGAGGACCACGGTCTCAGCGCTCTTGGTGTCGGTGAGCTGCTTGTCTTGGTTGAGGTTGAAGTAGGCGATACCGGCCATCGAGGTCACGATGACGCCGATCACGGAGAGCACCATCCAGCCGACACCGATCGCGGCACCCCAGCGGGCGTCGCGGGAGGAGCGTAGCGCCATGAAGCGGATGATGATGTGCGGCTGGCCGAAGTAGCCAAGCCCCCACGCGGCGGCGGAGACTGCACCGACGATAGTCCCGCCCTTCATGAGGGAGCCGAAGTCTGGGTTGACGCTCAGCACGCCGTCGATGACCTGCTGTGGGCCGCCAACGGAGATCACGGCAAGCACTGGGACGACGAAGAGGGCCGCGAGCATGATGAGGCCCTGAACCGTGTCGGTGTAGGTTGCGCCGAGGAAGCCGCCGAACATCGTGTAGGCGAGCGTGATGCCTGCGACGAGCAACATACCGGTCAGGTAGCTGCCGTTGAACGCGGACTGGAAGAACTTACCGCCAGCGGTCATACCGGAGGATACGTAGAAGGTGAAGAACACTAGGATCACGATGCCGGAGACGATGCGCAGGATGCGGGACTTATCGCCGAGGCGGTTTTCGAAGTAGCTCGGGATGGTGATGGAGTCGTTGGTGACTTCGGTGAAACGGCGCAGGCGTGGCGCGACGAAGATCCAGTTGAGTGCCGCACCAATGGTGAGGCCGATCGCCATCCACGCCTGGAACATACCCATCATGTAGAGGGCACCAGGCAAGCCCATCATGAGCCAGCCGGACATGTCTGATGCGCCGGCGCTCAGTGCTGCGGTGAAGGGGTGTAGGCGGCGGCCGCCGAGCATGTAGTCGTCGCCGTCGTCGGTTTTCTTGAAGGCGTAGTAGCCGATCAAGAGCATCGCTATGAAGTAGATGATGACGGCGATGAGTTTGTATGAGCCGTCAGGACCCAATCCGAATAAGTCCATGTGTTCCTCCGGTTTATCCTCTCGTCATGCTTGATGCATCGGGTTTTATTCCGTTGGTGACTGGACAGACGCGTCATCGTTTCCTGACAACCGTCCAACAGCCTTTGACAATATTTCCAATGTTCAGTTCTCAGCGTCCGCACTTGAGGAAGCACTTGTGCTGAGGCCAATGAGCCACCTTACAGTCATTGCGTTAATGATGCACGCTCATCGGCAGTATTTGATCCTGACATTCCTCAACCGTTGAGAGATACACTTCAGTTTTAATGCATCTTGCTATCAACTGATCTTGTTTATTGGATCTTCAAACCCTGCTTTAGATAGGTCTCACCTTCCTGAATATTTTTCGTGATATATGTCATACCACTGCCATTCTGGGCACTTTCGAGGGTTGCCCCCGCGTTGCGATATGTCTTAACCCTCGGAAACTTGTACAAGTCAGAATTGTGTCATCAACGCTTAGGAGTTTCCGCTCTTCATACCCATGATTTCTTTATGAAGAAAACTGGATCAGTGGCAGCATTTCCGCTTGCGTAGCATTCTCCCTTGTACTGGGCTTATCCGCTTGCAGCGCTGAGAGCAAACAAGGGCACTCCCCCGACACTCCATCTCCAGAAAACTCGGCCACTGAAACTTCAGCTTAGGATGACCCCTTCTATAGTGATTCCTCGGAGAATCCAGCTTCTGACTTTAACGACCCCTTTGCGACCTATTCATTCGAGAACTCCGGTTCGGATTCTGTAGACGATTCTGCTGATCTACTGCAAGAGGACGACAACAGGGTCGAAACTCACAACGTCGGAGACGTAATCAAATCGCCGTCAGCCGACATCACCGTCGTGGCCGACTGCTACCTCGCAGGCGTCTCCACCAGATGGCTGGATAAACTCGTCAAAACCCTCGGCATTGACTCCCTGTCGAAGTCGCAGGTTTCACGCATGGCCACCGAGCTCGACGAGCACGTAGACCAGTTCCGTCACGAACCCCTTGATGAGGCCGGTCCCTTCACCTTCGTTGCTGCTGATGCGCTATCCATTAAGGTCCGTGAGGGCGGACGGGTGATCAACGCGGTCGCCCTCATCGCCACCGGTGTTAATGCTGACGGCCGTAGGAAAGTCCTCGGCCTACGGGCCCAACCAGTAAGACTGGGGCAGCGCGGACCAGCTTCTTAGCCGACCTCGTCGCGCGCGGCCTGACCGGTGTGCGTTTAGTGACTTCTGATGCTCACCCGGGCCTGGTCGAGGCGGTCGCGGCAAACCCGCCTGGAGCTTCGTGGCAGCGGTGCCGCACGCATTACGCGGCGAACCTCATGAGTGTGTGCCCCAAGAGCTACTGGCCGGCAGTCAAAGCGATGCTGCACTCGGTCTACGAGCAGCCCGAGGAGGCCAGTGTTCATGCCCAGTTCGACCGGCTCTTGGACTACGTTAGCGACAAGCTGTCTGCTGCTCATGATCATCTGGATGCCGCACGTGCCAGTTATCCTTGCCTTCACTGGATTTCCAATCGCGGTGTGGGCCCAGATCTGGTCCAACAACCCCAACGAACGCCTCAACCGTGAGATCCGGCGTCGTACCGATTCGGTGGGGATCTTCCCCAACCGCGATGCGATCATTCGCCTTGTCGGCGCAGTCCTTGCAGAGCAGACTGATGAATGGGCCGAAGGCCGACGCTACCTCAGCCTCGATTTCCTCACCCGAAGCCGCTTCCAAGCCGTAGATAATTCCAGGATCGAAGTCAGCGACGAATACACACACACGAACTCAGCGCTGACCACCCCCTGCGTGTGCTCGTCTCGAAGACCGCTGGTCTGATCAGCGCTGGTCTGTTTACGGTCCTGCTGATGGGGCTTCCCCTGCTGGCCGGCATGGCTGCGAACCCGTGGGTTGCAACTGCCGAGGCGTTCTACAGGTCTGGCGCGCTGGTTTTCGGGGGTGGGCATGTGGTGCTGCCGATGCTGCAGGGAGAGCCCGCAATTGCCGAGGCGGTAAGCCAAGATCAGTACCTTGCTGGCTATGGGGCGGCGCAGGCAGTTCCCGGTCCGCTGTTCACATTCGTGGCATTTTTGGGGTTCAACATGGAAGCCGGGGCCTAGGCGTGGCTCAGCTCCGCACTTGCGCTGATTGCTGTTTTCCTCCCCGGAGTGCTGCTGGTGGTCGCCGCGCTGCCGTTCTGGGCTGCGGTACAGACAAGCCCGCTGGCCCGCTCTAGTGTCGCGGGGGCGAACGCCGCTGTTGTCGGGATCCTCGCAGGCGCTCCCATCACCCCGGTTGTCACTTCAGCTATTACGGGGCTCGCTCCCCTGCTGATTGCACTGGCTTGTTTGGCACTGCTCATGCTGGCTAAGTGGCCGGCGTGGGCTGTTGTTGCTGATCGGCGCAGTGACAGGGCTCGCAGCACACCTCATTGGGGCGTAGGTGGGCGGCTTTCGAACGGTTGTGTCAGTGCTGCTGAATACACTTTCTTCGAACAGCGAGAGGAGCACGGCATGAACACGATAACTGTCGAACTGTCCGATGAAGACGCAGCCCTTGTTCGCAAGCATGCCGACTTTGAAGGCGTCACGATTTCTGACTTCGCCCGGTCAGCGATCTTGGATAAAATCGAAGACTCCTGCGACCTACAAGAACTCCGCGAAGCAATTGCCGAGGAAGGGAACAATGACTGCACTCACGACTGAGCGGCTGATACTTCGCCCGCCCCAGGATGGAGATGAAGACGCCGTCTTCACTATCCATTCGGACCCAAGGACCTACCAGCATCGCCCTGAACTGGCGATGAAGAATCGCGAAGAAGCCTCCGAGCTGCTGGCCGCATGGCAGCGCAACTGGTCAGAGGACGGAATCGGCTACTTTGTCGTCACCCGCGATTCAGCCGACATCATCGGCTTCACCGGCCTGCGCTTCTCAGAAGAACAGGGCGAACAGGTGCTCAACCTCTACTACCGTTTTGCGCCCGAATCCCAAGGAAAGGGATACGCGGCCGAGGCCGCGGCCGCCGCCAGCGACTGGGCACGGCAGATGCACCCCGAGCGTCCAATTGTGGCGATCATCGATCCAAGCAACGCCCCGTCTGCCAAGCTGGCTGAAAAGCTCGGTCTACACTTGGAAACTGCAGACCATGAACAAGGCCACCTGTACCGGCTTTGAGCACAACCCCTTGCAGGGCTTAGGCGTACTGGAACGCTGGCCGACGGCTGTTGAATAGCGCCAAATAAAAAGTCTCGGGACACCGCATAAGCGATGTCCCGAGACTTATCAGAGTGGAGGCGGCGAGAATCGAACTCGCGTCCGATGTGGTGTTGCCAGGACTTCTCCGGGCGCAGCACTGATTCAGGGCTTCTCAGTCCCAGAGACCATCACCAGTGCAAGTGGTCTGTGGTTACCCTGTGGACTCAGCCGCTAGAAGTTGTCGCGAGCACGCTCACGGCAAGCGTGCTCACCAGTGGCTATCTAGCTGACGTCAGAAAACCGGGGCGATAGCAGCCCCGGGCTGACGGACTCGGTCACTGCAATTAGGCAGCGAGAGCGAAGTCAGTGCGCTTAGATTCGGCACTTATTGTTTTGCAGAGAACGTTAACGAGATGACTCTACATTCTCGGCCCGCTTCCCCTGTCGCGACTCACATCGTCGAAACCAAGTCGCCCCCATATTCAATTACCCCACCCACACAACCAACTACACGCAAATGATCACGCACATGCCGGTGGTTCCGGTGGGCTGAACATTGCACTCACCGCGATGAGTGCAGGAATCTATACTACACGATGCTTCGCTACGCGACACCCGCGCGGCGGTTCCGTGCACGCAACGCGCGCAGCGCCTCACGGTTGTCCTGCTTCTCCTTCAAGGCGTGGCGTTTATCCCACTCCTTCTTACCGCGCACCAAAGCGATCTCTAACTTGGCGCGGCCCTCCTTGAAATACAGGCTCAGCGGCACAATCGTCAGTCCCGCCTCATCCACGCGGCGCTCGAGCTTGACAAGCTCCTTACGATGCAACAACAACTTCCTGCGCCGCCTCGCAGCATGATTAGTCCAGGAACCATTCAAGTACTCCGGGATATAGAGCAACTCAGCCCACAACTCACCCCGGTAAAAGGTGCAGAAACCCTCCGCGAGAGACGCCTTCCCCTCACGCAAAGACTTCACCTCAGTACCCGTCAAAACCATCCCGGCTTCATAGGTATCCAGGATCTCGTAATCATGCCGCGCCTTACGGTTGGTCGCGACCACGTGATTACGTTGATCTTTAGTCTTCTTCTTATTCGCCATGATTGATCAAGCTTAGCGAATCCCGCACCCCACCGCTGACACGGCGGTGCTCCCCGGCCAATCGCTCACCCCACAAGCCGGGGCGTAGCTAGCCTGCTACCAGAGCAAGCCGGCTGGGTTGCGGTGCTGGCCATCGACCACCGTCTCAAAGTGCAAGTGGCAGCCCGTCGAGTTACCCGTGGTTCCAACGTAGCCGATCACCTGGCCCTGCTTGACCTGCTGCCCCACCCGAACCGCTGTGCGGGTCATGTGGTTGTAGTTGGTCGTCAACGCATGCCCGCGCACGATGTTGTGGTCAACAGACACGGTGATGCCGTGGCTGCCGTTCCAGCCTTCCTGCATGACGCGGCCGGAAGCCGAAGCAACAATTGGCGAGCCGCACGCTGAACCCCAGTCGATACCTGCGTGCAGGTAGCCTCCCAAGCCGCCATAATCAATGGTCCCGGCAGGGGTTGGCCGCCATCCGAAACCTGAGGTGATCGGTCCACTCGCAGGCACTATGAGGCCCCAGGTTCCCTTCGAAACGGTCTTGGACGGCTTCGTGTTAGTTGTAGCAACCGTCGCCTTCTTTTGCGCGGCTTGAGCCTTAGCGCGCAACGCGGCAGCGTTCTTAGCCCGGCGCCGCTCTGCAGCAGCTGCCTCACGCTTAGCCCTCTCAGCGGCCTCTCGCGCCTTCCGGGCCCGCTCCTCCGCTTCACGCTTCAAACGTTCCTGGCGTTCCTTGATCGCTTGGTTGATCTTCTGCTGTTCAGCCTTCTGATCTTCAAGCTGCTGATGCGCTTTGGACTTCGCGTCCTCAAGTTCGCTCTGCGCGCTCTCCGTATCAGCCAGCAACTTCTCCAGATCAGCCTTCGCCGCATCGGCGGCTTCACGCGCCTGTGTCTGACGCACGAGTGCGGCATCAGCTTGCTTCTTCAAACCAGCGATCTCATCTTCAACAGCACTCAAACGGGCGGTAGCGTTACGCTGCTCCGCGCCGCGGCCCAGAAGTTCGTTGAGTTCACGGTTCTGGGCCCGAGCCAAACGCGAGGAAACCTCAACCGAGTTCGCCCACTTATTCAAATCATTGCCGCGCACCAACAACCCAAAATCGGAGCCTTCAAGCCCACCGGACTGATACGCGCGCGCCGCTAGCTGGCCGGTGAGCTTACGCTGTTCATCGGTCATGGCCTTGGTCTTCTCCTGGGCCTCAACCATTTCCGCACGGGATTTCTCCGCGGCCGCTAAACGCCCCTGGAGCTGCTGGACTTCCGAACGGGCAGCGGATTCGGCCGCCTCAGCGTCCTGCACCGCCTGCTCAGCCGAAGGAAGCCTGTCCTGGAACTTCCGCAGCTTCTCCCCGTTCTTCTGCAGCATCGCATTGACACTCTCGAGGTCCTTCTCGGTGCCTGCGATCTGTTTCTCGATGCGGTCCTTATGGTCATCAAGCTTGTCAGCGTTAGCCGGCACAATACCCAGCGATACTGTCAGGCCGGCCACCACACCAGCCGAAATCACCGCGGCGAGCTTGCCGCGGCCAGTCAGAGAAGCATCATGTTTCATAAGAGCTAACGTCCTTCCATAAAATGCCCCACTCGGAGAAGACATTCACCTTGTACGCAACGGCGCCAACAGAACTGGTTTCTGCGTGCACCCGAACTAGACCTTCAAATAACGGCGCAGCGTTATAAGCGAACTCAAGCCGGCCAATACAACACCAATCAGAATCAACAGTGGCGCAAGCCAGAGCATCACGGAGGCGTCAATGAACGCGATCGTCGGATTAGCCACGGCCAACCGGTCCTGGATCACAAACTGGACAACCGCCCACAGAACACCCGACGCCAAGAGGCCACCGAGCGCTGCCGCGATCATGCCTTCAAGCACAAACGGCAACTGAATCAGCGTCTTCGAGGCACCCACCAGGCGCATAATCCCGGTCTCACGGCGGCGCGTGAAGGCCGAGAGACGAATGGTTGTGGCGATCAGCAGCACCGCAGTCACGATCATCACGATCGCAATCACGATCGCCACGATCGATGCCCCATTCATCAAAGAGAACACGCGTTCAAGGATCTGGCGTTGATCAGCAACCGAATCCACGCCGGCAACCGTGGAGAACCTCTCGTTGATGACCTCGTACTTCTCAGGGTCCGTCAATTTGATCCGGTACGAACTCGGTAGCTGATCCGCTGTCACGTTCTCTGCCAGCGCGGTGCCATCGTATTGCTCCCTGAAGTGCTTGAGAGCCTCGTCTTGAGACTCGAAATAGAACTCATCAACATACGGCTTCATGTCCGGCGACTTCAGGATCTCTTCGATGCTTTCCTTCTGAGCATCCGTCACCGAGGCAACATTGCCATCGCCATCCACCACGCAGTTACGCGAATCGGAAGAGGAGTTACACAGGTATACCGCTACCTGCACTTTGTCGTACCAGTAGCCCTTCATCTTCGAGACCTGGGACTGCAACAAAATCGCAGACCCCACAAACGTCAACGAAACCAAGGTCACCAGAACAACCGAGACGATCATCGTCACGTTGCGACGAAGACCAGAGAAAATCTCACCGAGAACGAAAGACAACCTCACAGCTCGTCCTCCTCAGAATCAAACGGCGCGAACGCCTGCGATGCTTGAGACGGGATCGCAGGCACGTCATCGCCCTTCGCGTGGTACACGCCGCCGTGCTCGTCGCGGATCACTTCCCCATTGGATAGCTCAATCACGCGCTTACGCATACGGTTGACGATCTCGTCATCGTGGGTAGCCATCACCACTGTGGTGCCGTTCTGGTTGATCTTGTCCAAAATATCCACGATGCCGCGGCTGGTTTCCGGGTCGAGGTTACCCGTGGGCTCATCAGCCAGAAGGATCGCAGGGCGGTTCACCACGGCGCGTGCAATCGCTACACGCTGCTGTTCACCACCCGAAAGCTCATGCGGCAGACGGCTCCCCTTGCCTTCAAGGCCCACCATCTTCAAGACCTCAGGGACCGTCTGGCGGATCATGGCGCGGGAACGGCCAATCACCTGCATCGCGAACGCGACATTCTGAAACACCGTCTTATTCGGCAACAGCCTGAAGTCCTGGAACACCACGCCAATATTGCGGCGTAGCTTAGGCACCTTCCACTGTGGGAGGCGATCAACATTGACACCAGCAACGTGAACAGACCCGCGGGTTGTGCGCTCTTCACGCATCACCAAACGGATAAACGTCGATTTACCGGAACCCGATGCGCCCACCAGAAACGCGAAATCGCCACGATCGATCTCCAGATCGACATCACGCAACGCCGGGTTATCAGGCGCGTCATAGACCTTAGTCACATGGTCAAAACGAATCATTAAAGGCTCGCAACCGGAACCGGCCGTCGGCGCACGGCCCTCATGGTCCGGCGATGGGTCGGGGAAGCTCACGCCGAGTTTCAATCATAGATCCAAACTGTAACCATTTTGTGACCCACTCAGGCGTGTTGAGCTAGAACCTAGCTCACTCATACCAGAAATACAGCTTTGATGTGACCCGTCAGAACTTCACTGCACTGTTAGAGCTTCACCGCATTTCCAAAACTTCAGCGTGCCTCTAGAACTTCACCGCGCGTTGCTTGCCGGGTTCAGCGGCTGGCGCCTGGGTCATCGTCATCTTGTTGAAGTCGGGTCGTGCATTCTCACGCACACACGTCGCGATCGCCTTGACCGCGGGCTTCGGCGCAGTCGTGACCACGCGAATCAACTGTTCCCGGCCTTCGTATTCTGGTTCTTCAACCGTGCCAAGGCCTCGCCATGCCAGATGCCCACGCAACGCGTCAGCGACCTGTGCGCCACGGGTCTTCTCTCGCACGCCCGGCTGCACGGCTTTCAGCGGGAAGCGCACCACAATATAGAACTGCTCAGACTCCGGGATTTCCCGGTAACCGTCTTCGGCGCACTGCTGCGCGAACGCCGCCAGTAGCCGCTCTCCCTCTTCAGGCTCCACACTGTCCTGAACGATCGGGGTGTCCGATTCAAAACCGACCTTGCCTGCGTTCACCACAAACTGGCCTGTTTCTTCATCCCACCAGGCCTCACGGAACAGCTGCGGTCCGGACTCTGGAATGTTATAAGCGCGAATGATCGGCATGATTCTCCTCGTTGCCCTAAGCCTTGACCATGGCCCGCCCTTGCGCGAACCGTTCCTCAACACGTCCATCAAACGGAGCCAGCTTCTGTCCCACTTGCTCCAGGAGCCCGGAAGCCTCACGTGACATCGCCGCAATCAAGTGCCGCGGATAGCCCATGCTCACCTGGTGCTCGGCGAACTCGTCTTCGTCATCAAGATACACGCCAGTCGTAGTGCGGTCGATGACATCCAAATCCATGTCAATCGAGTTGACTTCCCAGCCGCCATCACTCAAGCGACGCCATCCGATCCCCGTGGACACATCGATATACAGCTTCAAGCCACGACGATGCCCGCCCGGGTAGAAGGTCGCGACCCACTCACCGGAGCTTGGAACCAAAACCACGGCATCCTCGTGTGCGAAGAACGCGACCCCGGGCCTGGACACAAAAATCCCGTGGGGCTGATACACCCACACACCATGCTCATCCTGGCCTAAGCACATTCCATACGTGACCCAATGCGGGGAACCATCGAATTTCCACGCACGCGTCACAATAGGTTCGCCCACAACAACGTCTTCCGGGTTGCGGGCTAAACCTTCCGGGATGCCCGCCTTCACTCGCGCCGCCCGCGGTCCACGGCGGTAGCCTCAGCCTCCGCCGTGCTAGCTTCCGCAGCGTCGGCTTCGCGTGCTCGAGGCACCCGCTCGCCACGCATGGATTCCAGGACCTGGTTCACCACGCCATCGACCGTGATACCCGCGTCGGCGAGTATCTGCTCCCGGGTTCCGTGCGCCAAGAACTGATCCGGCACACCCACCTCGTTCAAGCCAGTATCCACGCCCACAGCGCGCATCTCTTGCCGGTAGCGTGAACCCACGCCACCGGCTCGGATACCGTCCTCAAGCGTGACCACCAAGCGATGCTCAGCCGCCAAGTCGGCGATGCTACGGGCGAACGGAAGCACCCAGCGCGGGTCCACCACCGTCGCGCCAACCCCGTGCTCACACAACCGTTGCGCGACCTCGACCGCCATGGGAGCCAACGCACCGATACCAACCAACAGCACATCGCGCTGGCCCTCAGCCGGCTCAACTAAAACGTCCACGCCGTCTTCGGTGCGGCGTACCGGCGTCAGCTCCTCAGTCACTGCACCCTTAGCGAAACGCACCACACTCGGAGCGTTCTGCACCGCGACCGCTTCCCGCAACTGCTCACGCAGACTCGAAGCATCCCGCGGGGCGGCAAGCCGCAGCCCCGGGATCGACTGAACCAACGCCATATCCCACACGCCGTGGTGGCTCGCCCCATCAGGACCCGTGACACCCGAACGATCCAGCGTGATCGTGACACCCGCCTGATGCAAAGCGACATCCATCAGCAACTGGTCATACGCCCGGTTCATGAACGTCGAATACAACGCGACCACCGGATGCGCCCCACCGAAAGCAAGGCCAGCGGCACTAGCGATCGCGTGCTGCTCGGCGATGCCTACGTCAATGACCCGCTCAGGGAACTCTTGCTTCATAGCGGTCAAACCAACCGGCTGAAGCATCGCCGCAGTGATCGCCACGATGTCCTCACGCTCTCGAGCAAGCGCGAGCATCTCAGAGCCGAACACATCCGTGAAGCTCTGCGCGTCAGACTTCTTGACCGGCAGACCCGTCTCTGGGTCGATCACCCCGACAGTGTGGAACTGATCCGCCTCATCCTCACGAGCCGGTGCATAACCGCGGCCCTTCTGCGTCAGCGCATGCACCAGAACCGGTCCGTTGAACGCCCGAGCGGCTTTCAACGCGTCTTCAAGATCCTCAATCGAGTGCCCATCGACCGGGCCAATGTACTTCAAACCGAGGTCAGCGAACATCGGCTGCGCTGCCCAATAGTCCTTGAAAGACTCCTTGATCGCGTGCAGAGACTTATAGGTTCCTCGCTGGAACGCGTTGCCGTGCTTGAGTTTCTCCTTCAAGAACCGCATGGTCTGCACATACTTGCGTGAGACCCGCACCTGGTCGATCTTCTTACGCACCTGAGCGGTCACGCCATCCATAGTCTTAGCGAGCCCACCCACCGTCGGTGCATACGAGCGGCCGTTATCGTTGACCACGATGATCGCCTTCCGGTGCTCATCGCCTGCGATGTTGTTGAGCGCTTCCCACGCCATACCGCCTGTCAACGCACCGTCACCAATCACACCCACAGTCCAGCGGTCATCTTGACCCGCCAGTACTCTGGCACGGGAGATTCCATCAACCCACGAAAGCGAGCTTGAGGCGTGGGAGGATTCCACCACATCGTGCTCAGATTCCTCACGCGAAGGATAGCCAGACAAACCACCTTTTTGGCGTAGCTGATCAAAATCCTGGCGGCCCGTGAGCAACTTATGGACATAGCTTTGATGCCCCGTATCGAACACGAGGGTGTCTTTCGGGGACTCGAAAACGCGGTGTAGCGCCATCGTCAATTCGACAACGCCAAGGTTAGGGCCTAGATGTCCACCGGTTTTTGCTACGTGCGTGATGAGGAACTGCCGAATCTGTTCCGCGACATCAATCAGCTCTTCCCGATCCAAGGCTCGCAGATCTTCAGGCGAGGTGATGCTGCTGAGGTGTGGCACCCGGCTCGTCCTCCACTTCTGTTGTCTAAATTGCCGCAAGCCGAAAACCGGCAAGGCAAGCGGCGCGGCTGAGAGGCATCCGTACTAGTTTAGCCCGCCGGTAGCTTGAATATGACTGCCAAATGAACACAGCGCTTAAACGCGGGGATGGCCCAAGCACGTAGCTTGGGCCATCCCACTGCTATGCGTCGCTACCTATGAGCGTCGCTACCTATGAGCGGTACCGGCTCTATGGTGGCGGGCGCACTTGCTTTAGCTCGCCACCACGCCAGCCAGTTGTGCCCTCAAGTGAGTTACTTGTTGGCGGCGATGTTGCGCAGAACGTACTGCAGGATACCGCCGTTACGGTAGTAGTCAGCTTCACCTGGGGTGTCGATGCGCACCACTGCATCGAAGGTGGTTTCCTTACCGTCTTCACCGGTAGCGGTGACCTTGACGGTCTTAGGTGTGGAGCCGTTGTTGAGCTCACTGATGCCCTCGATTGCGAAGGTCTCGGTGCCGGTGAGGCCCAACGATTCAGCGGACTCGCCTTCAGGGAACTGAAGCGGCAGAACACCCATACCGATCAGGTTGGAGCGGTGGATGCGCTCGTAGGAGACGGCGATGACTGCCTTGACACCCAGAAGGGCGGTACCCTTCGCAGCCCAGTCACGGGACGAACCGGAACCGTATTCGGCGCCAGCCAGAACAACGAGCGGGGTGCCCTGCTCCTTGTAGTTCATAGCCGCGTCGTACACGGTGGACTGTGGGCCGTCAGCCTGGGTGAAGTCGCGGGTGAAGCCACCTTCGACGTTATCCAGCAGCTGGTTACGCAGGCGAATGTTCGCAAACGTACCGCGAATCATGACCTCGTGGTTACCGCGGCGGGAACCGTAGGAGTTGAAGTCCTTACGTTCAACACCGTTCTCCAGCAGGTACTTACCGGCTGGGGTGTCAGACTTGAAGGAACCTGCAGGCGAAATGTGGTCGGTCGTGACCGAATCACCGAGCTTGAGCAGAACGCGTGCGCCCTCGATATCTTCAACTGGCTCTGGCTTCTCGCCCATGCCTTCGAAGTAAGGAGGCTTACGTACATAGGTGGACTCTGCGTCCCACTCGAAGGTGTTGCCTTCAGGGGTGTCCAGGGACTTCCAGCGCTCGTCGCCGTCGAAGACGGATGCATAGTCCTTCTTGAACATGTCCGAGTCGATCGACTCAGAGATGACCTTCTCAACCTCGGTTGGGTTAGGCCAGATGTCCTTCAGGAAGACGTCGTTGCCGTCTTTGTCCTGGCCCAGGGCTTCGTTCTCAAAGTCGAAGTCCATGGTGCCTGCCAACGCGTAAGCGATCACCAGCGGCGGGGACGCCAGGTAGTTCATCTTCACGTCAGGGTTGATACGGCCTTCGAAGTTACGGTTACCGGAAAGAACCGAAACCGCGGTGAGGTCGTTGTCCTGAACAGCCTTGGAGATCTCTGCCTCGAGCGGGCCGGAGTTACCGATGCAGGTCGTGCAACCGTAGCCGACCACGAAGAAGCCGAGCTTCTCGAGGTACGGGATCAGGCCGGACTTCTCGTAGTAGTTGGTGACAACCTTGGAGCCTGGAGCCACGGACGTCTTGACCCATGGCTTGGAGGTCAGGCCCTTCTCTACCGCGTTGCGTGCCAGCAGCGCTGCCGCGAGCATCACGGATGGGTTGGAGGTGTTGGTGCAGGACGTGATCGAGGCGATCGAGACGAAACCGTGGTCGAGGGTGAACTCGCGGCCGTCGTCCATCTTCACATCCACTGCTGCCGATGGGCGGCCCTTGCCAGCCTGATCGTGGCCATCGGAGTAGTTCTCGATGTCCTTGCGGAACTGCTCCTTCGCGTTCGTCAGCTCGATGCGGTCCTGTGGGCGCTTCGGGCCAGCGATGGACGGAACAACGGTCGAGAGGTCAAGTTCGAGGTACTCGGAGTACTCCGCCTCGTTCTCTGGGTCATGCCACAGACCCTGCTCCTTGGCATAAGCCTCAACCAGGTCGATGTTCTCCTGTGGGCGGCCGGTCAGGCGGAGGTAGTCCAGGGTGACTTCGTCGATCGGGAACATCGCCGCGGTCGAACCGAACTCTGGCGACATGTTACCGATGGTCGCGCGGTTAGCCAGCGGAACAGCGGAAACACCCTTGCCGTAGAACTCAACGAACTTACCCACAACACCGTGCTTACGCAGCATCTCGGTGATGGTGAGCACCACGTCGGTAGCGGTCGCGCCAGCTGGGATCTCGCCCGAGAGTTTGAAACCAACAACGCGTGGGATGAGCATCGAGACCGGCTGGCCGAGCATCGCGGCCTCAGCCTCAATACCGCCAACGCCCCAACCCAGAACACCCAGGCCGTTGACCATGGTGGTGTGGGAGTCAGTACCAACACACGTGTCTGGGTATGCGCGGACAACGCCGTCAACCTCACGGGTCATGACGGTGCGTGCCAAGTATTCGATGTTGACCTGGTGGACAATACCGGTGCCTGGAGGGACAACCTTGAAATCATCGAACGCGGTCTGGCCCCAGCGCAGGAACTGGTAGCGCTCGCCGTTGCGTTCGTATTCGATCTCCATGTTGCGCTCGAGCGCGGCTTCGTTACCGAACTTGTCGATCTGCACGGAGTGGTCGATAACCAGCTCTGCCGGTGCGAGAGGGTTGACTCGCTTGGCGTCCCCACCCAGGTCCTGGATGGCTTCACGCATGGTTGCCAGGTCCACGATGCACGGGACACCGGTGAAGTCCTGCATGATGACGCGGGCTGGGGTGAACTGGATCTCCGTGTTTGGCTGTGCCTTTGGATCCCAGTTGCCAAGGGCCTCGATGTGCTCCTTGGTGATGTTCGCGCCGTCTTCGGTACGCAGCAGGTTCTCAAGCAGGACCTTGAGGCTGAATGGAAGACGCTCAGAGCCCTTTACGGCATCCAGGCGAAAAATTTCGTATTCGGTGCCCTTGACGTTGAGTACGTCCTTGGCGCCGAAGCTGTCCACGGTTGTCATGGATCTCCTCTCGCAAGTGATCTGTCATGAGCGGCGGCGCTGGTGTTGGCGCCGTTCGGCTCAACGCAGTTATGTCTAAGCCTACCGTTTCGCTCGGGCTGTTTGGTTTCTGTGACACAAACTAGCCGCGTGGGGGCAGGCACATTTCCGGGTGGCTATGGGGTTGGGGTGAAGAGCGCGATGGTTTCGATGTGGTGGGTGTGCGGGTAGAGGTCGCGGCCGGTGAGGGATTCGATCCGGTAGCCTCCGCGGACCAGCTGGCGTGCATCGCGCGCGAATGCCGCGGGATCGCATGCAACATAGACGATGCGACCCGGCTCAAGCGCGAGCATCCGGTTGATCGCTGACTTGCCTGCCCCGGCCCGCGGCGGGTCAAGCACGATGCCGTCGATAGCGGCCTTGCGGTGGCGTCGGTTTCTTCCGCTGCCTCGGCTTCTTCCGCCGCCACCGTTGTGGCCCAGCTGTGCGAGGGCGCGTTCTACTCGGTCTTGCACGATGCGGGCTTGTGGGGCGTCCTTGAGGTTGCGTTTGGCGTCCCTGTGGGTTCCTGGGGCGCCTTCGATCGAGATAACCTCGCCGCGCTCCCCTATCGCGTCGGCGAGCGCGGCGGTGAACAGTCCTGCTCCTGCATAGAGGTCGAGCCAGCGTTGCCCAGGTTGGGCTTGGGCATAGGTCATGACGTCATGCATGAGGGTTTCGGGCGCGGAGCTGTGGATTTGCCAGAACCCTTCGCCTGTGACCCGGTAGCTGTAAGCGTTGGCGGTTTGGGTGAGCCACGTGCGGCCGGTGATGCGTTCGACGCGGCCGCGGCCGTCGCTGGCTGCTCCCCTAACCTGGTTGAGCAGAGCGATCGAGGCGGCTGGCGCATCGTGGTCTTGGTTGGCGGTGGTGTTGCTAGCGATGTGGTTGCTGAGCCGTTTGATCGCTGAGCGTGCTGCGCGGGTTTCTTCCCCGGTCTCGGTGAGTGTGGGTACTGCGAGGATGAGGGGTGGCTCGTCGGTGTTGGAGACGGCGAGCTCTATCTTCTCTAGCCCCGTCAGATCAACCTCGCCGAGTTTCAGCGCCGCAAGTTTCGGGTGTTCTAGCGGCATGGTGGGGGTTGGGATGAGTGCGTGGCTGCGGGCTTGGCGCATTGCGATGCGGCCTTGTTCATCGATCGCATAGGCCATGCGGGTGCGCCAGCCGAGCCCGTCAGCGGTGTCGGTCAGTGGCGGTAGCACGCCGCTGTATTCGGTTTCGTTGACGTCGATCCCGCCGATGCGCGCTAGCTGTTCTGCCACGATGCGGGTTTTGAGCTCGCGTTGATGAGCTAAGTCGATGTGCCCGAAGTCCGCACCGCCCGGGACCTGGACCCTGCCCGCTTCTGTAGTCCCGCGGCCGAGCGGGTCGGCTGCCGGCCACACGTGTGGGACACGGTGCGAGGAGGCCTCGTGGACTGCAACGACGTCGCCGCGCCACATGCGAGCCTCGGGGTCCGGGTTACTGACCCGCACGGTGACCCGCTCCCCCGGAATCCCGTAACGGGCGAACACCACGCGGCCATCATCAGCGCGCCCTACGGACTCACCGCCGTGGGCGATACCCGTCAGCACCAGGTCAAGCTCAACCGGTGACAGCTCAGCATGTGACAGCTCATTGTCATTATGAGTCATGCTTGTGAACCTTCCTGTGCGGCACCGACCTGACCGGCAGTTGAATCAGAGATATCTTGTTCCAGCCCGATCTGCCACGGGACTGTAGCGATCACAATCCCCGGTTCAAGCCGCAGATGTGAATGCAACCGTGCAACAACCTGGTTGTGTACCAGCCGTTCCCACGCATGCTCAACCACGTACTCCGGAACAAACACCGCAACGATTTCCCGCGGCTTCTCTGCCCTGATCCGCCGGATGTGATCCACGAGCGGGCCCGCGACATCGCGGTACGGAGAAGCAAGAACCGTCAGCGGGACCGGAAGGTATGCCTCCTCCCAGCTGTCGATGAACCGGGCGGTCCGCTCAGGCTCGGTGTCTACGAGGATGCATTCCAGCCGCGCCGGCCGCATCCCCCGGGCATACGCGATCGCCCGACGCACAGGCCGGTTGGTATTCGATGCCAAGACCAGCGCATGCACACGGCTCGGCAAAACATCATCAGAACACGCAAGCTCATCCGGCCGAGCGGCCGCCTGATGTGCCGGCGCCTTCAACCTGCGATCAACACGCAAATAATGCCTGCGCATCGCAAGCATCAACCCCGCCCCCATAGCAATCAGTAGGAAAGCAAGGAACGCACCATAGGCCAGGCGGGTCGCCACAATCGTGACAAGCACCACACACGACAACGCCGATGTGAACCCGGCCAGAAGCATGTGCCGAATATCCCTACGCCGCGTAGCGCGCACCGCGTGCCTGCGATGCTTATTCGCACGCCTCGCAAGCCCCAACTGACCCAACCCGAACGCCATGAAAATACCCACAACATACAGCTGAATCAGATCAGTCACACGCGAACCGAACGCGACCACCAAAATGCCCGCGAAACCACCCAGCAACAAAATCCCGTTAGAGAACACAAGGCGCTCGCCGCGGGTGCGCATCTGGCGTGGAAGCAAATCGTCTTGGGCGAGTTGATATGCAAGACGTGGGAAGGACGCGAACGCGGACATCCCCGCCCCGAGCAGGATCACGACTGTCACCAACGCAACCAGGATCGCAGGCCAGTGGGCCCCCACGATCGACTGCGCTAACAGGACCGTGACAGGTGTGGGCCACGTGCCTGGCTCGACGGCTCTTTGCGCCTGCGTTCCGGAACCAGACAACCCGCTTGCGGCAGGCGCGAGCCCCGAGGCGTGAGCCAACAGGAGAATCCCCACCATCCCGAGGGCGGAGACGATGCCGATGAACATGAGCGTGCGCCCGGCGGTCTTAGCGCGTGGGGAACGGATCGATGACGCATTCGTCACGGGTGTTTCCAGGCCGGTCACGGCGGCCGAGCCGGTAGAGAACGCCCGCAGCACCAGGATCACCGCGGCCCAGCCCTCAGCCGGGGCAGGCACCCGGGCCTGCCCGCCCGTCGTGGACGCGCTCTCGAAAGGTTGTAGTTGCCCAGTGACCATGACCATGACGGTGCCGGCCACCAGAATCAGCACGAGCATCGTGAGGAACACATACACGCTCACGATGCGGATGCGCACCGCCCGCGTCAGCCCGCGCAGGCTCAGAAGCGTCAACAGCACGACGCCACCCAACGCGATCCACGGCTGTGCCGGCTCAAGCGAGGGAAAAGCGATCACGATATAGCTCGCGGCGACAGCCATCGAAACCGCGACTGTGAGCGTCAAGTCAAGGAGCAGCGCGGCACCCACTGACGCACCAGCACGCATCCCGAGCTCGGAACGCGCAATCTGGTAGTCGCCCTGGCCTGGGGCACGCCGCACCGTCATCCGATACGCGGCAACCAGGATCAGCGTCACCAATGCGACCGCAACACCCACCCACGGCGCGAACGCGACCGCCGCAACGCCACCGACTGCCAATGTGAAAAGAATCTCATCAGGGGCGTACGCCAACGACGAGATCGCATTCGTGGAGAGCGCGGGCACAGCATCCTTAGGGGCAAGGCGGGCCTCAGGGCTCTTACCCGTGGCGACCGCCGTACCCACAAAGGCGCGTTTCACCGCATCAAAAAACGTCACCCATCCAGACTAGCCCCGAACGTGGCACACTGAGATCAGTCAAGAAACGAGGCGCATCAAACATGGCTCACTTTGTCATCATGGGGTGCGGGCGCGTGGGCGCCCTGCTGGCCCACTCGCTTGAAGACGGCGGTCATTCCGTGGCTGTGATCGACAAGGACCCCAACGCATTCCGCAGGCTTCCCGCCGGTTTCAACGGCCAACGCGTGACAGGCGTCGGGTTTGACCTGGAGGTGTTGAAAGAGGCCCGGGTGGCTGAAGCGTACGCGTTTGCGGCGGTCTCCTCCGGGGATAACTCGAACATGCTCGCAACGCGTGTGGCACGCGAAGAGTTCAACGTCCCCCACGTGGTTGCCCGCATCTATGATCCGGGGCGTGCTGAAGTGTTCCAACGCCTCGGCATCCCCACAGTCGCAAGCGTTCGGTGGAGCGCCGACCAAGTGCTGCGTCGCATCCTGCCCGCCCACACCCTCTACGGTGACTACCGCGATTCGACCGGCACCGTGATGCTGCGCGAACTCAACGTCGCACCCGCGTGGCGTGGGCAGCCGCTAGCCCGCATCGAGGAACTCACCGGTGTGCGCATCGCCTACATCACCCGCTTCGGGGAAAGCATCATCCCGAACACGGGGATGCTGTTCCAAGAAACTGACACGCTACACGCGATGATGCGGGTGGATGCAGCCGATGATGTAGACCGGATTTTGTCAGAAACACCGCAGCGGGCTGCGAAACTTGCAGAAGAACTCACTGAAGACGTCACGGATGAGGTGGAGCAATGAGAGTCATCATCGCCGGCGGAGGTTCGGTGGGCCAGTCGATCGCCTCAGAACTTTTGGGCCGTAAGCATCAGGTGTGCATCATCGACGAGGACCCCGCTAACCGCGAAGCCGTGACATCTGGGGCCCTCGATGGGGTTGAATGGCTCATCGGGGACGCGTGCGAGCTTTCCACACTGCGCCGCGCCCGCCCCGAAAACGCCGACGTGGTCGTGTCCGCAACCGGCGACGACAAAGCGAACCTCGTGGTGTCACTGCTCGCAAAATCCGAATTCGGTGTTCTACGCACCGTGGGGCGCGTGAACAACCCCCGCAACGAATGGATGTTCACCCAGGCGTGGGGTGTGGATGTCGCGGTCTCGACCCCGCGGCTATTGACAGCGTTGGTTGAGGAAGCCGTTGAAGAGGGAGACCTCGTGCGGCTCATGTCGTTGCGTTCGGATTCCGCGGACATCGTCGCGTTCACCGTTCCCGCGGATTCGCCGATGGTAGGGCTACGTTTCGCTGAAGTCCCGTGGCCGTTGCGCACGGTCCCGGTGGCTTTGCTACGCGATGACGCACCAATGGCGCCCACCGCCGACGACACGTTAGAGGCCGGCGATGAAGTCATCTTCCTCGCCGCACCCGCTGCGGAGAAGGAACTGCGGAAACTGCTACGGGAAGGCTGGGATCAAGCCGAATCCCTCGCCTGATGCCGCATCAGCGCATTACCGGTGTCGGCGCACGTGCTTCTGGGGTCGTTACCGGCAGTCTCGACGATGCGTGGGCGGGTGATGAACCACGCCAACACGAGCACACCAACATAGAGAGGCACGCCCATCACGAGCCGTGCCGCGCCGAGCGCGTTGACCTGGTCCGTGAGATACAGAGGCACCTGGACGGCGAGCCGGAACACAAAGAGGCCTAAGACCAGAAGGTTGGCCGTCTGATACACCCGCATGCGGGCACGGCTCTTGCGCCATTCGAGGTCTTCACCATGCAGGAAACCGAAAACCACACCCACCAACGGCCAGCGCACTAACGCTGAAATACCGAGCACGAGGGACGAGACGATGTTCGTGATGAACCCGGGCACATAGTAGTCCCGCGCATTGCCTCCCGCTTTAGCGAAGAAGGAGCACAACACGATCCCAAGCAGACCCGTGATCGCAGGCGTGACCTGCGTGCGGGTCACCAAACGAGCCACGATAAACACTAATCCCGCCGCCAGGGATGCGATCAGCGCGATATCGAGTTGCTGCGTGAACGCAAAAATCATCATGAACAAGAAACCCGGAACCGTCGACTCCGTGAAACCGCGGATACCACCGATCGAGGCCAACGGGTCGATGTTCCCGTCCTCTTTGCGTTTGATCGAGCTTCCAAGCGAACCCGCGACGGTGGCCGCCGCCTGATTGCGTTCACGCCCCTCTGTTGGCGGTGCGGACTGGGCAGGCTGCTCAGGTTGTGGAGACTGTTTGGGTTGTTCAGACATCCCGGCCCCGTTCCCTGTTTTAGAGTTGACCGCCCCTGCGTTCAGCAACCCAGCGTTTCTGAGTTCACGGCGAGTCGGTCGAGGATTCGTGGATCCGTTACGGTTCGGGTCAGGGCTGTGGGATGTCGGGATAGGCATGCCTAGGTTTCCTTGTCTGTCCGGTCTGGAGCCGCCTCGAGGACTTCATACCGGGGATTGAAGATGACGTTGCGGCCTTCGCGCCGACTCACGGGCCCGGAGAATCTCAGTGTCGCCCCCGGGTGGATGCCAGCAACATGCTGCTGGCCAAGCCAGATCAGAACGACGAACTCGCCGGCGCTGGCTACTGGGAGCCGCTGCCCCGGCCGAGGTTGCTCAGGAACCACGACCGCTTCGAAGCTCGCCGCGTGGCCTGGCGCGGGGCGCGTTGTGGCCGTGATCCATCCGGTCAGCTGGATCTGCTCACCAGTGACTCGTTCAGGCCACGGATGAGGCGTCCGGCGCTGGCTTGTGGGCACGCTTAGCCGATCTGTGTGATCTCAGGACCACGACGAGGGTCGTGGTTATCCCTGTTCGTTTCCGCATCATGCCGGGATCGGGCGGCTTCAGCGGCCTTCTCTGATCCGTCTGGGACGCGCAACGGCAACAGTTCGGTTGGGGACATCGGTTCCTGGCCGCGATCCACAATCACTGCTGCCAGGAACGCCTCGAGCTCTTGGGCTGCTTTATCGTTGATCGCGGCAGGGCCGCCGAATACGGCGCGCAAGAACCAGCGCGGCCCGTCGATGCCCACAAAGCGAGCCACCATGTGGCCCCTCTCCCCGTTCGGTCCTGTGGCTTCAACGCGTGCCAGAAGTTCAGGGCCAAATCGTCCGTCGCGGCGGTCCGTACGGCCGCCCTGTTGGGTGATCGCGTCATCGATCTCAGAGGAAATACCGTCCCACAGGCCCCCAGATTTCGATGCGGCGAAAGCCTGCAACTGTACGCGTGAGTCTTCATACTCAACGGCAGCAGAGACCACAGCACCCGAGGTTTCTTCAACCTCAAGGTTGAGGTTCATGCCCTCAACCGCGGGGATCTTCAACGAGCCGAGGTCGATATAGGCTTCAGTGGGAGTGCGCTCGGAGATATCGAAAGGGCCGTCAGTCCGGTCAGTTTTACCCTCAGGAACGCTAGGAGTCGGTTCAGCAGCCATAGTCTGCTCCGGTGCGGCATCCGCTTCCTGCGTCTTACGCTTACGGCGGGAAAACAGACCCATCGAAATACACGTCCTTCCAGATCACTCACGATCACGAGATCACGAACACCACGCCAAGGCCCGCATCATCGGCTTGGCCAGGTTCTTTATCGAGTCTAGTCCTGTCATGAGCCCAAACACGGGAATATCACGCCTGAACTCATGTGCTTTCACTCTCAGTGGATTCCGCCTAGACCGAAGCTGTGGGTGAGCTAGTCGCTAGGTGAGTTAGTCAAGGGCTGAGTTGGTCAATGGGGTGAGCGAGACAATGGGGTCAGCTCGCCAAGGGGCGGGCTAGCCGCAGGACGGGTTAGGCGGTGAACCCGCCGGTGCTACCGTGCCCGCCGAAACCTCGCTCGGACTCCCCCAGCTCATCGGCTTCGAGAAAACGCGCGTGGCTGACCTGCTGGATCACCAACTGACCGATCCTGTCACCCGGGTTCAGCGTCACAGCTTTGAGCGGATCAAGGTTGATGAGGTTGACCTTGATCTCGCCGCGATAGCCCGCATCGATCGTTCCTGGGGCGTTCACAATACTCACACCATGCTTATGCGCAAGGCCTGAGCGCGGGTGCACAAAACACGCATACCCAACCGGTAGCTCAATCGCGATTCCAGTAGCAACCAGAGCCCGTTCACCTGGCTGCAACGTGACGGTTTCTGCGGCCGCGATGTCAGCTCCCGCATCGTCATGATGCGCATACGCAGGCAAAGACGCAGACGGGACCAAACGCTTGACCTTGACCACCGGACGGTCCACCCCGGCAGAAGCCACTTGTTCCTGATCCACGAAAACACCCCGCAACTTACGAAGACACACTCAAACCAGTGACAGTCTAGACGTTCGAGCCCAGCGCAGGGGCCTCAACACAGCCCAGCGCCGGAGCTTCAACCCCAGGGTAGGAGCCTCAACACAGGGCGCGAAGGCTCTCGATAGAATGGCACCATGTCCCAGCCTGATCCAACGTCCGAGTCTGTTCCGGCCCAGCCTGACCCATCCGAGCCACGCGACGATGCCGCGAGCACTACCGCGCCTAGCGCCGCGCCGTCCGCAGCAGGTAAGCCCCTCTTTGAAGAGAAGCTGCCTTATCCGTGGTGGATGTGGGTCGTCTCCGCTGCATTCGCGGTAGCCATCGGCTTGACCTTGGCCCCAACCAACATGGGCCTCCTTGCACTGATCGCCGCGATCGTATTCATCATCGCTGCCGTACTCATGATCAGCACAACCCCCAAAACCGTGGTCACCGAGGATGTTTTGCGCGTTGGCCGGGCCGCAATCGAGCGCCGCTACCTCGGCGAAGTCACCGGCTACCGCGGCTATAAAGCGCGCTATCAGCGAGGCCCAGGCCTCAACGGGCTCGCGTATATGAGCTTCCGCGGCTGGGTTGACCCAGTGGTGAAAGTTGAGATCACGGACGAACGCGACCAGACCCCGTACTGGCTGTTCTCCACCAAACGCCCAGAAGAACTCGTCGAAGCGCTCGGCGGCGCGATGGCCGCAGAAGACGCCCCTGAGATTTAAGAACCCAGCGATCTAAGAACCCAGAGATCTAAGGATGAGGACGCCCCAGCAGCGGTAGCGTTCTTAACGTTTGTGGGGTGCACACCAACATTTTGGTGTGCACCCCACAAACGTTAAACCTTGAGTGTTCTAGCCCGCGCAATCCTTGCAGTACAGCAGGCCGTCTTCTTCCTCAGCGATCTGGGAACGGTGACGAACCAAGAAGCACGAGTTGCATGTGAACTCATCAGACTGTGCAGGAAGAACCGTCACGTTGAGTTCTTCTTCCGAGAGGTCAGCACCCGGAAGTTCGAACCCTTCCGCCGCTTCGGTCTCATCCTCGTCAACTACCGCCGACTGACTGTCATTACGGCGACCTTTGAGTTCTTCAATCGAGTCTTCGCGGTTGCCCTCGTCGTTCTTACGAGGAGCATCGTAATCAGTGGCCACTTCTCACCTTTATTCTCGGAGGGGTCTCTGGCAGGGACATATGAGCCGATATGCAGAGAATATGTGCATTACCTATGTCGCACGTATCTAACACCATTACGAGGCCTCTTTGCAACACCTGCGTTCAGACCTGCGTCAAACACGACACCCCTGCAGACTACAAAGCGGCGCGCCGCAACGCAATATGGCCGCATTGTAGCTCAGACATGAAAGACTAGGCCAAGAATAGGCTGTGCCCGGCACCCGCACCCAACAACATCAACTCATGGTGGCAAGGCATAGCCCAAAGCCACCCACCGGGAGGAAACATGCGTAATCTTCGCGTGATTCGCGTTGACGCGGCAAACGCGACGCTGTACCTAAGCGATGCCGACGGTCACGAATACAGCCTCCCCATCGATGACGAACTTCTCGATGTCGTAATAGATCTCACATCACCGACCTCCACCAACGCAAGTAAGCCTGGCACCACAAGCAAGCCCGCTAAAACAGGCAAGCACAGCGCCGAATCCAACAGCACGGAAACGCCCACCACCGGGCCGAATGTGACTGTCACGGAGGCAGGTATCGCATTTGGGCGTGACCGCTTGCCGGCAGCTGACAAGCAGAAAACCAGCACACAGAACAACGTCGGTTCGCGGAGATCATCTCGAACCTCCGATGCTTCTTCCGCGGCCACCGCATCGGGTTCAGCCGCATCCGCCACTGGCACTTCCGGTGGCACTGCCTCCGCCTCCGGCACAGCAGGCCCAAGCTCCGGCGTAGCTGGCTCCGCGGCGGCTACACGGCGTGCACCCGAGGCGCGCCCGCTCAGGCCACGGGAAATCCAGGCCCGCATCCGCGAAGGAGCGACAGCCCAGCAGCTCGTCGAGGAGACTGGGACTGACATCAAGCTGATCGAAAGCTACGAAGGCCCTATCTTGGCCGAACGCCGTTACCGGGCACAGCAAGCCCAGGCCATCGAGGTTTCCGCGCCTCAAAACAATGAGGGCTACCGTGCCGCTTTCGGCGACAACCCAGCCAACCTGGGTGACATGGTGCGGGCACGCTTACGTGCCAACGGGATCGACGTTGAAACGCTGCGCTGGGATTCTTGGAAGGTCAATGCTGGAGCGTGGACCGTCATCGCGGACTTCGTGCTCCCTGAGACTGCCCCCAACGTGGGCGGTGAACCGCCGGCTGAATGGATCTTCCACCCGACCCGCCGCCACCTGGAGAACCGGAACCGTTGGGCCCAGGTGCTCTCTGAATGGGAGCCGTGGGACTTCTCTGCCCCACCGCGCCGGCTTGTGCCCGTCGCTGATGAGCCTGATCAACCGTTCAACGTCGAAGACGGCCCCTTGCGTGAAATCCCCCGCCCCGTTGCCGCCACAGGCTCCAACGCGGGCTCTGAAGACGCCGGCGCCTCGGCTCCGGATACGGCGCCGGGCAAGGACGATTCGGATCAAGAGCTGCTCGATGTTTTGACCCGCCGCCGCGGAACCCGTGTAGGCGAGGACGCCGAAGGTGACGATGCGCTAGCCCACCTCATCGCCCAAAGCCACCAGGACCGCGAACATTCCGGCGCTGACGGCGAAGCCCCGGACCGCACTGACGGCCAACACCTGCCAGACATCAAGAACGTCTCCTTCCCGCCGCTACGCCGCGTCCCAGACCCAGCCGCGGGACGGTCTCGGGCGAAGAACGAGGACAGCGGCAGCAATCTTGAACCGCATCCACTGTGGGGCGATCCACGCAACTCCGGCCACGGCCGCGCCTCTGAAGCCGAGGGCGAGACGGATGCCGAAACCCCCCACCGGAAGCGCCGCTCCAAGATGCCGTCCTGGGATGAGATCGTCTTCGGTCGTGGCGCCCGCCACCCCGACGAAGAATAACCCCGACTCAGCTAGGCGGGCCTCAGGCTGGACCCGCCCCCATTAGGGCTGCGCGAGCACGGCGAACGGGATCCGACGTTCCGCTTCAGTGAGCGATCCGTGCTGCCCGATCATCTGGAACGCGTGTGGCGAAACCCTCCGCCCGTCATAGAGGGCGATCGGGCCGTGCGCGGCAATCACAACGTCACCGGCACGCTCTAACACCCCGTCACGGAACGAAGCGCCGAACCAGCCGAGCTCAACGTATTCCTCACGCGTGAGAATCCACGCATCCGCCCCGAAGCGTTCCTTCCACGCCGCAACCACCGCATCGCGCTGAGCCTGCGGAGTGTGCTGTTCAAAATGCAGCTGAACCGCGCGAGGCTCCCCCGCCGTCAGCTCGACCCCATCGATCAGCTCAGGGAACTGCGAATAATCGATTCGCCCCTCCCGCGGAATATCCACCATCCCGTGATCAGCGGTCAAAACCACCAGCGTATCCGCAGGCAGTTTAGCGATCAGCCGGCCCATCGCCGCATCGAGCTCTTCAAGCTCATGCCGCCACTTCTCTGATGCGACACCGTAGGCGTGGCCGGCTCTATCGAGGTCGTCCCAGTACAGGTACACGAACACGTCTTTGTGTTTCAGCTCAGCCAACGTAGCGGCAACGCGTGCATGTGGTGTAGTCACGCCCACGAACTCTCCGCCGCGCAGGCTAGAACGAGTCAGCGCTGAGTGCTCGAACTTATCCCGCGAAACGGTCACCACGCGGCGCACGGCCTCCATGCGCTCGAAACACGTCGGATTCGGTTGCCACTGCCCCGGGTCAAGATCTTCCGGCCAACCACCCAGCTGGTTGACTGAACGCCGGCCCCCTGCAGGATCCGGTGCCACCGCGTCATAACCCACGATGCCGTGCTCAGCTGGGGCGAGCCCGGTGCCCATCGCTGTCAGGGCCGCGGCGGTCGTGGTCGGGAACACCGTGGATAGCGTCCGCGAGCTTTCATGCTTCATCGCCTGGCGGATCACCGGGGCGTGCCCGCCGTAACGTTCGATCAGCTCAGAACCAAGGCCATCAACCATGACCATGACCGCCCGGCGAGCGGGTTCAAGCCCCGGGATCAGCCCGGCAGCGTTCGCTTCGCTGAAAGACGCCGAACACACAGGCACGACGCCATGCCATGCCGACAGTGCCGCATCGATCGTTGGGACCACCATGTTCAGGGTTCCGCGGCCATAATCTGGGGCCGCAGGCAGCTCAGTATCACCTGCGGGGATGCTTTGAGCGTCCGCATCCACGCCGCCGTGAGCATCAGCACCGCGACCGAACTGTGGGATCGAAAAATCAGTCATAGCGCTTACCACGTCCGCCCGTAGGCAGCGGCAGAGCACGCACGCCGAACATCCCTAGCGAACTGGCGGGCCGCATCGAGCGCTTTCTGGCCATCGGCATCCGCTGAAACACGCATCGCAAGGTCTTCCTTACTCAGCTGCCCCGTGAGGCCGTGATCAGCGATGCATTCAGGGTCACCACACTGTGCCGGAGCGAGCTCGGCTCGGGCACTGCCTGACCATGAAAGCGAAAACGTGAGCTCCCGCGGCGACTGCCCCGGCTTATACTCGGCAGGCCGCGCAACAACACCCGAAAGCACCACGGTATGCAAACGCTGCAACGGAACCGACTCAACCGAGAACGTCGCGATCGGCTGGCCATCAGCCGCGTACTGCGCGTCATCGATATGCAGAATGATCAGCTCTGCGTCAGTGAGCACCAAAACGATCGCATGCCGGTGAACCTCAACCGCCTCAACGTGCGTCTCAAGATGCAGATAATGACGACGCGGCACCGCCCCCTCAAGCTCCTCGTTAACGATGTCCAAAGTCAGGTCCGGATAGAACCCGGCCCGCTCTAGTTCCAGACGCAGCGCTTGATCAGCCGGCAGTGAAGACGAGGTATCAGACATAGACCCCAGTCTATGTGCCGGGCTAAGCATGCGTGGACTCGCTAGCGTTGCGGGATGCTCATCGAGCGGCGTGCCGAATCGGTGCGCTGATCCGGGTTCCCCACATAAATCGCCGCAGAGAGCACCGCAACGCCGTCTTCCATGACCTGGAGCGGGACGAACTCCATCCGCACAACCTCCGGGTGTTGTTCCTTCAACTCGGAGATGCGGTGCAGAGTGTCTTTGAGCGCTTCGGTATCGAAGTGCGGCAACCCGTGATAGCCGGTCAGCTTCTGCGCGGTCTTAGGCCTAGACACCATGTCCTCAAGGATTCCCGGTGAAAGCGGAGGTGTCGCGTGCGCCCAGTCATCGAGCAGATCCACGGCATCTCCGCTCAAACCGAACGAAACCACTGGGCCCATCAGCGGGTCCTCGATCGAAATCACCGTGCACGCCTGACCGCGGTCCACCATCGGCTGGACTTCAAGCCGTGTTTCACGCGTCACCGCGATGTCTTCACGCATCTGTTCAACCGCTTGGCGCAACTCCTCCTCAGACGTGATGCCCAGCCGGACTCCACCCATGTCCATGCGGTGCCGAAGGTGCCCCGAGGCGACCTTAAGCGCAACCGGATATCCGTACTCGTTAGCGGCAGCCACACCTTCTTCGACGTCTTCGAAGGTCGTGGCCGGAACCACCGTCAAACCGTAGTGGCCCAGAAGCTCCGCGGTCTCATCAGCGGAAAGCCGCCCCATCCCGGTACCCTCGATACCCTCGACAGCTTTATCAACCAAGGCACGCGCCGCCGCGATATCGATGCCTTCCGGCGGGGCTGGAACACCCCAATCGCGTTGTTGCCACGCCGAATACTCAGCGCCGTGCCCCAGTGCTCTGAACATCGTGGACAAGGTCGCAAACACCGTGACGCGCCCGCCCCGGTCAGTACCTGGAGTCTCAGCACCCGAAACACCGATCAGGCACGCGACAACCGGCCTATCAGTAGAGCCGAGGCTCTCAGCGACCCGGTCGGCGAGCGCCTCATGATTCACGCCAACAGCGGGAAGCAACACAACAGCTACAGCGTCGGCCTCGTCGTTCTCAAGTGCCTTCTGGATCGCTTCCGTCACGAGCGCGGCCGGGTCCGGAACACCAGCCAGCAACAGCGAAGAATCCGTGCTGATAGCCTCTAGGCCGTTCTGGCCAGCCAAATCCGCCGCCGTCATCGCAAGTGCCGCCGAATTAGAAACCAGCGCGACCTTATTACCCTTCGGAACACCGGCGGTAGAGAACAACAGCGCGGTATCCATGAGCTCGTCCTGCGTAGCGACACGTACAACGCCGGCCTGCCGCAAAATCGCGTCCACCACACCCACTGGGGCGCCGAGCTGACGCACCGCATGCCCAGGAGGCAAGACCAGGCCCATCGTCTCCGACTTCGCGACAATCACAGGTTTCGTCGCTGAAAGACGGCTCGCCAAACGGGTGAACTTACGCGGATTACCGAAGCTCTCCAGATACATCGCGACCACGCTGGTCGCTTCGTCATCTTCCCAGTACTGCATCAGGTCATTACCTGAAACATCCGCGCGGTTACCGGAATTGACCCAAGAAGAAATACCGATGCCACGGCGCTGAGCGGCCGCTTCAAGCATGATCCCGGAAGCCGCCGAATGGCTGAAAAGCCCAACCCCGCCAGCAGGCGATACCGGTGTGGAAACAGATGCGTGCAGACGCACATCGGAAGCATTATTGCCATAACCCAGCGATGCCGGGCCAATCACGCGCATACCGTAGTTACGTGCCGCATGCACCAGCTTTCGCTGAATCTCAAACGCTTCAGGAGTGTGGAAACCAGACGAGATCACCACAAGACCGCGGGCATTCACCGCAGCGGCATCCTCAACAACCTCCATCACATCAGCAGGCCGCTGCACGGCAACCACCACATCGACGGATGCCTCGATATCTCGCAGCGAGGCAACACAGCCAGAAGCCACCGCCTCATCCCCAGCGGACGAATCGAGGGCTTCGAGCTTGTCAAGATACGGGTCAACGCAGTACAGCGTCCCCGTGAAACCTGCCGAACGGATATTCTGCGCAACAGCACCTGCCACCGAACCCGGCTTGTTGATCGCACCCACCACAGCAACCGATTCAGCACGCATCAAAGCAGCCAGCGACAACGCCTCAGCACGGTGCTCGCGCGCCTCCATGACCTCACGCGAACGATCCGTAGGGTCGATCGGGAAATCGACCATCACAACGCCGTCTTCAAAACGCCGCGAAATATCGAAACCGGCCTGCATGAACACCGTGAGCATCGCACGGTTCTCCGGAAGAACCTCCGCTGTGAAACGCTCGATACCCAACTCACGGCCCGCCGTCACCAAGTGTTCAAGCAGAATCGAGCCCAGGCCACGGCCGTGGAAGTCATCGCGGATGTTGAACGCGACCTCAGCCTCTGACTCGCTACCGCCGAACTTGGCCCCGAGCCGATCGAAACGACCAACACCTACAATCTCGTTGCGCCGCTCCACCACGAGGCACACACGGTTATAGTGATCAACCTCCGTGAAGTTCCGCAGCTCTTTATCGGTGAGCTTGGACTTATACGTGAAGTAACGCAAATAGATAGATCGTTCAGACTGCTGGGAATGCATTTGCTGCAAACCATCAGCGTCCGCGGGCGTCACAGGACGCACGTGGGCGGTCGAGCCGTCGCGAAGCACCACATCGGCTTCCCAATGCGATGGATACGTCGACGGAGTGTCAGATCCCGGGTTCTGCGCTACGGAGGCCATAAAGTGAATATAGCGTGATCATCTGAGCGTTGGGTGAACTTTTCCCATTTTTGGGAACCCGCCCGCCAGCTGCGATGGTTAGCATGCACGCGAAACAAGACAAATCAACGGTGAGTGAAGGACAGCATGGCGACCTCGTCGAAGAGTTCCAAAGGCGCAACGCGTTCCAAGGGAACAGCGGCCGCGCAAGCGAAGGCTGCGTGGGAAGAGGTTGAGGAACACATCATCGATGTGGATGTCACCAGCGAGATGGAGGCGTCCTTCCTCGAATACGCGTATTCGGTGATCTATTCGCGTGCCTTGCCGGATGCCCGCGATGGCCTCAAACCGGTTCAGCGCCGCATCCTCTACATGATGCGGCAGATGGGCCTGGCGCCGAACAAGGGCCACGTCAAGAGCGCGCGTGTGACCGGCGAGGTCATGGGTAAGCTGCATCCGCACGGTGATGCCGCGATCTACGATGCGATGGTGCGCATGGCGCAATCGTTCTCGTTGCGTTTGCCGCTGGTTGATGGGCACGGTAACTTCGGCTCGCTCGATGACGGTCCGGCCGCTGCCCGCTATACGGAGGCACGGCTGGCTGATTCCGCGATCGATATGACCGATGACCTCGATGAGGACGTGGTCAATTTTGTTCCGAACTATGATTCCCGGCTTGTGCAACCGGAAGTGCTTCCGGCAGCTTTCCCGAATCTTTTGGTCAACGGTTCTTCCGGTATCGCGGTGGGTATGGCCACCAATATCGCCCCGCACAACCCGGGCGAGGTGATCGCTGGTGCACGGCATCTGATCGAGAACCCTGATGCGAGCCTGAAAGACATCATGAAGTTCATCCCGGGCCCGGACCTGCCTTCTGGCGGGACCATCGTGGGCTTGGATGGGGTGAAGAAGGCCTATGAGACGGGCCGCGGCGTGTTCCGGACCCGCGCCAAGGTTGAGTTGGAGAAGGTCACCGCCCGCAAGCAGGCGCTGGTGGTCACCGAGCTGCCCTATGGTGTGGGCCCGGAGAAGGTCATCGAGAAGATCAAGGACGCCGCGGATGCGAAGAAACTCACCGGTGTCTCCGATGTTGTGGACCTGACGGACCGGCACCACGGTTTGCGTCTGGTGATTGAGCTGAAGACCGGCTTCAACCCCAACGCCGTACTTGCGGCTTTGTATAAGCACACGCCGATGGAAGATTCCTTTGGCATCAACAACGTTGCGTTGGTGGATGGCCAGCCGCGGCAGCTCGGTTTGCTTGAGATGCTGCAGGTGTATGTGGATCACCGTCTGGATGTGGTGCGCCGCCGCACCCAGTTCCGCCACACTAAACGCAAGGATCGGTTGCATCTGGTTGAGGGTTTGCTGATTGCGATCCTCGATATCGATGAGGTGATCCGGATTGTCAGAGACTCTGAGGACACCGCGAGTGCCCGCGCCGCATTGCGTGAGCGGTTCTCGCTATCCGAGCCGCAGGCTGATCACATCCTTGAGTTGCGTTTGCGTCAGCTGACCAAGTTCTCTCAGGTTGAGCTTGAGGCTGAGAAGAAGAAACTTCAAGAGGAGATCGCTTACCTCGAGGGGATCCTCGGTTCTGATGCGAAACTGCGTGAGCTGGTTTCCGGTGAGCTCGCCGAGGTTGCTGAGCGCCACCACTCCCCTCGCCGCACGGTTCTGATGGCTAAACCGAAGGATGTTCCACTGGCTGGCACGGTGATGCCGGAGCCGGATGAGGGCGCGGGCTCGGCGAAGAAGCCGATGTCGATGCAAGTTGCTGACACCGAATGTTTCGTTGTGCTCTCTGCCACCGGCAAGCTGGTGCGCACACACGGCCGGGACGAGGTTTTGGGTCAGCGGCGTTCCCGCCATGACGTGATCGCTTCCCTTGTGCCGACAACCGCGCGCGGCCACATCGGTTTGCTCACGAACACGGGACGGATGGCGCGCATCAGCGTGGTTGAGATCCCGCAGGTTCTGCCTGGCTCTAACGGTGTCCCGCTGGGTGATGGTGTGGCCGCGACCGAGTTCATGGCTGTTGAGCGCCGAGAAAAGATCATCGCCGCGCTCCCGCTGGATGAGGTTTTCGCTCTGGGGACCGCCCACGGCGTTGTGAAACGTGTGAACCCAGACTACCCAGTCACAACCGATGAATGGCCTGCGGTCACGTTGAAGGCCGGCGACGAGGTGATCGGCGCCGCCACGTGCCCCGATACCGCGGAGCTCGTGTTCGTTTCGCGTGAGGCTCAGCTGTTGCGTTTCAGCGCGGATAAGGTCCGCCCGCAGGGCCGTACCGGTGGCGGTGTTGCCGGCATCAAGCTGGGGGCTAAAGATACCGCGTTGTTCTTCGGTGTTGTTCTTAACGAGGCCGATGCGGTGGCGGTCACGATTGCGGACGGCCCTGAACCGCTCCCTGGTGCCGAGGGCGGTTCCGCTAAAGTCACGCCACTGGCGGAGTTCCCGGCGAAGGGTCGCGGCACGATGGGTGTTCGCGCGCACCGGTTCCTCAAGGGGGAAGACCACCTTGTGGCCGCGTGGGTCGGTGCTGGGCCTGCTCGTGGCGCTTCCAAGGGCGGCATGGCCCGCGCGTTGCCGCTGGAATACGGCCGCCGCGACGGTTCCGGTGTCCCGTTGACACAAGCCGTCGACATCATGGGCCCGGCTAGTTCTTCGGTTGCGCTCAAGCCGGCCGACGATGCGGTTGCGGCCGGCGCTGAAGCCGCAGCTGGCACCGCTTCGGCAAACACTGCGGCGACAAACACTGCGGCGGCTGACACTGCCGAGACTGAGTCGGTCAAGCCAGCTACGAAGCAACCGGCGCCGTCGCGGCGTTCCGCCTCATCGCAACGCCGTGCCCCGGTCCAGCCGGAGATGGATTCGCTGCCGTTCGATGACGATGGCGTATCGATCGAACCCGGCAACCGGGTGGACCTACGCGGGAACAAAGAGAAGTAGCAAACCTGCGTGGACGTTATAGCCGCGTGATGCTCTCCGCCTGGGCTGCCAGCTCCTGATCGTGGGTCACCAGCACCAGGGCGACGTCGTGGGCGCCTGAGCGGACATCGTCGATGAGGGCTTGGCCTTCGTCCTCGCCAAGGTGGGCGGTCGGTTCATCGAGGATGATCGCGCGCGCACCAGCAAGCAGTGTTCGAGCCACAGCGAGCCGTTGCCGTTGCCCGCCAGACATGAATCTGCCGCCAGCACCGGTGAGGGTATCCAAGCCGTCGGGCAGGTGAGCGGCCCACGGCCCCAGGCCTACCCGCTCTAGAGCCGCGTACATTTCCCCGTCCGAGACCGGATTACTTTTATCGCGGCCAAGCGCGAGGTTACCGCGCACCGTGGAGTCGAACACGTACCCGTCCTGCGGACACCACGCGAGGCCAGCCAAAGCCGCCTCGGATACGTTCCCTGGGGAGCCAGCTGCCGCATCGGGGGCCTGGGCAAGGGTGACCCACGCGCCATCCGTACGGGCCTGGACCGTGCCCGTGCGGGGCGTGAGGAAACCGAGCATCACAGCGATCATCGTGGACTTACCGGAACCTGAAGGCCCCGTGACGGCCCACATTTCGCCTTGTTCGACCCCACCTGAGACAGGCCCGAACACCGGCGGATCCTCTGGAGCGTAAGCCGCACTCAGGCCCCTCACACGCACACCATCCACACGATGCGCGGCATCAGCACCGGCCGGCGCCTCTTCATGAGGCTCTGGTTCAGTCTCGATAGCGGAGACCGAACGGTTCTCCAGGTATGGGGCGACTGAAGCGAGCATCGAGCTGAGCACCGGTACCTGTCGCAGCGCTTCAGCGAGCTGGCCGAGCGGCTCATCAACCGCGAGCAACAGCAACACCGCGAGCGCGAGCAGTCGCGGATCAGCGCCTGCGGCGGCACCCAGTACGAGCGCGGCCATCGCGGCGCATCCGCCCAGGAGGGAGGCGAGTCCCTCCCCCACACCCGAGCCGAGCGCCTCGCGGCGGACCGCGCGGCTGACCAACTCATCGCTGCTTCGGAACCACGCAACGTGACGAGCCACCGCGTTGTGTGCCGCGATGTCTGGGGCTGCCGCCATGATGCGGCCGGTCTGCTCGGCGACCCGGACCCTGTGTTCAGCCATGACGGCTGTAGCCCTGCGCTCAACCGCTAGCGTGATGAGTGGGGCAACCGCAAGCCCTAACACCAGCAGCGTGAGCAACATCCACCCCAGGGACGGGATCACGAGCCAGGACGCCAAACAGGTTGCGAGCACCGCGGCGACCGCCGCCGGGATCGGGACGATGACGCGCGGGACCGTATCGCGAATCTCATCGACCTCAGCGATGAGCGTGCCCGCCGCCCCACCTGGCCGGTTGAGCCTCTGCCAACCCAGAATATTGGAGCCTAGGGCGTCCCAGACCGCAACGCGGAGCCGTGAAGCCCACGCGAGCACCGCGTTGTGTGTCATGTTTCGTTCCGCATAGCGCAGCGTGGAACGAAGCAAACCGAAGAAGCGCACACCCACGATCGCAACCATGAGGTACATGATGGGCGGTTGCTGGGAGGCATAGACGATGAGCCAACCGGACACCGCCGTGAGCGCCCCGCCGGACAGGACCGATAGCGCACCAAGTGCCGCCGCACCCCATAGCGCGGCTTTACCCCACGGCAGGATCCGCCACGGAAGGCCCCAGCGAGGCGTACTCGCCGGTTGGGCGCCCGTGGTTCGTGTTTGCTTCGGGAACGTGCCCGTGGAGTCTGTCGCGGCGCCGGCGTCGTTGGCAGCCTTGGCACCGTTGGCATGGACAGCGTTGGCCTGGGCAACGCCCTGCCCGACGGGTCGCCCCGGAAGCGCTTCCGCTGGTTCCCCTGCGGTGTAGATGGGTGCCGTGCCTGCGCTTTCCCATGTGAGGAAGGCATCACTGATCGCCCTCGCCTCTGGATCGTGGGTCGCGATCACCACGATGTTGCCGCTGTCTGCTTCTGTCCGGATCAGTTCCCGTACGCGTTGGGCCGAGACCGGGTCAAGGTGGGCTGTCGGCTCATCCAAAATCAGCAGGCCAGCTACTTGCCCGTCGCGTGTTCCGCCGGCGGCCGTGCCGCGCGCCGCGCTCGAGGCTTGACGTGCCGAGCGCAGATTCGTGACCGCCCGCATCACCGCAAGCCGGCGCTTCTCCCCCGGTGAGAGCTCCGAGATCGGCCGATCCCACGCGTGGCTTGGTAACAGCGCGGCCACATCCTCGCCGACACCATCAATGCCCGCTTCCGTAGAGGTAGCTCCTAGCTGGCCTGGTGCACCCAACGCTAAGGCTAGTTCATCCCGCGGGGTCTCTTGCGAAAAATTCGGCGCCTGGAACGCGACACCTCTAGGCCGCGGCTGCGCGGCATCGTGCGGTTCGGCATCCGTTCCGCTCACCACGTCGAGGCCTGCGACATGGCCCTCACAAGCCGTGGCAGGTTGCGCGTGAGCGACCCCGGCGAGCACAGCGAGCACCGAGGATTTTCCGCAACCTGAAGGCCCGGCCAGAGCCGTGACAGTCCCCGGCAGTGCGTCGAAGGTCACCGGCCCCACGGATTCACGCCCGCCGCCACGGACCACCCGTAGCCCGCTCACCGAGACGCCAGCATCGGGGGCCGCAGGCGCTGTGTGCAAGCCATGTGCCGTGTGCGGGCCGGCGGGTCCATCTGCAGTGGAATCGCTCACGGGCTCCTGCTCAAGGATCGCGTTGACGCGCTTGAGGGCCGCGACCCCGTCTTCGGATGCGTGGAAGCCGGCCCCCACGGCCCGTAAGGACATGTAGGCCTCCGGAGCGAGCATCAAAGCGACCAGGCCGTCTTCAAGGCTCAACTGGCCCCACACAAGCCGCACACCGATGAACACCGCAACCAACGCAACCGAGATGGTCGCGATCAACTCAAGCGCGAAAGAAGACATGAACGCCGCGCGCAAAGTCTTAGCGGTACTGAGGCGGTACTTCTCTGAAACATCGAACAGGGCTCGCCGCTGAGCATCGGCGCGGCGCAGCCCCACCAGAACAGGCAGCCCGCGCGCGAGCTCACTGAGGTGATGCGATAGACGGTCCAACCCGTCTTGGGCCTGCTGGATGCGCTCTTCGGTATGCCACCCGATCAGCGCCATGAACACTGGCACGAGCGGGATCGTCAACACGATGATGAGCGCGGAAACCCAATCCGCCCACACAACACGGGCCAACACGGCCAGCGGGATCACCGCGGTTGCAACGAGCGCCGGCAGATAGTCACGGAAGAAGGAATCCAAGCCATCAAGCCCACGGGAAGCGACAACCGTCGCAGAGGCCTCACTGTGGTTAGCGACGCTACCTTTGCCCAACCCGCTGGACCCGCCTGCCCCCGCATTGCTGATGGCTCCTGCGTTGCTACTTACCCCTGCATTACTGAGCTGGTGCTCAACGAGCCGGGCACGCAGCGACTCTTTGACATCAACTGCCGCCCGCACCGCGATGACGCGCGAGGCCCACGTAGCCGAGGCCCGCAGGACAACGCCGCCGAGGCCGTAAAGCAGAAGGCTCGCGACGTCGAGTTGGTGGCCTGCCGCCACATGCGCGATGCCCGCCGCGAGGGCGGACATCAACGCGATCAACCCGACGGCGCGAGCCGCCGCTACGGCCCCGAGCGCCAGAAGAGCACCACGAGAGGTACCTTGAGGCAATTCAGGGCGCAAGAATCACACCACGCTCGTGATAAAGTGCTGAGGCGGAATGTGGTGCGCCGAAATACGCTTGCGGAACACCCAGTAGGTGTAGCTCTGATATGCGAGAGTGATCGGGACACCGATCGCCGCAACGATGGACATGATCAGCAACGTGTTCTCGGTCGAGGACGCGTTGTAGACGGTGAGGTTGAACGCTGGGTCAACGGTGGATGGCAGCACGTTCGGGAACAGGCTACCGAAGATCGCAGCGACACCAGTAACCAGGGTGGCGCCGAGTGAAATGAACGTCCAGCCTTCGCGCCGCTTGAGCGCAAAGAAGGTTGCCGCCAATGCACCCACAACGGCGAGTACGAGTGGCGCCCAGGCCCATGTGGTTCCGGTACCGACCACAACCACGGCAGCCCACGCGGCTACCGGGATCAACGCCCACGGCAACATGCGCGCCAAACGAGCTTCTGCGCGTTGGCGGATGTCGCCATCGGTCTTGAGTGCAACGAAGGTGAGGCCGTGGACGTATGAGAACAGAACCACTGCGAGACCGCCGAGCACGGCGTAGCCGTTGAGCCATACGAATGCGTGGCCCACACGGTTGCCGTGTGCATCCAGTGGCAAACCGGTTGAGGTCAGTGCGAGCATCGCACCCACACAGAACGCTGCGAGGAACGATCCTCCAGCCATGCACCAGTCCCAGAAAGCTCGGCCACGTGCCGAATTAGTTTTACCGCGGTACTCGATCGATACACCGCGCAGAATCAGTGCGAGCAACGCAAGCGTCAGCGGCAGGTACAGGCCGGAGAACAGTGCCGCATACCAGTTCGGGAACGCAGCGAAGGTCGCGCCACCAGCTGTCAGCAGCCACACTTCGTTACCGTCCCACACCGGACCGATCGTGTTGAGCATAACGCGGCGGTCGCGCTCGTTCTTCGCAAACGATTTGAACAGCATTCCGACGCCGAGGTCGAACCCTTCCAGGAAGAGGTAACCGATCCACAGGACGGCAATCAGGATGAACCAGAGAGTTGGTAAAAATTCCATGGTGTTTATTCCTCAGTGTCCAGATTCCTCAGTGTCCAGGTGATCAGTACGCGAACGCGAGGACGTCGTCGTCAGCGTTACGCTTCGGTGCGTCGTCGTCGTTGTGCTCGTCGATATTCGGATCGTAGTTGTGGTCATTTTCCGGCATCGCGGACGGTGTGCCGCCGCGTGCGTAGCGGAAGAGGAACACGCATTCAACGACCGCAAGTACGCCGTAGACGGCGGTCAGCAGGATCGTCGATGTCAACAGCTCGCCCGCGCTGACCCCTGGGGACAGTGCTGCGGCGGTGAACATGAACACGCCGTCGTTACCGTCCGGTGCTGGGGCTACCACGAAAGGCTGGCGGCCCATCTCGGTGAAGATCCAGCCAGCGCTGTTCGCGGCGAACGGGGCACCGATCGAAAGTACTGCCAAACGCGAGAGCCACTTATTATCCGGGACCGTGCCCTTACGTCCCAGCCACAAGCCAACGGCCGCAGCAACTGCTGCGAGGCCACCGAAGGTGATCATGAGACGGAAGCCCCAGTACGTCACAGCCATGATCGGCTGATAGTCGATCTCGGTACCCGCGTACTTGCCATACATCGGGTTATCCGGCAGGTGAGTTCCGTATTTCTCCTGGTATTCAGGGACCAACGTGTTCACGCCCTTGACCGGGGTCGTGAAGTTGTCGTGAGCCAGGAAGGAAAGCAGTCCAGGGATTTCGATGGTCGTGGTGACGTTCTCACAGGTCGTCTTACCGTCGGAGCCGAGGTCACCGAAAGACAAAACGGAGAAGCCGGTACCGTCGTGGCATGCGGCTTCCGCGGAAGCCATCTTCATGGGCTGCTGATAGATCATCAGCTGAGCTTGAGAGTGGCCCGAGAATGCGACACCTAAGAAAGCGACGAGGGCAACCCACCCGCCAAGGCGGAAGGAACTGCGCCACACCTTGTAGTCGGTCTTATCGCGGCCGGCACCCTTGGCTGGGTCTTCACCCACCACAACGTAGCCCTTGGCGTCCACGGTGTCGATGCCGTCGCGGCGGCGACGGTAGAGGTGGAACCAGGAGATACCGAGCAGGAAGCCACCGGCTACAGCGAGGGAACCGAAGATCGTGTGGATCAGGGTCACGATCGCGGTGTTATTCGTGAATACCGCGATCGGGTCAGTCATCACGGCGCGTCCATCGATGAGCTCAACGCCCACCGGGTGCTGCATGAAGGAGTTTGCGACGAGGATGAAGTAGGCGGACAGCCATGTGGCCAGTGCCGCGATCCAGATGGTTGCGAGGTGGAAACCTTTCGGCAGGCGCTTCCAGCCGAAGATCCACAAGCCAAGGAATGTGGATTCGACGAAGAACGCCAGCAACGCTTCCATAGCGAGTGGGGCTCCGAAGACGTCACCGACGAACTTGGAGTATTCGCTCCAGGCCATACCGAACTGGAATTCCTGGACGATACCGGTGACAACACCCATGATGAAGTTGATGAGGAATAGCTTTCCCCAGAACTTCGTGGAGCGCAGATACTGCTCCTTGCCCGTCTTGTACCACAGCGTCTGAAGTGTGGCTACAAGAACACCCAGACCAATGGTTAGAGGGACCATCAAGAAGTGATAGACGGTGGTGATGCCGAATTGCCACCGGCCGATCAAGACCGGATCTAATACTGGGTCCATAGTGGAGCCCGTCCTCTCGCATGAAGGTGCGGTTTAACAGGCGTGAAGACCTGTTCATCCAGACCGTTCCACGCTAATAATCACGGCTGATTTCTACAAGTTGTAGAACCATGGTCAGCAGGTAGCTCTGGATGCCCTATCAACTGCTAATTATAGGGTTTTTCTACCTATGTTTCCGCTTTGTAGCTCCCCTCGAGTGAGCCCATGACATACCTCACATATACGTTTATGCCCACTGCTGCATAGATCCCCATGCAATTCAGCGGAAACCCGTGTGCGCGGCGTCGCTCACCCCGTCTACAGCCCGTCGCCGCGGGTCAAAAGTTCACGCATCTTTCACATCGAACTGAGCCTCAAGCAACCTAGCTCAGCAAAAATCAAAGCGTGAGGATTTGCATTATCACCGAGTCCTATCCACCCCACGTCAACGGCGTATCGAATACAGCCAGACGAGCCGCCCATCACGCCCGTGATGCCGGCCACGACGTACTCGTCATCGCACCATCCCCCACTCCCTCCTGGGTTGCACGCTTTACGCGCATCGAAGGCATCGACGTGTACCAGGTCCCCGCACTCGCTGTCCCCGGCTACAACAGCTTCACGGCCTCAACCGTGACCAACATCGCGTTGCGGCCGGTCATCTCTCGCTTCAACCCCGATGTGGTCCACGCGGCCTCCCCCATGTGGCTGGGGCACGCTGGAACCTCTGCCGCAAAGAGCCTGGGCATCCCTATCGTCGCGGCTTATCAAACCGATATTCCCGCATATGTTAGCCGCTACGGTGTCGAGGCGCTGCGCACACTTGCTCTATCTCAGCTGCGTCGCGTCCATTCCCGCGCCCACACGAACCTGGTGCCAAGTTCGGCTTCAGCCCAACAGTTGAGTGCATTAGGCGTTGGCCGTTTGCGCATGTGGGGACGCGGCGTGGACCACGCGAACTTCTCCCCTGCCCGCCGCGCGGAAGGCCGCGTTTGGTGGAACAGCCACGGGATCGGCCTAGGCGGCCGCCCGATCGTTGGATTCGTGGGCCGGTTAGCTCCCGAGAAGCAGGTCGAAGATCTCGCGGTCTTACTTGGCGCAGGAGCACATAGCGGTTCAGGCTCGCGGGCACGGCTCGATGCGGACCTCGCCGTGATCGGTGACGGCCCAGCCCGCAGCCTGGTTGCCGCCGCGTTGCCTGGGGCGCACATGATGGGCCTGCAGCAATCGCACACGGTCGGGGCCGCCATGGCAGGGCTCGATGTTTTGGTACACACTGGCCCGTACGAAACCTATTGCCAGGTGGTCCAGGAGGGCCAGGCCGCTGGGGTCCCGGTCGTCTCGGTCGCAGCCGGAGGGCCGCTTGACCTGATCAAAGATGGGATAACCGGCCTGCTGTATGAGCCCGGGAATCTGATAGGGCTACGGCACCACGTCGAAGAGCTTCTGGCCAGGCCAGAGTGGGCCGCGAAGATCGCCCAGGCAGGCTCCGAAGCGGTCGCGGACCGCACGTGGGATGCGATCAACGACCAGCTTCTAGGGCACTGGTCCACAGCCGCCTCAACCGGCAAACGACTCAAGACCTGGACTCAGTAAACCTGCGCCCCAGTAGGCGTGTAGGCTCAGCAGGCGTGTGAGGCCACCACAAGGTGGCCCTTGATCAGGCTGCAGCGCCGTCGCTTGACTCAACCGCACGGAGCCGGACGCTCAGATTATCCTGTTCCGTTGAATAGGCTCGCATCTTGCCGGAATCCAGCGGTAGCTCCACGTTGCCGGCTGCCACGCGCGGTTGATATAGGCGCCGTCCGGTACGGAACACGAGGCTGAAGTCGACAACGCCTTTCGGCAACCGTGCGAAGGTTTCCATCGGGATAGTAGCGGTTACAGTATCGCCTTCGATGCGCGCAGGCACACGGCGGTAGAGCTTAGTGCCACGGAAAGTCCACGCGAGCGCAAGATCCTCAAGCTCAGGCACATCGATGGCTTCCCCGCGTTCAGTGGCCTCAACCTTGATCTTGACCTCGAATGAACCCTCTGGATCGATGCCCACGGGCTCCGCTTCGGTCGCGCCGGTAAACTCGACCGATTCAGCGTTGGCGGTGAAGGCCGCCCGGCTGATCGCACCGAAGGGTAACTCGGCGAGCACCTGACCCCATTCGCGCACAATGTTTGGCTCGAAGAAGTCTGCGGCACGCTTGCGGGCCGCCCTCCTCATCGTGGTGAGTTCTTCCTGGCTCATGGTTGCCACCTTGGCCACCGTTTGAGCCAATGCCTCAACATCGCCGGGCGGGACGAGGAAACCGTCCACACCGTCGGTAATGATTTCGGCTGGCCCGTATTTGATGTCGTAGACGATCGGGATACACCCGGCAGACATGCTTTCGAGCACGACGAGCCCTTGCCCTTCGAAAACGCTCGTCAAGAGACTGAACGAGGCGTCCAGATAAACCTTTTTGGCTTTCTGATCGTGCCCCTTCAACGTGATCGTTGCCGACGTATCTGACTCTTCGATCAGCTCAGCCAGAGAATCGTGTTCATCGCCCTCACCGTAGATATCCAGCTTGAGTCCCGGGACGTCGTGGCCTGCACGTGCTACCGCCTTGATGCTGTGGTCCACGCGTTTAACCGAAACCAGCCGCGCCAGCGTCGCCCCGAACCGCGGATCACGAGGCTTTTCGGTATCCCCGTCGAGGTCTTCGGTGGGGTTTGAGATGCGGTGTAAGTTCCCGGCCGGAAAGCCGATCTCAATCAGATCGCGGCGTTGATTCTGTGTCAGCGTGATCAAAGCATCGTAGGCGCCGATGTTTTTGAACAGCGGGAACTTGCTCCTATACAACTCCCCTTCCACTTTGGGATCACGCGCCAAGTGGTTGTTGTGCAGAACGCTCGTCACAACCACATTCTTGCGGCGGTAGCGGTGGAATAGGTTAGCGGCGAATGCAGAATCCACGTTGATGTAGCTGCGTTTGCCATCAAGTACGACGTCCATCCAGGCCATATACATGCTGGTCGCGGAAGCCCACTGAGCGATGACCTCGCCGTTGCTGTTGAACAGGGCGAGGCGCCTGCCACCTGGTTCGCCCTTGGTTTTCATATCGAGGCGGTCACTGAGCACAATATTGCCCTGCTCGGAATAGAAGTCGCGTTGTAGCAGCTTCCCTTCAGCGTTGCGGCGCTCCAACTTAATACTGCGTCGGTCACGCTTTTTAGCAGGCGCTTCCAGAATGTCCGATGCACTTGCTTGGTCCGGTTTCTGCTTACCGGCCATCCGTTGCAGCATCGCATCTGGCCAGGCGCGCAGGTCATGCCACACGTTACGGATCTGAACACGCTCATCCAGGAACCCCTGGGAACGCAAACGTTCGCCGCGTTCTTCCGGATCCAGCTTGGGGTCAAACGTCAGAATCGTGACGTAGCGGTTGTCTTCGCGAGCGAACGCGCTCGTGCGTTCAAGTGAGACGGTCGTCATACCGCCGTACGAGTCAGCGATGCCCCATAAGAGCGTGTAGTACTCGCCCTCGGGAAGCACACCGTTGGGCGTCAACGGTAGACGTTCCTCGCGTTTGTTGAACAGCTTGTTAAAAAGGGGTTTTATGGGGCTCATGCGTCAATCTGTTCCTTCTCAAGTCGGTCGGCAGATTCGATCAAAAATTCCTTGCGCGGTGCAACATCTGAGCCCATCAACAAGTCGAAGATCCGCTCGGCTGATGACGCTTCTTCAAGTCGCACTCGGCGTAGTGTGCGGGTATGCCGGTCCATGGTTGTTTCCGCTAGCTGCTCTGCGTCCATCTCGCCCAAGCCCTTATAACGCTGGATTGGCTCTTTATAGGACAGGCCCTCTTCTTCGATGCGCTTCAAAACCTGGTGCAGTTCAGCTTCCGAATAGGTGTAGAGCACCTCATTCGGTTTTGAGCCGCGGTGCACAATCTCAATCCTGTGCAACGGAGGGACAGCGGCGTAGACACGGCCGTCCTCGACCATCGGGCGCATATACCGGTAGAACAGCGTCAACAACAGCGTGCGGATGTGAGCGCCATCGACGTCAGCATCCGTCATGATGATGACCTTCTGATACCTCGCCTGATCGAGTTCAAACGTGCGGCCAGAACCCGCCCCAACCACCTGGATGATCGCTGCACACTCAGCGTTAGAGAGCATGTCCGCAACCGAGGCTTTCTGAACGTTGAGGATCTTTCCTCGGATAGGCAACAAGGCCTGGAACTCCGAGGAACGCGCCAAACGCGCGGTGCCGAGCGCGGAGTCCCCCTCAACAATGAACAGCTCGGAACGCTCAACGTCTTTAGTGCGGCAGTCCAGAAGCTTGGCCGGCAACGATGAGGACTCCAGGGCGGTCTTGCGCCGTTGAGTTTCCTTATGTTTGCGCGCCGAGATGCGGGACTTCATCTCGTTGACGACCTTCTCCATCACGGCCGTGGCTTGCGCCTTATCTTGGCGGCCCCGCGCTGAAAGTTTCTCCTTGATGCCCTGCGTCACCACACGGGAGACAATCTGGCGCACCGCGGATGTACCCAGAACCTCCTTGGTTTGGCCTTCGAACTGCGGCTCAGCCAAACGCACGGTCACGACCGCGGTCAGCCCAGCCAGCACGTCCTCCTTATCAGGCTTATCATCGCCTGCTTTCAGCCGGCGCGCATTCGTTTTGATCGCGTCACGAACAGCGCGCGTCAACCCGTTTTCGAAACCGGCAAGGTGCGTGCCGCCCTTCGGTGTCGCGATAATGTTGACGAAGGAGCGCACTGTCGTGTCGTAACCGATCCCCCAACGTAGCGCGATGTCAACATCGCAGGTCCGCTCGACGTCTTGCATGCTCGCATGTCCCTGCTCATCCAGGACCGGCACGGATTCCGTGAAGGTCCCGCTACCCTGCAGCTTCCACGTATCAGTTACGGAAGCGTCCACGGCGAGGTGATCAACGAACTCGACAAGTCCGCCGTCATACTGCATGACCTCTTCGGTGATCTCAGCCCTGGTTCCGTCAGCCTGCTGGAGACGACGTTCATCACGCAGCACGATGCGTAGGCCCGGAACCAGGAACGCGGTCTGACGGGCGCGACGCTCAAGAGCGGCGACATCGAACGCGGCATCCGGGGTGAAGATTTGCGGATCGGCCCAATAACGGACCCGAGTCCCAGTGACCCCGCGCTTAGCTTTACCAACCACCTCGGGTTGCCGTGGCTCACTGTAAGCGGTGAACGGGGCATCTGGTTTCGGCTGCCCCTTATCGGTGTAGGCGCCCGGTTCTCCGCGGCGGAACTGCATCCGGTAGGTCTTACCACCCCGGTCAACCTCGACGTCCAGGCGCGATGAAAGCGCGTTGACAACGGATGCACCAACACCGTGCAAACCACCTGATGCGGTGTAGGAACCGCCACCGAACTTACCGCCGGCGTGCAACTTGGTGAAGACCACCTCCAGGCCAGAGAGCCCGGTACGAGGCTCGACATCGACAGGGATGCCGCGGCCATCATCGGACACTTCGACTGAACCGTCCGCGTGCATCGTGATGGTGATTGTCGAGGCGAAGTCAGCCAGAGCCTCATCGACCGAGTTATCGATAATCTCCCACAGGCAATGCATGAGGCCGCGCGAATCGGTTGAGCCGATATACATGCCCGGGCGTTTACGAACCGCCTCAAGCCCTTCAAGGACTGACAAATGGCGGGCCGAATACTCGGATCGCTGGGACACGATAATGCCTTTCGCAGGGAACTGTACTGAATCTGGTGAGAACTTCTATGTAGCCTCTTGTGAGGCCCTCTACCCTAAGGAACCTACACTTCAAGAATAAGGTTCGGTAGCGTCAAGGAAGTGCAACTAAAGTCGCATAGCCGAGTCGCACTACAGGCCTGGATACGCCAGTGGTGAAATTCGGCACGCCGCGGGACTGTGTTCCGGGCTCGCATGGTTACAGTAAGTAGCTACAGATTCTGCGTTAGCTATAGGAGGATCTTATGAACGCGACAGCAACTCGAGAGCTCACTACCGCTGATCGTTGCGATAAGTGCGGCGCTCAAGCCTACATCCGCGCCACATTGGCTTCCGGCGGGCAGCTGTTGTTCTGCGCGCACCACGCCCGCGCGGTTGAGGAATCCCTGCGCCCACAAACCAGCGAATGGCTGGATGAATCGGATCAGCTGACCGTCAACGCCTAGTTAATGCCTCAACGCAGGCATAAGCAGTGCCAGCGGCGAGCTTCCGTACCCAGTCTTATCCCAGCAAGACTCCTATCCCATTGAGGTGAACCCGTGCTGACGTCCTCCCTCTTCGTTGAGACCGAGCGGCCCGAACGCTACGTAAAGCAGCTGCTGTCCCACTTGACCCGGGTCAAGCCTGACCCGGATGGCGGGCCTGACCGTGCACGTTTCGTAAGTTCCGATGCTGAGGCTGGCACAAGGCTGGCTTTCACTGATGACGGCACAACGCCCGATGAGTCGAACTACACGTTGCTGGTGTGCGAGCCGGAACGTGGCGTTGCGGTGACGCACCACGCTTCAAACGAGGAGTCCCTTGAACGCTTGGAGAAAGTCGTGACGGGTCATTTGTGGCGTTTCATTCACGGGCGTGAAGCGCACTACCCTGAGCATCAGCGCGCAGATATGTAACTGTTTTAGTTCTTTGGTTAACGCTTCGGGGCGGGCATCCTGTTGGATGCCCGCCCCGATGCGTCTATTGCGCCCGTTGCCTCTGGTGTCTAGTCGAGGTAGTCGCGTAGCACCTGGGAGCGGGATGGGTGGCGCAGCTTAGACATCGTCTTGGATTCGATCTGGCGGATGCGTTCGCGGGTCACGCCATAGACCTTGCCGATCTCATCAAGGGTCTTCGGCTGGCCGTCGGTCAAGCCGAAGCGCATGGCCACAACCCCTGCTTCGCGCTCGGACAACGTATCGAGCACAGTGTGCAGCTGCTCCTGCAGGAGGGTGAACGACACGGCGTCAGCTGGGACGATCGCCTCGGAGTCTTCGATGAGGTCACCGAATTCGGAATCGCCGTCTTCGCCGAGCGGGGTGTGTAGCGAGATCGGTTCGCGACCGTATTTTTGAACCTCAACGACGCGTTCCGGGGTCATGTCGAGCTCTTTAGCGAGCTCTTCCGGGGTCGGTTCGCGGCCGAGGTCCTGCAACATCTGGCGTTGCACGCGTGCGAGCTTGTTGATGACTTCAACCATGTGCACGGGGATACGGATGGTGCGGGCCTGGTCTGCCATAGCGCGGGTGATCGCCTGACGGATCCACCAGGTTGCGTAAGTCGAGAACTTAAAGCCCTTGGTGTAGTCGAACTTCTCGACTGCGCGGATCAAGCCGAGGTTGCCTTCCTGGATGAGGTCCAAGAACAGCATGCCGCGGCCGGTGTAGCGTTTGGCCAACGATACGACGAGACGCAGGTTCGCCTCCAACAGGTGGTTCTTGGCGATGCGGCCGTCGTGAACAATCTGTTCGTAGTCGTAGCGCAGGCGCTTATCCATGCGCTTGCCTTTTTCTTTCGCTTCGTCGAGCTTGTGTTGGGCAAACAGGCCCGCCTCGATACGCAACGCGAGATCGACTTCTTCCGCCGCGGTCAGCAGCGCGACTTTACCGATCTGTTTGAGGTAGTCCTTGACCGGGTCAGCGGTCGCGCCGGCGACGGTAACCTGCTGTTGCGGTGCGTCGTCTTCGTCGCTGGTGGTGAGGGTGAAGCCCTTAGACTCTTCGTTTTCTTTTTTCCCGGACTTGGATTCGCCTTGCTTTTCCTGGCCGTGACGCTGCTCGGCCTCGTCCTTCTCGGCGTCCTCGTCTTCCTCATCGACGTCGTCTTCGAGGTCGTGATCCTCATCGACGGCATCGTCCTCATCTTCGAGGTCTTCGTCTACGAACTCGTCCGGTTCTTCTTCGTCTTCAACTTTAGCTTTGGACTTCTTTGCAGCCGATGCGGCGGCCGTCTTCTTAGCCGCCGGCTTACGGGTAGCAGTCTTCTTGGCCGTGGCTTTCTTGGCAGTGGTCTTCTTAGCGGTGCTAGCCGTTTCTTCTTCGGTCTCTTCCGCTTCCTCGGCGGCTTTCGCTGCCGCGGCCTTGGTCTTGGCGGCGGTCGAGGTCTTCTTAGCCGCAGCGGTAGCCTTCGCAGCCGTGCTCTTGGCGGCGGTCTTCTTGGTAGCCGTCGTCTTTTTTGTTGCCGTGGTCTTCGTTGCCGCGCTCGACTTAGCCGCGGTGCTCTTAGCTGCGGCCGTCTTCTTCGTTGCAGTCTTGGACGAACCGGACTTAGCGGTAGAAGCCTTTGTCGCTGCGGTCTTGGTTGCGCTCGCCTTCGTCGCAGTCGACTTTGTTGAAGCAGCCTTCTTAGTTGGCGTCTTCTTCGCCGTGCTCGACGTAGTGGCTTTTGGCTCCGCCGTTGCGGTGTCCGTTGACTTCGAGGAGGTCTTCGCTGGCACGAGTTCCCTTTCTGGTCAGCAAGATTCGTGCGTGGCTAAGGGGTGCTCACGCTACTAAGACCCTGTCAAGTCCCAGGTAAGTTGGCGCACGCTCAGCCGCGTTATAGCCCCTGAAACTGAAGGGTCGTTAAGGTTCAACCACGGCTATACCGTTTTTGTTCCCGTGACCCGAAAGATTTTTGCACAACTCGCCGCTGCCCCGCCTCGCACCGGGAAGAGAGCCCCGCTCACCCGCCTGGAGGTCTTTCTATCCATCGCGGATAAGCCCTAGCTTCCAGCACCTCTTTGACGTGGCGGACAAACGTACTCAGCTCCGGAGTTTCTTCTAAGCTCGTGAACTGGCTTTCGTACCGAAGGGCCTCCTCGATGTTTCGCATGGCTTTGTTTCTGTTCCCGAGTGCCCATTCGATCCATGCCAGCATCGCGAGTGCTATCGCTAGAGGGCCCCGGCCAGTAGCCGTGATCATCGTGCATGCGTACTCGATGATGGAGCGGTGGGCACGAAGCCCATCAGCTGACATCGGGCCGCCCCACTGCCCCGTGAAGACCTCCCTGTATTCGACCTCGGATACGTGTTTGCACGGCACCGTGATCTGCTGGATCATGCGTTCACGCTCTGTTGTGACTTCAAGCTGCGCGCATACGGCGGCGACCACGTGCACGAGTGAATGGGTCCACACCCCAACGTATTGATCGCTCGTGTGTGAGTGTGGCCCAGGTTGTGTTTCGCGGATCTCATGTTGTTTGAGCACCCACTCCCACACATCCACCATGTGCCATATGCCGGTCATGAGCGCGCGGTCCCGTTCCCGCTGCGCACACGGGTACGCCTCGCGGAAAAGCTCTTTCGCACATTCAGGCACCTCGTACGCCTCTTTCACGCCGCCAACGCTGACGGCGCGGGCGGCGCGGGCGGCGCGGGCGGCGGTTGAATAATGTGCCGTGGCATGGTTGACCGGTTCCGTGGAACGCACCGCCGCGTAGTGCGGTGCCCAGTGTCCGCCTTCCTGAAGAGCGCTGTTTGAGAACCACCGGGATTCTTCGACCGCGTAGGCCATCACGATGTTCGGCCACCTCTGTGCACAGGCTTCAGCCCATCTGCGCCCCGCTGCTGCCGTGTCATAGAGCCCTATGATGATGCGGTGGGCTTGGGAGGCGCTTTGTTGCACAACGCGTTCGCACCGTTCGAGGTCTTGCAATGTCCACGCATCACACCGAACGGTTGAAGTCCAGACGTCATGTTCATCAGTCAGGATCAAAACCACTGCGTGATGCGGCTGTTGCTCACAGCGCTGTTCAACGCCGCGTATCAGGTGACAGAAATGCCCGATGCGCCTGCGGCCAGCGCTGCTGTCTTCACGTGGCCCTGCGCCTTCATGTGCTTCTGGGGAAAGATCAGAAATACTCATAGACCGATTCCAGCCGGTCTACGAAACCCGTGGTGAACTCACGATAAAACAGTGGATATCGAGCCGAGGATTAAGAGGGTGTGGATTCCCGAACCCCCGGCAACCAGCCGGTGCGAGGCTTTCTATCTCAGCCTTGCCACCGCTAGGTAGACCTGTGGCCTCTAGCTCTGAGCCGTCTAGCCTTACGTTATTTAACCCGGCGGCGCGCGCGTATTTGCTGCATGAACACTCGCCTCAGCGACGCATAGTCCGGGTAGCGGCGCCGTACCAGGCGCAAAGAGATGAAGAACCCGATATACCCGATCACAAAGATGGCCAGCACCACGGTGAACGCGAGTTGGAAACCTTCCAACGTATAGAGGGCACCGCCGGCATCCGCCCCCGCGGCATCGGGGTGGCCAGCCACCGCATCGAGCACAAAACCCACGCCGCCGATCGCGATAAGACCACCGGAGAAAGAGCCCACGTTCGCAACGCCGGTCGCCGTTCCTGCAACGTGGGCAGGGTTCTCCGTGCGCGTGAAGTCGAACGCGATCATCGATGCCGGGCCACCGCAGGCCAAAACGAAAGCGGCAAGGAAGTTCATCCACAGCGGCGCCCCGCCAGGCCACACAATCAACGCGACCCAGCACGCCAACCCTGCCATCGATATCAGGATGACCATGAGCGAACGCCGGTACAGGAAGCGGGCAACCAGAACACCGAGGATAGGACCGAACACCATCGCGACAAACACGAACATACTCATCACAGTGCTCGCCTGCGCCGGTGAATACCCCATCCCGGAAACCAAGTATGGATAACCCCATACGAGCAGAAACACGTTGATCGAAAACGCGCCCAACCAGTGTGTCCAGAACCCAAGCCACGTCCCCGGGCTCACGGCTACCGCCTTGATCTGGCTCAGAAGCGACAACCGTTGCCCACCGGAATGGCTCGGCCGCTTACCTCCCGGAAAGTCCCTCACCGCGATGACCGTAAGCGCACACGCCAAAACACTCATCGCTGCCAGGGAAACGAATGTTGTGCTCCAGCCACGCCAACCCAAAAGGAATGCGACCGGAAAGAGGGAAACCAGCTGACCAACTTGCCCCAACGTACCCGTCAGTTGAGACATCACAGGGTTCATACGTGGCGCAAACCAGGCCGGCACCAAACGCATCACGGACACAAATGTCATCGCGTCCCCGGCACCCACTAAAACGCGCCCCACATAGCCCTGCACAACATCGTTGGCTAACGCCAGAACAAACTGACCAGCCGCCATGAGTACCGCGCCGATCGCGATCATCCACCGCGAACCGAACCGGTCCACCAGCGTGCCGACCGGGATCTGTAGCGCGGCGTACACAACCAACTGCACGACGCCGAACGTACCCAACACCGCAGCCGTTGCGTTGAAACGCTCGGTTGCGTCCAAACCCGCAACACCGAAAGACGTGCGTTGCGTGACAGAAACCATGTAGGCGAAAACAGCAACGCCCCACACGAGCCATGCGCCACGGCTCGTCTTATTCATCATCAGCCTGCTCGCCCGCCTGCTGGTCTGTAACATCCGTGTGCTCGTCTGCAGCAGCCGTGTGCTGGCCTCCAACGTCCGAGTGCTCGCCTGAGGTGTGTGGCCCGGCTTCTGATGTTTGTGGCGCGGCTTCGAGTTGATCCAGGGTTTCTGCGTCTTCAACGAAAGCGTCAGATACGTTGCTCAGATACTTTTGCGCCGCAGCCGCGATCTGGTCGCCATCCGGTAGTTCGGATTCGTCTTCGGCGAGCGCGGTGGAGGAACGCAGCAGTGGGGTTTCCATGTCGTAGCGTTTCTCGAGGCCTTCGATCATGGTGGTCGCCTCGGTGTTGTTGTGTAGTTGTTCTTCGATTTGGGCGTCTACGGCGCGCCCTAGTTCGCGTAGTTGTTCGCTGGGCGCGGAGATCCCGGCGTGGGCCGCGATGGCGTCCAGGCCGGCTACTGCGGCGGCCGGATAGTCGGATTCAGCGATGTAATGCGGGACCTGGATGGTCATGCCTTTGACGTTGAAGCCGTGTTCGGTCAGCCGGGTTTCAAGCAGGTGTGAAAACGATGCGGGAAGCCTGAATGGCCCGCTTTCTAGCCCGCCTGAGTCACCGTGTTCGCGCACCACAACTGGGCGTGTGTGTGGGACTGGTAGCGGCATCGAGTGCACGACGGATACTTCGTTGGATCCGACTGATTCCAGCAGGTCGGTCACCGCCATCACGACGCGTTCCCATGCGATCACCGGTTCGGAGCCGCAGAGCAGGATCGCTTGGTTGCCGAGTTCATCGGTGACGATGTCGACGCCGAGGCGTGGTGCCCGGTAGTCCTTGAACGTGCCGTTTTCGAAGGTGATGTGGGGGCGGCGGGCGCGGTGGTCGATCAGGAGGTCGGAGTCGAATTCGGCTAGAGGTGTCACATCCATTTCACTACGGATTGTCCGGCGCATCATGCGCACCCCGGAGCCGGCATCGAAGGCACCATCTACCAGGACGACAACAGGCAGGTTGGCCCCTGCTATCTGTTGTTGTGCCCTGCCGTGCACATCGATGATGTCATCTCCTAACACCTTGGTGAGACGCTCCTTCCGTGCCGTGCCCTCGCGTGAGAGGTATTCGTTACTGCTTCTATAACACAGCGGGAACATCATTTGTTCCCGCGACCTGCGTGCATGGTGCGCATATGCTGGAGATAGTGGCCCAATTCACGTGCTACTACTCGTGGCCGAGATCTCTCGGCCTCCTCGATTCATACAAGGAGATTTCACACCAGTGCACGCCATTGATGATTTCACGCTTTCAGTCATTGCCCCGGACGAGTCCGGCCTCAAACCTGATGCGACCGTGTGGGTTGCTCGCGCCGAGAATGATGCGGCAGTGGTTCTGGGGGATGCTCCAGAGGGTCTGGATCAGGCCCTTGAGGAGCTGGCTTTCAGTGCTGATGCTGGCAAGGTAGCCCAGGTTCCAGGTGCTGGCGATAACGGTTCGCTCGCGGTTGTTGTTGGTTTGGGTTCTGTGACGGACCCAACACCGGAGGACCTGCGCCGTGCAGCTGGTGTTGCGGCCCGCGCTCTTTCCGGGCGTGAGACGGCGCTGTTGCGTTTCCCTGCTGAAGAGCCGGAGTTGCTGGCAGCCGCCCTTGAGGGTGCCTCGTTGGGTTCGTGGGCTTTCCGCGCCTACAAGTCTTCCAAACCGGCTAAAGGCAACCCGCTCGAGCAGGCTGTTGTCGCAACGAGCCTGGCCAACGATAAGTCTGTCAAGAAGATCGTTGAGCGTGCTGCTATCGTGACTCGCCACGCCAAGCAGGTCCGTGCTCTCGTCAACACCTCCCCCGCTGACCTGTTCCCGGAGACTTTCGCCGAATACGCTCAGGAGCAGGCCTCCGGCACCAAGGTCAAGGTTGAGGTGTGGGATGAGAAACGCCTCGCCCAGGAGGGTTTCGGAGGCATCATCGGTGTTGGCCGCGGCTCCGAGCGTGGCCCGCGCCTGGTCAAGGTTTCCTACACGCCGTCCAAGAAGGCTAAGCACCTGGCGATCGTGGGTAAGGGCATCACGTTCGATACCGGCGGCATCTCCCTCAAGCCAGCACCAGGTATGGAAGAGATGAAGTCTGACATGACCGGTGCGGCCACTACCCTGCATGCGGTCTTGGCTGCTGCTGAGCTCGGCCTGGAAACCCGTGTGACCGGCTGGCTGTGCCTGGCAGAGAACATGCCTTCCGGTTCCGCTACCCGCCCAGGTGACGTGCTGACCATGTACAAAGGCACCACCGTCGAGGTCACAAACACCGATGCCGAGGGCCGCCTTGTCTTGGGCGATGGCCTGACCAAGGCCTCGGAAGAAAACCCAGACCTGCTGCTGGACATCGCTACCTTGACCGGCGCGCAGCTGGTCGCTCTGGGGCAGCGTACCGCGGGCATCATGGGCGATGAGGAAGCGACCTCCGCGATCGAGGCAGCTGCTGAGTCCACCGGCGAACTGCTGTGGACCATGCCGATCCCAGAAGAGATCCGCAAGGACCTCGACTCAGTCACCGCAGACCTGCGCAACTCAGGGGACCGCAACGGCGGAATGCTCAAGGCAGCTGCGTTCCTGCGCGAATTCGTGGGCGCCAAGGACGATGATGATTCCAAGCCAACCTGGGGCCACATCGACATCGCCGGTCCATCCTTCAACAACAAGGCACCGTGGGGTCATACGCCTAAGGAAGGAACCGGCTACGCGCTGCGCACCCTTGTTGAAGTAGCGGCCAACCTCGGCAACAACTAACCCGTAGCGCCGCAGCCCACACGGCTGGGGCAATCCAACAACGGACACGAGAGGCCTGGCGGCCCACCCAGCCATCCCCTAGCCAGAGAAAGGCCAGGTGAGGGCACGAAATTGGCTCGTGGCTTATTTCACCGGCCGCCAGGCCCTCTTCTGTCCACAAACATCGCCGCAGGGGCTAACATAATAGAAGCATCTCAACACCGACCTAAGGGAGCATTCCGTGGCCGAATCGGCAACGACAGAATTTGACGTGTTGGTCCTCGGCGGAGGTTCCGCCGGCTACTCAGCAGCTCTTCGCTCAGCACAGCTGGGCATGAAGGTTGGCCTGGTTGAGCGCAGCAAGCTGGGCGGCACCTGCCTGCACACCGGCTGTATCCCAACCAAGGCGTACCTGCACTCCGCAGAGCTCGCAGACGAAGCCCGCACCTCATCCAAGTACGGCGTCAACACGACTCTTGACTCCATCGACATGGCTACCGTCAAGAAGAACAAGGACGGTATCGTCCAGGGCAAGTTCCGTGGCTTGTCCGGCCTGATCAAGATGCGCAAGATCGAGGTCATCGAAGGTGAAGGTAAGCTCACCGGCCCTGACACCGTGACTGTGGACGGTACCGAATACAAGGGCAAGAACATCGTCCTGGCTACCGGTTCCAAAACCAAGACCATGGGCATTGACATCACCGGCCGCGTCATCACCTCCACCGAGGCACTCGAGATGGATTACCTTCCGGAGTCCGCGATCGTACTCGGCGGCGGCGTGATCGGCGTCGAGTTCGCATCCATGTGGAACTCCTTCGGCGTTGACGTGACCGTTGTTGAGGGCCTGCCATCGCTGGTACCGAACGAAGACCCGGCGATCATCAAGGTCCTTGAACGCGAGTTCAAGAAGAAGGGCATCAAGTCCAAGACCGGCGTCTTCTTCGAAGAAGTCACCCAGGATGACGAGAAGGCGACCGTCAAGCTCGCTGACGGCACCTCGCTCGAAGCAGAGCTCGTTTTGGTTGCTGTTGGCCGCGCACCTGTCACCGAAGGCTTCGGCTACGAAGAACAGGGCATCGAGGTCGACCGCGGTTTCGTGATCACCAACGAGCGCCTCCACACCGGGGTCGGTAACATCTACGCGATCGGTGACATCGTCCCAGGCGTCCAGCTGGCACACCGCGGCTACCAGCACGGCATCTTCGTTGCCGAAGAGATCGCCGGCCAGAACCCGATCATCGTTGAAGACATCAACATCCCGAAGGTCACCTTCTGCGAGCCACAGATCATGTCTGTTGGCTACTCGCAGCCAAAGGCTGAAGAGAAGTTCGGTAAGGACAGCATCGAGGTTTCCGAATACAACCTCGCCGGCAACGGTAAGTCCTCGATCCTCGGCACCGGCGGCATCGTGAAGATGATCCGCGTCAAGGAAGGACCTATCGTGGGTGTGACCGGCATCGGTGGCCGCTTCGGTGAACAGATCGGTGAGGCACAGCTGATTGTGAACTGGGAAGCATACCCAGAAGACGTCGCTCACCTCGTCCACGCCCACCCAACCCAGAACGAGTCCCTGGGCGAGGTTGCCCTGGCATTGGCCGGAAAGCCTCTCCACGGCTAGCTCTTACGCTCTATAGTTGCCGGTGAGCTCGAACACAAGAGGACATCGCACGTGCTTTCGGGCTCACCGGCGGCTTAGGCTTATACGTATAGCGTTATCACCACAACCATTGACGGCCCGGGGACATCACAGTTTCTTGGGTAACGTGATCAAGACAGCTCCGCCGGTTGCAGAATTCGCGGGGCATAGAACAGGAGTGAGTTCCGATGTCTGAGACCGTGAACCTGCCCGAACTGGGCGAATCAGTTACCGAAGGAACCGTGACCCGCTGGCTGAAATCCGTCGGCGATTCCATCGAAGTAGACGAACCGTTGGTGGAGGTCTCCACCGATAAGGTCGACACCGAAATCCCATCGCCAGTAGCTGGCGTTATCCAGGAGATCCTCGTTGATGAAGACGAAGACATCGAGGTAGGCGCCCCGCTGGTCGTGATCGGCGATGGCGAAGGTAGCTCCGATAGCGACTCCGACGATTCCGGTGAAGACTCCGCCGAGGAGGCCGAAGAATCCACGGCAGAGGAAGAGTCCGCTGAAGAAGACTCCGCTGCTGAAGACAACGAGGATTCCGGGGCTGAGGATTCTGGTTCCAAGGATTCCGGGGCTGAGGATTCTGGCGAGAAGACCGAGATCAAGCTCCCTGAGCTTGGCGAATCCGTGACCGAAGGCACCGTGACCCGTTGGCTCAAGGAAGTCGGCGACTCCGTCGACGTTGACGAGCCACTCATCGAGGTCTCCACCGACAAGGTCGATACCGAGGTCCCTTCCCCTGTGGCAGGCACCTTGCTTGAGATCAAGGTCGAAGAAGACGAGGACGTCGAGGTTGGCCAGGTCCTGGCGGTCGTCGGTTCCGGCTCCGCTTCCTCCTCCGATGATTCGAAGGAAGAAGCTTCCGAGGAACCAGCTGAGGAAGAATCCTCGGCAGACGAGGCTACTGAAGAAGCAGCTGAAGAGTCCAAGCCAGAGGCCAAAGACGAACCTCAGGAAGAGGCTCAGCCTGAGCCTGCTTCGAAGGAAGAAACGTCATCGGCACCAGCTAATAAGTCCGCTGCCGGCTACGTGACCCCGATCGTCCGCAAGCTCGCCAACGACAACGGCGTTGACTTGAACTCAATCGAAGGTACCGGCGTTGGCGGCCGCATCCGCAAGCAGGATGTTGAAGCAGCGATTGAGAAGCAGAAGTCCGCCTCCGCTTCGCAGCCAGCAGCTTCGGCGGCTGCATCCGCTGGCTCGGCATCTTCCGGCTCTGCAGCGAAAGCACCTTCGAATGTTCCTTCGCCTGAGGCGCTCAAGGTTCGTGGCACCACCGTCAAGGCGCCACGTATCCGTCAGGTCATCGCTTCCCGCATGCGTGAGTCGCTGGACATCTCGACCCAGCTGACCCAGGTCCAGGAAGTCGACATGACCCGTATCGTGCAGTTGCGCAAGCAGGCTAAGGCTTCCTTCCAGCAGACCCACGGCGTCAACCTGACCTACCTGCCGTTCATCACGAAGGCCGTCACGCACGCTCTGACCCAGATCCCTGCGTTCAACGCCTCCTACGACGAGGAGAAGCAGGAGATCACCTACCACGACGCCGAGCACATCGGCATGGCTGTGGACACCGAACGTGGCCTGTTGGTTCCGGTCATCGCAGACGCCGGCGACTTGTCGCTGGCCGGCGTGGCTAAGAAGATCGCCGAATCCGCTGAGAAGGCACGCACCAACAAGCTCAGCCCGTCTGACCTGGCTGGTTCGACCTTCTCGATCACCAACATCGGTTCGGTCGGTGCGCTGTTCGATACCCCGATCATCAACCAGCCAAACGTCGGAATCCTGGGTACCGGTGTTATCGAGAAGCGTCCACGCGTTGTCACCGACGAATACGGCAATGACGCGATCGCTATTCGCCACATGATGTACTTGTCGTTGACCTACGATCACCGACTCGTTGACGGCGCTGACGCGGGTCGCTTCCTGCAGACCGTCAAGGCGCAGCTTGAGAACGCAGAGTTCGCGTCAGAGCTCGGCCTCTAAGACTGCTAGCCGTCCGCGTATTGACATGATCCCGGGGCCGCAACCGTCAGGTAGCGGCCCCGGAGCCATGTACCGCGGATCCCACATTCCTAGATTTCTACCTAAGCTCCCGCTTGGACAAGGACCTTTTCATGCACGTACTGCAAGATATTCTCCTGGCGCTGCACATGGTTGGCCTGGCCGCGATTGTTGGTAGCTGGCTCACTCATTTCAAGCCAGCAACCGTGACCGTGTGGCAGGTTTACGGCGCGATCATCCAGGTAGTCACCGGCCTTGGCATGTTCGGCACCACAATGGCCATCGGCGGCCAGATCAACCACATGTGGTTCGGCATCAAGTTCCTGTTGGGTCTAATCATCCTGGTGTGCGCACTCATCGGCTACGGCAAGGCAAAGAAGGGCCAGGAAGTCCCAACTGGGCTCGCCCACGGTGTGGGTGGCCTCGGCTTCCTCACCATCTTCTTCGCTATCTTGGGCCGCTAAACCGCTATCCTTTAGGCTTGGCCGCAGCTGCGATGGTTTCTATCTTCCAGCTGCGGCCAACGCGTTTAAAGCCCACATCAAGAACATCCGTACGGCCTGCTTCGCGAGAAACAACGCGGCCAGTCTCCGTTTCTATCGAGTGAGCCTTCAGCTTCACTTCAACAACCGCTGAAGCAAGCTTGCCTTTCTTCTGCTTGGTATCGATGCTCACGCGTTCCAGCTTCATCTCGACACCTGCAAACCGCTGCTTCTCTGCTTGCATCTTCTCAAGCATCTGCCGATCACTCTTCAAACCGGCGGCCTTGACGGTATAGACCTTGTCTAAAGCCGCTACGTCACGCTGCTTGAGCGCAGCCATCCGTGCTTTAAGCTGTTTTTCGACATCGGCCCGTGTGAGTCGTTCATCCTCTGATGCACGCTGACTCGATCCGGCTTGTTTGCCTGGCGCGTCCTCGGTGCTGGATGCGCTCGCTACAGGCTTCGCTACGGTAGTCTGCGTAGCTTGCGCGGCATCCTGCGAACGCGGGCCAGCGAAAACCATGAGTCCGGCAACTGTGAGCATTCCGAGTGCTGCGACCCCGATGATCGCCGTGGTTGGCGTGATCTTCGCTCCACGTAAACGCGAACCAAGCCTGGCGCCAGCTGCGCGTTTGCCAGGCCTGTGTTGAGTCAGCATCAAGGCCCGCCCCTCGGCACGTACAGCCTCGTCAATGTTCAACGGCTCTGGTTCTTGAACAGCCAAAACCTCCGGGGCAAGTTCCTCTGCGGCTGGGCGTTCGCGCGGATCAACTGATAAGCAATCATCGATCAGTTGCGCGAAGCGTTCGTCGATGCCCTTGACCGTGAGAGGCAACGGAACACGGTGTTCGGCTGCAGCTGGTGGCTCCCCTGTCACAACGAACCAGGCGAGAGCTCCCCAACCCCACACGTCGCGGGCTTGATCCGCTACTTCCTCTGCTGGTGCGAACCCTTCAGTGAAACTTTTGGCAGGCGCCGCCCCGAGGGAACGTGCATTACCCGGATCGATCAAAACCGGGGCTCCGTCGGCCCGGAACATCACGTTCTGCGGGCTCACATCTCCGTGCACCGCGCCGTGCGCGTGAAGGTGTGTCAAGGCTTGGGCGATCGGCACGAGCAACGTCACCGCCTCCCCTACCGGAAGCGAGCCTCGCGCCTCGATCAGATCAGCCGCTGACCCTCCAGGGACAGCTTCCATCACGAGCCGCCGCGTGTCTTCAGCAGCCGTCCCAGCTGGCGCCTCCTCACGATAAACATCTTCGGCGTCGGAAAGAATCTTGACCAGGTGCGGGTGATCCCACGCCGCCGGAGGGCTCGGCATATCGTGCTGGGCGGTTGCTCTGCCCCTCCGTACGGCAGCCGTCAGGCCGTCATAGTTTTCAAAATGCACATCCGCTTCCCCACCTGAGCGAAGGTACTGGCGGATGTCACGGCTCAAATCCGGCGAGGTATCAGAACCTGTAATGACTCGCATGAACGGGTCATCCCGGCTCAGTGGAGCATCCTCATGCTCTGAGTCTTCAAAATCAGTGGCTTCAGGCTCACAGCCTTCGGGATCGCTACCGTGAGCGTCTGGGTCTTGGGGCTCGTATGCCATGGTGCCCTCACTCTCCGCGTCATAAAACTCAATCCGTGGACGTTCTGGATTCAGTGTGCAGCATTTCCCGCCTTCCCTGCTCGGTTGTCCACAGGTAGGGCGTCTAGACACAGATTTTCCGTTATTCACAGGCCACGTAGTCCCCGGCGTTATCCCCTAACTCCGGTGTGCGCGGTCGTGGGGATTATGCTGGAGAGCATGAGCATCAACGTGTTGGAACCCGGTTATGGCAAAGACGCCGTGGAGTATATGAAGGCGTGGAGTCTGCAGCAGCGGATCCATGACGAGGTAGTTTCCGGGAATGTTCAGCCGACCGTGATCATGCTGGAGCATCCGCCAACGTACACAGCGGGCCGCCGCACACAAGATTCCGATCGCCCCACTGACGGAACCCCGGTAGTCGATGTTGACCGCGGCGGTCTCATTACGTGGCATGGCCCCGGCCAGCTGGTGGCCTACCCGATCGTTCCTCTACGGGATCGTGCCGCGATCAAATCCTTCGTGTGGGCGTTGGAAGAAGCGATCATCAAGACTGTCGCTGATTTCGGGATCACCGCCCAGCGCGTCGAGCAACGCGCGGGCGTCTGGGTGCTGAAAGAGGGCGTACAGGATGAGAAGATCGCCGCGATCGGCCTCCACATCGATAACGGTGTTTCGATGCATGGGCTCTCCCTCAACGTCAACAACAGCCTCGCCCCCTACGATGTGATTGTTCCGTGCGGTATCCAGGATTCCGGAGTCACCACGATGGCGTTGCAGGCAGGCAGGAACATCGAAGTGGCCGATGTGGTTGAGTCCTTAAGCGGGCACCTCTTGGAGGAGCTTGCCCCCGTGGTTACCACACCCGAGAACGAATCTGAGCAGCAAAACATCAAGGAGAACACTCAAGCATGAGCACCCCAGCACCAGAAGGCCGCCGTCTTTTGCGCGTCGAAGCACGCAACGCGGCTGTCCCTGTGGACCGGAAGCCTGAGTGGATCCGCGCCGAGCTCAACATCGGCCCTGAATACGTGAGCCTCAAGAAAGACGTCCATGCTAAAGGCCTGCACACCGTGTGCGAGGAAGCCGGTTGCCCTAATATTTTTGAATGCTGGGAAGACCGCGAAGCATCGTTTTTGATCGGCGGCTCGCAGTGTACCCGGCGTTGTGATTTCTGCCAGATTGACACCGGCAAACCACAGCCGCTCGACCCAACCGAACCGCTCAAAGTCGCTGAGTCGATCCGTGAGATGCAGCTACGCTACGCGACCGTAACCGGTGTGGCACGTGACGACCTCGACGATGGCGGGGCATGGCTGTATGCGGAAACCGTACGTAAGGTTCATGAGCTGAACCCGAACACCGGCATCGAACTGCTTATCCCCGACTTCAACGGCGAGCCGGCCGCCCTCGATCAGATCGTGGAATCCGGCCCTGAGGTGTATGCGCACAATGTAGAAACCGTGCCGCGTATCTTCAAACGCATCCGCCCCGCATTCCGCTACGAGCGTTCCATGGACGTGATCCGTTACGGCAAGGACCGCGGGCTCATCACCAAATCCAACTTGATCCTCGGTATGGGTGAAACCCGCGAAGAGATCTCTGAGGCCCTCCGTGATCTGCACGAGGCCGGCACCGACATCATCACGTTGACCCAGTACCTGCGCCCAACACAGCTGCACCTACCGGTAGACCGGTGGGTCACCCCTGCTGAGTTCGTTGAGCTCAGCGAAGAAGCAGAAGAGATCGGTTTCGGTGCCGTCATGGCTGGGCCGTTGGTCCGTTCCTCCTACCGTTCTGGGCGTTTGTGGGCTCGCGCCATGAAGAACACCGGCAGGGAGATCCCGTCCCACCTCAGCCACATCGACGACACCGGTTCGGCACGTCAAGAAGCCGCTTCGCTCGTCTAACTCAGCAACCGCCGAAGCTGAACGCGAAGGTCTAAGGCAACGGAATCCAGAGCGACGGGGTCTGCCATCAATGTTTGAAACGCCCACCAGCCAACCCATACCGCGGATAGCTACCGCTACCGTGGTGGGTTTGCTTGCCTTGGCAGCCCTGGGTGCGTGCGGATCCCAGGAAAACCCGGCACCGGCTGAACCGACACCGACCACGTCTGCGAGTACATCGGCAAGCCCTACACCGAGCGAAGAACCCTCCGAGGAGCTCGATGCGTGGCCGAAAGACCTCACCCCCGTGAGCGCGCATACACTCAAGGACCCGGTTCTTGAACACGCGTTCACTATCAAACAGGTTCTCGTGAACCCACAAGGGCTACCTGATCCGCCGAAAGGCACGGGATGGCTCCTGGCGCAGGTTGAGGTGACACCAGGCGAGACCACGATGAACGAACCGAGCTGTTCGTGGATCCAGGTCTCGCGCGCATCGAGCTACGTACCGGGGGTATCGCATCAGGTCATTGCGGCCTATGCTGAAGATCTCAACAAGGTCGATGCATACGAAGATTTCGATATCACCCCGTTGTCCGCGCCTGAATCTGGGGCTCCAGTCACGGGTTGGTGCTTGTATCAGGTCAAGGACCTCAACTCGAAAAAAGCTGCATCCGATAAATCTAAGAAATCTGACAAGCCTTCCACCGTGGATGGCACGCAGTTGTGGATGCATGTGCGCCGCCCTGCCATGAAGGACCCGGGGAACCAGAGCTACCCTGAATACGTCGAATCTTCCCGGATCCGTTTCCAGACACATGAATCGACAGCCGGCGCTAAAGAATAGAGCACAGTCCCGCGTTAGCTCAAGCATTACCGGCGTGACCGTCTAGAATGGTGCATTATGGCCAGACTTGATCAGAACGCTCGCGAGCAGATCGCGAAGCTGCGTGAACAACAAAAAGCGGAGAAGCAGGCGCTTAAAGACGCCAAGAAGCGTGCCCGCGCTGAAAAGAAAGAATCGGGACGCGGCGGTCAGATCCGTGAAATCTTCCGGATGACCCGCGAAGCGAAGCCAGCCCTCCCGTGGATCATGCTGGCTATCGTGTTGGGTTCCGGTGCGATCGGTTTCGGTATCGGCTGGTTGCTGAAGAACTGGATCACGTTCCTGATCCTCGGCCTCGTGATTGGCCTCATGCTCGCGATGTTGTACATGTCGCGCAGCGGTGAGAAGGTCGCGTTCCAGAAGATCGAAGGCCGCCCCGGTGCCGCCGGTGCGGCGATGTCTGTTCTGCGCCGAGGATGGGTTTTGAAGGAAGAACCGGTCGCGGTCTCTCCTCGTACCCAGGACCTCGTGTTCATGGCTATTGGCCGCCCTGGTGTTGTCCTGGTCACGGAAGGCCCTAACGGCCGGGTCCGTTCCCTCGTTGAGGGTGTTCGCCGCGACGTTGAGCGCGCGGTCCGCGGCGTTCCTGTAACGATCATCAACTCAGGCTCCGGTAAGAACCAGACTCCGTTGCCTGAGGTTTCCAAGACGATGAAGAGCCTGCCTAAATCGATCTCCCGTCAGGAAGTCCGTGCTGTTGATCAGCGGCTCTCAACCTTGCGTTTGTCCAAGCCACCTATCCCTAAAGGTATGGACCCTAACCGTCCACCACGCATGTCCCGCCGTGCATTGCGCGGCAATTAACGGCTAGCTCGGAAGCCAACCAGTTGGTCTCCTAGCGTGGAGTCCTGCCCTCTAATAAGCCGATGGCGGTGGAGTTTTCCTCTCCACCGCCATCGGCTTATTTGCGGACGATGCGGCCGCGCTCCCCGCCGCGAACCACAGTGAGCACGAGGCCGCGGACGCGGTCGTGAACACCTCGCTGGTCCGCGTCCATCACCACGGCAGGGATGACCAGAAGCAGCAAGACAGTGCGGATCAGGGCGTCCAGCGGTGAGATTGGGGTACCGTCGAGGCGCTGGACCTGCATGCCTAGAATCCAGTGGCCTATGGTGCGCCCAAAGATCGTGAGCATGACCAACGTCATGACCACGAACACCACAAGGTTCAGCCACGGCAGCTGGTCGCGGCTGATGAGCCAAGACACGCCCATCGCAAGCCCCCAGTCGATCAACAAAGCCAGGATGCGTGGGCCCATGCGCCCCACCGCGCCAGGGCCAGATTCTGGGCGGCCAAGCCCCGCACCGGGATATTCGCTGTTATGGGTTTGTGGGGGTCCACTAATCCACGAACCGATATCGGCTCGCGTGACGCGGGTCTCGCGTTCATTCTCGGGTTTCTTGGCCATAGGCCTCATTCTACGTGGCGAGCCCACCGCCCACTGTGCCTAACCGCCCTGGCTTCTGCATGGGTGAAAACCTGTTCATCTCACAAAACCAAGCCCCCGCCCCGGCAAAACCACCAAGGCGAACGAGTTATTGACTAAACTGGGATGTGAGGACCGCTCATTCTCAACGGACCACACACCATGCCTAGGAGGCTACAGACGTGTTCACGTCAACCGAAGAAGTACTGACCTTCATCGAACAAGAGGAGGTGCAGTTCGTCGATATTCGGTTTACAGACCTGCCTGGCATGCAGCACCACTTCAACGTGCCGGCCTCGACGGTTGACGAAGACTTCTTCGTCAACGGCCAGCTGTTCGATGCGTCCTCGATCCGCGGTTTCGAAGGGATCGCGAATTCGGACATGCAGCTGATCCCGGACATCAAGACCGCGTTCGTTGACCCGTTCCGTGCGGCAAAGACCCTCGTCATGACCTTCTCGGTGGTCAATCCACGCACGGGCGAGCCGTACGGCCGTGATCCACGCGGCGTCGCGGAACGGGCTGAAGCCTACCTCGCATCGACCGGTATCGCTGACACTGCTTTCTTCGCATCCGAAGCCGAATTCTTCATCTTCGATGACGTCACCTACTCGACTGAACCGCACAACACCGGGTTCAGCGTCGACTCCGTAGAAGCTGCTTGGAACACCTCCGCTTTGGAAGAAGGCGGAAACCTTGGCCACAAGATGCGCACCAAGGGCGGCTACTTCCCGGTCTCCCCTAACGATAAGCAAGCTGACCTGCGGGATGACATCTCGCTCAAGCTCACCGATGTGGGTCTCAAGGTTGAGCGTGCACACCACGAAGTCGGTGCGGCAGGCCAGGCAGAGATCAACTACGAGTTCAACACGCTCGTGCATGCGGCAGATGACCTCATGAAGTTCAAATACGTGGTCAAAAACGTCGCTGAAGAGTGGGGTAAGACCGCAACGTTCATGCCGAAGCCGCTGCAGAACGACAACGGTTCCGGTATGCACTGCCACCAGTCCCTCTGGAGTGACGGCAAGCCGCTGTTCTACGATGAGCTCGGCTACGCGAACCTCTCCGACACGGCCCGCTGGTACATCGGCGGTCTGCTGCACCACGCATCGGCGGTCATGGCGTTCACGAACCCGACCGTGAACTCCTACCGACGCCTCGTCAAAGGCTTCGAAGCGCCAGTGAACATGGTGTACTCGCAAGGCAACCGCTCCGCCGGTATCCGCATCCCGATCACCGGATCCAACCCGAAGGCCAAGCGCCTCGAGTTCCGTGCACCGGATGCCTCCTCCAACCCATACCTCGCTTTCGCGGCCCAGCTCATGGCGGGCTTGGACGGTATCCGTAACCGCATCGAACCGGCAGACCCGATCGATAAGGACCTCTACGAGCTCCCACCAGAGGAAGCCGCAGACATCCAGAAGGCACCAGAGACCCTCTCCGAGGCGCTCGAAGCGTTGCGTGAAGACCACGAATTCTTGCTCGCAGGCGACGTCTTCACCGAAGACCTCATCGAAACCTGGATCGAGGATAAATACGAAAACGACGTACGCCCGATGATGGCTGCCATCACGGCACTGGAATACGAGCTCTACTACTCGCTCTAAACCAGGCATGTTGAGGGGCTAGGAACCATGTGGTTCCTAGCCCCTCAACAGTTAACCGCTGTGCTCGGCGCTGCTCGCCGCGGCGCTGTTTACCATGGCTTTCACCGTGGCTGTTCGCCGTAGAACAGCTCCTCGAAGACTTGCCGGGCCCGCCGCGCAACACGTAGCCACGCTTCTTCCAGTTCAGGCCCGGCGTCTTTGCCCCAGCCGATCCACGTCGCTACTGCAGAGATCTCCGAGCGGCTCGAGGGGAAAGAGTCCGAGGCCCGGCCCGTGCATGCCATGTTGGCAGCACGCACGTCAGTCGCTAACTTCCAGGCGGTCTCGAGGCTCTCGGCGTCCTCTTGGCTGATGAGCCCGGCGTGATGGCCTGCACGCAACGCCTCCAACGTGTTCGTGGTCTGTAAGCCCGGGTAGCGTTTAGCGAAACGTAGCTGCATCGACTGAACCAGCCACTCGACATCGCTCAAACCGCCTGGCCCCAACTTCACGTGCCGGCGTGGATTCACTCCGCGCGGCAACCGCTCTCCCTCAACACGTGCTTTGACTCGCCGGATCTCCTGGAGTTCCTTTTCTGAGAGGCCGTGCTGATACCGCACCGGGTCGATCAGTTCAACGAACTTAGCTCCAACTTCCTCATCGCCTGCGAACGGGCGGGCACGCAACAAAGCCTGCCGTTCCCAGGTTTCTGCCCACTTCTCGTAATAGTCGGCATAGGAGTCCAGCGAGCGCACGAGCGGACCGTTTTTACCTTCAGGGCGTAGATCGACGTCGATCTTCAGCCGGTGCTCTGCCAGGATCGGTGGCGTCAACGAACCCGAAAGCAGATGCCCCAAAGCTGAAGCCATACGGTTGGCCTGTTGTTTAGCCGCCTCAGGGTCACCCCCCTCGACAGGCTCGTACACGTACATCGCATCCAGGTCAGAGCCGTAACCGATCTCCGCGCCACCTTGCCGGCCCATCGCAATCACTGCGAACTGAGCGAGCTCGCCATGCTCGGCTACCTCTTGCCGCCGAGCAACATGCCAAGCCCCCATCACGGCGGCCTGATCCACGTTTGACAGCGCCCTGCCTAATTCTTCTACATCGATCAGCCCAGAACCATGAGCCAAAGCAACACGCAACAACTCCCGCCGCCGCGCAGTCCTCACCAACTGCATACCGCCATCGGCGGCGTCCTCATGCCTATCCAGCTTGGCTGAAACCTGCTTCCACAACCGCTCCCAGCTACGCGGTTGCAAATCAGAGTCGTTGCCGAGCCACGCGGTCGCCTCCGGCGATACCTCCAGCAGATCCACAACCATCCGCGACGTCGACAAGATGCGGCACAACCGCTCCGCACCCGCCGGGGAGTCACGCAGCATAGACATGAACCACGGGGTTGAACCCAACGCGTCAGAAAGCCGCCGGAAACCAAGCAGGCCAGCATCCGGGCTCACGCCATCGGCAAACCATTCCAGCATGACCGGCAGCAAGTGCCGTTGCAGGGCTGCGGTACGCGAGATCCCGCCGGTCAACGCTTCGATGTGGCGCATCGCCTGCTTCGGATCCGCATAGCCCAAAACCTTCAGACGCGCTTGAGCGGCCCCCGGGGTGAGCCGCACTTCATCATCCTGTAGGCCGGCGGCTGCGGCCAGCAATGGCCTGAAGAAAATCTTCTGATGCAGGCCACGGACACGGGCTTTGATCTTCCGCCACGCCGTCAGCATGTTCTCGGCAGTCACAACCTGCCGCTCATCAGGCGAGGCGACACCGCGGGCTAGCGCTCTCTGCTCGGCCTCCGATTTCGGCATCGCGTGTGTACGCCGCAACCGAACCAGCTGAATCCGGTGCTCCAAGCTACGCAAATACCTGTAGTCCGCGCTGAACTGGCGGGCATCATCGCGCGAGATATAGGCAGCGCTTGCTAACGCATCGAGCGCCTCCAACGTGCCACGCACCCGTAACCCCTCGTCCACGCGGCCATGCACAAGCTGCAGCAGCTGCACCGTGAACTCGACGTCACGCAGCCCGCCCGGTCCGAGCTTGATCTGCCTCTCAACCTCGGCTTGCGGAATGTTATCTGTGACTCGCTGGCGCATCTTCTGCACTGCTTCAACAAAGCCGTCGCGGCGAGAGGCTTCCCACACCATCGGCCAGATCGCCTCGATGTACTCGTCTCCGAGCGCGGTATCGCCTGCAATCGGCCTGGCTTTCAGCAGCGCCTGGAACTCCCAGTGCTCCGCCCAGCGCTTGTAGTAGTTCAGGTGCGAGGCCAGCGTGCGTGACATCGCGCCGTCTTGACCCTCAGGCCGAAGGTTGGCATCCAGCTCCCATAACGCAGGTTCCTTGCCGGTGGAACCCACGATGTGTCCCATCGCCTTCGTGAGGTTAGCCGCGATGTCCTCGGCGCGTTCAACGGCCTGCGTCTCAGCGCCTTCCTCTACCGAATGCACATAGATGACATCAACGTCAGAGACGTAGTTCAATTCTCTCGCGCCGCATTTACCCATCCCGATCACGGCCAACCGCACCTGGGTCACATCGGTGTCCGGATACGTGTCAGCCACGTGCCGGTAGGCGATCGCAAGCGCCCCGTCAACGGCCGCGGCCGCGAGGTCTGCAAGTTCAGCCGCAACCATCCGCACCGACTCTGCGGCGTCATCGGCGCACACGTCTTTCATCGCGGTGTCCAGAAGCTCCGCTCGATACGCCACGCGCAGTGCTGCGACGGTGGCGTCGTCGGCTACAGCGGCGATCGGAACATCGGATTGCGGGTCAGCGCCGACGGCGGTGAGCATCTTGGCGCGCAACCCACTGGGATCCGATGGCTCGTATTCACTTGGCCGGGCAATACTGAACGCTTCGGCTTGGTCGGGGTGGCGCAGCACGAAGTCGATGAGTGCCTCTGAGGCGCCAGCGAGCATGAACAGAGGCTGATTCCGTTGCGGATCTTCCACTGTCTCTGCCAGCGAGGGCACCCGCTCAAGTAACCGGATCACGTTCAGCAAGGCCATGTCCGGGTCAGCGGTAGCCCGTAGCGCTTCAAGCACCCTCACGTGATCGATATTCGTGAGCTCTTTAGACCTCAACAGTGCCCGCGCACGCTTCGAATCGTTGAATCCGGCGGCGCGAACCGCGCGGTCAATGGTAGAAGAGTCAATGCCGGGAGAGTCAACGGTCGACGAGCCAATCGCGGGAGAGGCAACGCTGGATGCCTCGACGGTGGATGGATGTTTATCCTCTTGTGGATGGGTCATGGATTCTTCTACAGCATCCCCAAGTAACGGCGCAGTTCAAACGGGGAAATGTCTTGGCGGTATTCGTCCCATTCGGCTCGTTTATTGCGCAGCAGCGCATCGAAAACCCACTCGCCCAGGATGTCAGCAACCAGCTCGGAATTCTCCATCACGTGGATCGCTTCATGCAGCGTGGAGGGCAACGGATCCAAGCCAAGCACGCGGCGTTCTCGGCTTGTGAGCGAGAAAATGTCTTCCTCGGTTGGGTCGCCGAGGTCGTATCGATCGCGGATACCTTTGAGTCCAGCACCCAGGATGCATGCGTAGGCCAGATACGGGTTCGCGGCCGAATCGATGCCGCGGTACTCGACGCGGGCGGATTGGCCCTTGTCTGGCTTATACAGCGGGACGCGCACGAGGGCGGAGCGGTTGTTGTGGCCCCACGAGATGTGGCTTGGCGCTTCTCCCCCGCCCCACAAGCGTTTATAGGAGTTCACAAACTGGTTGGTGACCGCAGTGAATTCCGGCGCGTGAGTTAATACGCCGGCGATGAACTGGCGTGCCGTGGTGGAGAGTTGATATTCCCGGCCACCTTCAAAGAATGCGTTACGTTCACCCTCAAACAACGAAAAATGGGTGTGCATACCGGAACCGGGGTGTTGTGAGAACGGTTTAGGCATGAACGTCGCATAGATACCTTGCAGTAGCGCGACTTCTTTAATGATGGTGCGGAAGGTCATGAGGTTATCCGCGGTGGTCAGCACATCGGTGTAGCGCAGGTCGATCTCGTTTTGTCCCGGCCCCGATTCGTGGTGGGAGAACTCAACGGAAATACCGACTTCTTCGAGCGTGGTCACGGCCTTGCGGCGGAAGTCTTGTGCGATGCCGCCGGCAACGTGGTCGAAGTAGCTCGCCGAATCGACCGGTTGAGGGTGCCCGTTGGCGTCCATCTCATCGCTGCGCAGCAGGTAGAACTCGACTTCCGGATGCGTATAGCACGTGAACCCCATGTCTGCGGCCTCTTCAACCTGTCGCTTCAAGACGTGGCGCGGATCCGCCAACGATGGCTCGCCATCGGGGGTCAAGATGTCACAGAACATGCGGGAGGTCGGCTCGATGTTGCCTCTCCACGGCAACAATTGAAACGTTGTAGCGTCCGGTTGCAGGAGCATATCGGACTCAAAAATCCGGGAAAGCCCTTCGATCGAAGAACCGTCGAAACCCAGCCCTTCACGAAACGCGCCTTCGACCTCCGCTGGGGCGAGCGCTACAGATTTAAGCGAGCCCACAACGTCGGTAAACCACAACCTGACGAATCGGACATCGCGCTCCTCAATGGTTCTGAGGACGAAGTCTTGCTGACGGTTCACTCAATGCTCCTTCATTGCATGCCTGCTGCCGTGGCTGGCTTTCTAGGGTCTTCCCGGGCTTCGCGGACCTAGCGGGCTATTTCGCGGGTCTGGCTCCCCATTACTAGTCTTCGTCTTCTTCGTCCCATTCGCGAGTGCGTTCTGCCGCGATCTCGTAGGCGCGTGATGCTTCTTCCGCGCTACGGTAGGGGCCCATCCGCTGGGACCCGATGGACTGCGGGCCTTTCTCCACCTCACCGGTTGAGGTGTTGAACCAGTATTCGCCTTCCGGTGCGTTCTGTGTCATGATCTTCCCCCTTCTCTTATGAGCCGCGCGGCCCCTTCCGGGACCACTTCACCGCAACATGGTTGATGCCGCGGCCTTGACCTTCCCTCTTCACATTACGCGGTTCTGCCCCACAGGTGGGTCCTAAACTGGTGACATGACTGATTCTTCTGCTGCACCGTCTTCGTCCGCTTCCTCCTCGCGCGCAACCGCGCCCATCGGGAATCTGACGAAAGGCCGGGTTTCTGCGCTCCGAAAGGTCCCAGGGAACATTCAGCGCCCTCCCTACGTGGGTAAGCCGGGGCCTGAAACCTGGGACGGCGGAGATGTTTATTCCCCGGAGGAAGTCGAACGGATTCGCGCGGCGGGCCGTATTGCCGCTGATGCCCTGCAACTGATCGGTGAGACGGTCAAGCCTGGCATGACCACGGATGAGGTCGATGCGATCGGTCACGAGTTCCTCATCAAGAACGGCGCGTACCCTTCAACGCTTGAATATCAGGGCTTCCCTAAGTCCACGTGCACCTCGCTCAACGAGGTTATTTGTCACGGCATCCCTGATGACACGGTCATCCAGGACGGTGACATCATCAACGTGGACATCACCGCATATAAAGACGGCATGCACGGCGACACCAACGCGACATTCCTTGTGGGAGATGTGGATCAGGAATCCCGCGACCTCGTTGAGCGCACACGCGAGGCCATGATGCGCGGTATTCGCGCGGTCAAGCCGGGGCGCCAGATCAATGTGATCGGCCGGACCATCGAGGTCTATGCCAAGCGGTTCGGGTTAGCTGTGATCCGGGACTTCACCGGCCACGGTGTAGGTGGCGCGTTCCACTCCGGACTGATTGTTCCGCATTACGATGCCGCACCCGCTTATGACACGGAGATGGTGCCTGGCATGGTTATCACGATCGAGCCGATGCTGGCGCTCGGTACGCACCGCTGGCAACAATGGGATGACGGCTGGACCGTGGTGACAGCCGACCGTAAACGCACAGCCCAGTTTGAACACACGCTGGTTGTTACCGAAGACGGCGCCGATATCCTCACGCTACCGACGCCGTAGTTCGGCCGTGTTTTAGGGAGCCGTGTTTTAAGAGAGCCGGCGGCGGTTCGGGCTTCCCCTCCCGAACCACCGCCGGAGATTTATGTGGCGGAGAGCGTACGTTGATGTGGAGGCAACGTTGTCTCTGGGTTTTCCCGCAACGCTTTGATCGCGTCTTCAAAATCTTCGAGGGTTTCAAAGCCTTGATACACGGATGCAAACCGCAGGTAGGCGACCTGATCGAGCCGGCGTAGCGGGCGAAGGATCGCAAGACCTACATGGTGCGCATCGACTTCCGCCCGGCCTTCCGCACGTATTGTCTCTTCGACTTCTTGGGCGAGCATCGCCAGGTCGTCTTCCGATACTGGCCGGCCTTGGCAGGCTTTCGAAACACCAGAGACGATCTTGGCGCGGCTGAAAGGTTCAGCGACACCTGAGCGTTTCACAACCGAAAGGCTCGCGGTCTCTACCGTGGTGAAGCGGCGCCCACACGAACTGCATTGGCGGCGACGACGAATCGAATAGCCGTCTTCGGTTGCGCGGGAGTCAACAACACGCGATTCAGCATGCCTGCAGAACGGACAAAACACGCGGCTGACCTCCCTTCACAACAGTGCTCAGGCTGTCACCTCAACGGTCTGCACAGTCCAGACACTCGTTTCACACACGCAACGTGCATCACAATCATAACCGGCATTACGTGAATCACCAACATGTAATTACTACATCTAGTAATCCGCTACAAACACACCCACGGGACTTAGGGTTCTCATAGCGAAGCTGTTGGGGGTCACTGAGCTCCACCGCGGGCCCAGCGCTTCTCTATCGCTACTCAGAGCTCGCGGGCCGTGACAGCTTCGCCGTGTGCCGGTAGATCTTCTGCGGAAGAGAGCGCCAGAACATGCTCGGCCACTTCAGCAAGTCCTGCACGGTCATAGCGAATCTCTTGAATGGCCTTGAGGAAGGTCGTGACGTTCAGCCCGGACGCGTGACGAGCCGTCCCCATGGTTGGTAGAACGTGGTTGGAACCGGCCGCGTAATCCCCGAGGCTCACCGGCGAATAGGTTCCCAAGAACACCGCACCAGCCTGAGTGATGAGTGCGGCGTCTGCTTCTGGGTCTTCTGTAAGCAGCTCAAGGTGCTCGGCGGCATAGTGATTCGCGGCAGCGATCGCCGCATCGTGGTCATCCACAAGCACGATGCCGGACTGTGGGCCGGAGAGCGCCGTCAACACACGCTCAGCGTGCTTTGTTTTTTGCGCTCGTTCTCGCGTCTCGGCGCGGAACACATCCACCAGCTGCGGATCCCACGTGATGATAACGCTGGCCGCGTTCGGATCATGCTCAGCCTGGGAGATCGCATCAGCTGCAACGATCTTCGGATCGGCGGAGGCGTCCGCGACGATCGCGATCTCGGTCGGGCCGGCCTCAGAATCGATACCGACTTCGCCTTTGACCATCGCTTTCGCAGTCGCGACGAAAACATTGCCCGGCCCGGTGATCAAATCGACCGGCTCGAGCGGGGCATCCAGACCGGCGTCGGCGTCAGCTTCTAGACCATAGGCCAACGCGCCGACCGCTTGCGCGCCACCCACCGCATACACTTCCTGGATCCCCAGAAGCTGCGCGGCAGCAAGAATCGTGGGGTGCGGCAACCCCGTTCCGTCTTTAGCCGGCGGGCTCACGAGCGCGATCGAACCAACACCTGCCTCTTGCGCAGGCACCACATTCATGACAACCGAGGACGGATAGACCGCCAAACCACCCGGGACATAGAGCCCGACGCGCCGCACTGGCTCCCACCGCATCGTGACACTCGCGCCAGGGCCAAAGTTGGTTGTGGTCGGGCCCGGCTTGTGATCAGCGGCGAACGTGCGGGCGCGCTCGATCGCGACCTCGAGACCGCGGCGGACTTTCTCATCGAGTCCAGCCAACGCGTTTGCCATCGCCTCAGCCGGAACGCGAAGGGAAGGAACGGCGACCCCATCGAACTGTTCGGTCAGTGCCGTGACAGCTGTAGCGCCGCCTTCGCGCACCATCTTGAGGATGTTTTCGACAACGCTCTGATGCTCCATGCTCGTGCTGGCCTCCAAACGGGGCAGGCCAGCGCGGATGCCGGCATCATCGGCTCCACGCAGATCGATCAGTGGGAGGACATCAGTTTCTTCTACGTTGCTCACCCTCCCAGTCTAGGAGCCGAAGCATGCGGTGCGCCCATGTGTCACACCGTGTGACACTGCCGCTGAGCTAGATGAGACAGTCCGGCCCTAGGAGCACCTTGAGGTCGCCGAACAGTGCTGCGTTCGGGGTGACCTTGTATTGGGAACCCAACCGCATCGTTTCAATCGTGGCGCTACCGATGAGTTTGACCCGCACTTCGGATTTACCGGGGTGGGTTCGCAAGACGTCACCGAGTTGGCGGATCACCGGCTCGGTGGCCTGGTGTGTTGGGATCTGAACCAGCAAAGGGCCTGAGCCGCCGTCAGCGGTGATGTCTGGGATCTTGAGCTCTTGCGCAGAGATCGAGATCGCCCCGTCATCGCGGCGCTGGAAGCGGCCCTTGACGGTCACGATGAGGTCCTCTGCCAACAAGGTCGCGATCGGCTGGTACGCCTGCCCAAAGAACATGACCTCGATCGAACCCGAGAGGTCTTCAATCTCACATTTGGCGTACGGGTTGCCCGAGTTCTTCGCAACACGCCGCTCAAGGTTGGTGATCATCCCGGCGATCGTGATGGTGTGCCCGTCTTGCGGGCCACGGTCGGAGACCACGGTTGCGATCGGCATGTCAGCGAGCCTGCCGAGCGCATCCCCCAGCCCCTGCAGCGGGTGGTCGGATACGTAGAGGCCCAACATTTCACGCTCGAGGCTGAGCTTTTCCTTCTTATCCCATTCAGGAATGTCAGGGATTTCAACATCGAGCGCGTTCGCCAGGCTCTCATCCCCGGACATGCTGAATAAGTCGAATTGATGTGCGGCCTCGTGGCGTTTGAGCGCCATCGCTTGATCCACAGCATCTTCGTGGATAGCGGTCAATGCACGGCGATGGTGGCCGAGGTCGTCAAAAGCGCCTGCTTTGATGAGGGATTCGATGGTGCGCTTGTTGAGCGCTTGCGGGCCGACTTTGTTGAGGAAATCGGAGAAGGACTCGAAACGTCCCTTTTCTTCGCGGGCCTCCACGATGGCTTCCACAACGTGGCTACCGACGTTACGGACCGCACCGAGCCCGAAGCGGATGTCACTTCCGACTGGGGCGAAGTTGTTTTGGGATTCATTGACGTCAGGCTGCAGAACCTTGATGCCCATCCGGTGGCATTCGTTGAGGTAGAGCGCCATCTTGTCTTTATCTGTACCGACCGAGGTCAACAGCGCGGCCATGTATTCGGCCGGATAGTTGGCTTTGAAGTAGGCGGTCCAATAGGACACGAGTCCGTAGGCGGCGGAGTGCGCTTTGTTGAACGCATAGTCAGAGAACGGGAGCAGGATGTTCCACAGCGAGGTGATCGCCTCCTCGGAGAAGCCACGTTCGACCATGCCGTCATGGAATCCCTGATACTGGCGATCCAACTCTTCTTTCTTCTTTTTACCCATCGCACGCCGCAAGAGGTCTGCCTGGCCCAGCGAATAGCCTGCGACTTTCTGCGCGATCGCCATAACCTGTTCCTGGTAGACGATCAAACCGTAGGTGGTATCCAGGATTTCTGCGAGCGGTTCAGCCAGTTCCGGGTGGATCGGGGTGATCTCCTGCTGCCCGTTTTTACGCAACGCATAATTCGTGTGGGAGTTAGCGCCCATCGGGCCTGGACGGTACAGCGCGATGACCGCGGAAATGTCTTCGAAGTTGTCTGGACGCATGAGGCGCAGCAGAGAGCGCATCGGCCCGCCATCGAGCTGGAAAACACCGAGTGTGTCGCCTCGAGCCAGCAGCTCATAGGCCGCCTTGTTGTGGGTGTCGAGCCGTTCAAGGTCCGGAACCTCTCCCCCGTTGAGGCGGATGTTCTCCATCGCATCAGAGATGATCGTGAGGTTACGCAGACCCAAGAAGTCCATCTTGATCAGGCCGAGGGATTCACAAATCGGGTAGTCCCACTGCGTGATGACCTGTCCGTCTTGGAGGCGACGCATGATCGGCACAACATCGATGATCGGTTCCGAAGACATGATGACCCCGGCCGCGTGCACACCCCACTGGCGTTTGAGGCCTTCCAAGCCTTTCGCGGTTTCGAAAACCTTGCGGGCTTCCGGGTCAGATTCGAGCAGTTCGCGGAATTCGCCGGCCTCGCCGTAGCGCGCGGCATCTGGGTTCTCTACGTCCCACAGCGAAATGTCTTTAGCCATCACCGCTGGCGGCAAAGCCTTAGTCAGGGTCTCGCCCATCGCGAACGGGTGACCCAGCACGCGGGAGGCATCCTTGAGTGCCTGCTTTGTTTTGATCGAACCGTAGGTCACGATCATCGAGACCTTATCGGCACCGTATTTTTCGATCACATACTGGATAGTTTCGCCGCGGCGGCGATCGTCAAAGTCGACGTCGAAGTCCGGCATCGAGACACGTTCCGGGTTGAGGAAACGCTCAAAGATCAAGCCGTGCTCAAGCGGGTCCAGGTCAGTAATACGCAACGCGTAAGCGACCATCGAGCCCGCACCCGACCCACGCCCAGGCCCCACACGGATGTCGTGGTCCTTGGACCAGTTGATGAAGTCCGCGACCACCAGGAAGTAGCCAGGGAAACCCATACGCTCGATAATCCCGAGCTCGTATTCGGCCTGCTTCTGGGATTCTTCCGGAACTCCATCCGGATAACGGTAGTGCAGGCCGCGCTGAACCTCCTTGACCAGCCACGTGTGCTCCGTCTCCCCTTCCGGGACCGGGAACTGTGGCATGTATTTGCCGATCGATGGCTCAAAATCGACCTTGCACCGTTCAGCGATCATCAACGTGTTATCGCACGCTTCAGGCAGCTCGCTGAAAAGCTCACGCATTTCACGCGGTGACTTCAAGTAGTAGCTGGAACCGTTGAACGCGAAACGTTTACCGCCCTGATCATACGAGGGCTCCAACAGGGTTGAACCTGACTGGATCGCCAAGAGCGCTTCGTGTGCTTTCGCGTCTTCTTCATGCGTGTAGTGAAGGTCGTTAGTCGCAACCAGCGGCAGGTTGAGGTCTTTAGCTAGACGCATCAGATCGCCACGCACGCGGTGCTCGATTTCGAGCTCGTGGTCCATGAGCTCGAGGAAATAATTCCCCTCACCGAAAATGTCTTTGTACTCCCCGGCCGCACGCAGCGCCTCATCGTATTGACCCAGCCGCAAGCGAGTCTGAATCTCACCCGATGGGCAACCCGTTGTTGCGATAACACCCTTGGAGTATTGGGAGATCAGTTCACGGTCCAGGCGCGGCCAACGCGAGAAAACCTGATCCAGCGACGCCTTCGACACCGCCTTGTTGAGGTTGTACCAGCCTTCGTTATTCTCCGCCCACAGCGTCATGTGGGTATAAGCGCCACCACCGGAGACGTCATCGCCCTTTTGATCACGCGTACCCCACTGCACACGCGTGCGGTCGCTACGTGCAGTACCTGGAGTCACATACGCTTCAACACCCAAGATGGGGTTGATGCCTTTGTCTTTAGCCTTCCGATAGAAATCGTAGGCACCGAAAAGATAGCCGTGATCGGTGATCGCCATCGAATCCATGCCCAACCGTTGGGCTTCTTCGAAAAGATCAGTAACACGGGCCGCACCATCCAACATCGAATATTCGGTGTGGGTGTGCAGGTGAACAAAACCATCGTCAAGACTTCCAGCCACACCACCATGGTAGCCAGCACTACGGCCCTTACCGGGGACGGCTCGGCATCAACCCACAAGTATCACCGAACAGTGTGGCGCGGCTCCCCTAGCGCTGTTCCTTCTACGCTCTGTTTCTTCTACGCGGCGTTCACTCTTCACGCAGAAGCTCGAGTGCATCCACAAGATCCTGCGGATACGGGGCATCCAGGTACATCTCTTCCCCGGTGACTGGATGTGTGAAACCTAACTCTTTAGCGTGCAGCCACTGGCGCGTCAGGCCCAGTTTTGCCGCCACGGTCGGGTCAGCTCCGTACTGCTGATCCCCCACGAGTGGGTGGCCCATCGCGGAGAAATGCACACGGATCTGGTGGGTGCGCCCAGTCTCAAGTTTGACCCGCATCAGCGAGGCGATCCCGAATGCCTCTTCAAGCTTGTAATGGGTCACGGCGTTGCGGCCATCCGTGACTACAGCGAAACGCCACGTCGCGTTCGGGTGCCGGCCAATCGGTGCATCGATGGTGCCTTCCATCGGATCAGGTAGCCCTTGGACCACGGCGTGATAGATCTTGGTCGGCGTGCGGTCTTTGAACGCTTGCTTGAGCCCGGCATAGGCGGGTTCGGATTTCGCAACAACCATGAGCCCCGATGTGCCCACATCGAGGCGCTGTACGATACCGGCACGCTCTTGCGCTCCTGAAGTTGCGATCGCAATACCCTGGCGTGCCAGCTGTCCCGTGACAGTCGGCCCCGCCCATCCCGGGGAGGGGTGCGCGGCGACCCCGACCGGTTTGTTGATCACCACAAGGTCGGCGTCTTGATACACAATCGGGATGTCCTGCACGGGTTCCTCCACTTCTTCAGCCGCTTCGATCCTCACCGTAATCTCAGAACCGGCGTCCGGGCGCATCGACTTCAAGCCACGCTGCCCATCCACGCTCACCTGTCCGTCTTGGATCATCTGAGCCGCGAGCGTTCGCGAGACGTCTGCGGCTTTAGCGACCACCACATCGAGCCGTTGTCCCGTACCTGCCACCGTGATGATGCGCGCATCAGATTCGTAACTCACGCGTCCTCCTGAGCGACTGTTTCGCCGCGTTCGCTGGGGCTTGCTCCGCTGGAGCTTCCCCCGCTAGAGCTGCTTTCGCTCAAGCTCTGTTCTTTCAGCTCCTTCAACGGCACGTTGCACCAGATCAACAACACGATCGCGACCACGCTGCATGTGATCAGGGAGTCTGCGATGTTGAAGATCGCGAAATTGCCAACCGAAATGAAGTCCACCACGTGGCCGTGTCCGAAAGCTGGTGGGCGGAAAAGCCGGTCCGTCAGGTTACCGAGCGTTCCGGCGAGCAACGAAGCAAGAGCGATGGTCCACAAACGCGAGCGTGTCTTGAACAACGTGATCACTACCGCCACGGAAACCACCGCCATGAAGACGGTGAAGACCCATGTGAAGTCCTCACCCATCGAAAACGCCGCACCCGGGTTCCGGATCGAATACCACTTAAACCACGGCTCGATGACCCAACGGATCTCGCCGATTCTCATCTGCGTTTCAACCCAATACTTGGTCAGCTGATCAAAGCCGTAACCGATCACCAGAATGATGCCCGCGATGATCGCGAGACCTCCACGGGATGCGGTGCTCTTCGACGTTGTCATAGGTACCCTTCTGGTGCCGGCAATCAAATGGATTCAAAAGCTCGATAGTTATGGAGCTACAGCCACAGGTATAAGGCTACAGATACAGTTCAAGGCGGTGACCCTGATCAGGGTCACCGCCTTGAAGCTGGCTTAGAACTAGATCAGAACAGTGTCCTTAGAACTGTGCCGATGCTGAGAACTGTCGTGCCGATGTTTAGATCTGTGCCGAGATTGGGGTCTGGCCGTCAAGATCAGATAGCTGGTCTGCGATGTAGTTACGCAGACGGCCGCGGTAATCGGCTTCGAAGGCCTTGAGGTCTTCGATCTCGTCTTCGAGCATGCTCTTCTTCTGTGCAAGATCATCGAGCGTGCGACGCTTGGTTTCTTCGGCGTCGTCGGTGGTCTTCTTAGCTGCTGCTTCAGCGTCAGAGACAAGCGACTGCGCCTGAGCCTGTGCCTCGGAAACGATGCGATCGCGTTCCTGAGCGCCCTGGTTGACGTATTCGTCGTGGAGGCGCTGGGCCATCTGCAGAACGCCTGCGGCCTCGTCTGCGGTGCCACCGCCAGACGTAGATACCGGGAACGTTGCCTCGGTTGCCGCAGAGACTGGCATGACAGGCTCTGGAACATCGTGGTCTGCGGTCTCCGAGGTTGCGGAGACTGGTGCAGGAACAACGTTTCCTTCCTGGCATTCAGCCAGCTGGCGGCGCAGCTCGGCGTTCTCATCATTCAGGCGACGAAGTTCTTCTACAACCTCATCCAGGAAGTCATCGACTTCGTCCTGGTCGTAGCCTTCACGGAACTTCGTTGGCTGGAAGCGTTTGTTGACTACATCATCCGGCGTGAGGGCCATCTGATCTCCTCGATTACTCGGGTACGGTCACCAGCGATACTTTCGCCAGTCACGATGAATAAAGACTTAGAAACGCCTGTGCTGCGGATCAGCTCGACGCTTGCTTGATAACAACTATATAACGATTTTCGCTTTTTTGCGATGTTGACCGCTATTAGCGTCACAGCCTACACAAATCCTACACCCATTTGGAACACAAGTCCCTTCACAATGGACACCACGAAGAACACGAGAATGAACGAAAGGTCCAGCTGGACGCCGCCGAAATTCACCGGAGGCATCGCCTTGCGAACCCACCCGAGCAGGGGTTCTGTGGTGCGGTTGACAGTGCTCGCGAATACAAGAGCGGCGCCCCGCGGGCGCCAGTCACGAACAAAAGAGTCGATGAAACTCACGACAATGCGCGCCATTAGCAGATACATAAACACGCTCAACGCCAGATAAATCACGCCAAAGATCACGCCGATTGCCTCCGATTATCTTTCGATCTCGTCCCTTGCGAGCCGTATCGCCCCACAAGCGCCACTGCGTAGCCACCGAGCGATTCGGCGGCTACTGACAAAATCGGTAGCTACCGAACAAGTCAGTAGCTACCGAGAAAGGTGAAACTTAGCTTTGGTTGAAAAACGCTGACTGGCTATCCCCAGTGAGTTCTTCACCCAAAATTTCAACGCCATGCGGAGTGAGCAAGAAGACCTTATTGGTTACACGCTCAATATTGCCGCGTAGAGCGAACACGAGTCCAGCCGAGAAATCAACAAGACGCTTGGCCTCAGACTCCCCCATGTCAGTGACGTTCATGATCACCGGAATACCATCACGGAAGCTCTCACCGATCGTCTTGGCATCGTTGTAAGAGCGCGGGTGAACAGTCGTAATCTGACGCAACTCAGTGTCCTCCTCCGGCGCGGACGCCGCGCGCTTGATGGGCGTCACCGGAGCGCGGAATTCTTCCGCAGCTTTCGGCGCCGTCTCGGGCTGTGCAACTTCTACCAGTTGCGGTTTAGCCGGTTCTGGCTTCACCTCTACTGGCTTGGATTTTACCTCTTGGCGCACCTGCTCCGAAACGGCGGGCTTAACGGTCTTCGCCGGCTCAGGGCGCTTGAGGTCTTCATCCTCCGCCTCAGCCAGGCCTAGGTAGATCATGGTTTTGCGGAGGGCTCCTGCCATCGGATTCTCCTTAAGTAGATGCGTAGGTGCCTATGAAATTCAGGCACCTTTCAAAGCTAACGCACAGGTGAGCGAGAACCCAGCACATCCGACCCGATGCGTAGGTGTGTCGCCCCTGCAAAAATTGCTTGCTCTAGATCATGACTCATACCGGCCGAGATTCCACTCGCATCCGGGTGTGTTTCTTGAATTCGATGGGCCAGTTCACCTATCCGCTGAAAAGCTATCTCTGGCGCCTCATCTAGGGGTGCAACAGTCATAACACCACGCAACTGAAGACCCGGATTTTCAGCGATACTGTCGGCCAATTCGGGCGCATTATTAATACTTACGCCGCCGCGGCCATCATCGGGTTGGTCCTTCCGCACATCGACCTGAACGTAGCAACCAAGCGGTTCGAAACCTTCGTCCACCCGACGTTGCCCAGCCCTAGCCAGCGCCTTCACAAGTGAGGCACGATCAACCGAATGAATTTCCTGTGCATACCGGACCACACGATTAACTTTGTTGCTTTGCAACTGGCCGATGAAGTGCCAACGCAAATCCGGTGCATATTCGGCTAGTGCTGCGGCTTTAGGTGTAGCTTCTTGCTCGCGGTTCTCCCCCACGTTGCGTACCCCGAGGTCATACAGGGCAGCGACATCCGATGGTGGGAAGAACTTTGTGACCACAATGAGCGTGGGTTCCTCGGTTCGCCCCGCCTCCTTGGTTGCTCGCGTGATGCGCTCTTTGACTGCGCTGAGGCGGGTTGCAAGTTCTTCGCGGCGGGAATCGGTTGCGTTGAGGCTTGGTGTCTGCAGGTCCTGGGGTTGCCCGTGGGTGTTGCTCACTGTCTACCTCTTTTTATTCCTATTGAATGTTTCGCTGATAGATGATGGTCGCGTTGCGCTCGTGCTTGTTTTCTCCGCGGTAGGAGTACCAAGCGGAGTTCTCGAGTGTGCATTCGTCTGCCTCATGCACCAAGACTCCGTATTCTTCTAAGATGGCGCGGCTTGCTCGCGGCAGATCTAAAGATGGTGTTCCCCAGCTGGTGGTGGAAGCGATAACTTCCGATGCGGCCCCTGGCAGTGCGGCGACCGCATCGGTAACCATCGTTTGGGGCACTTCATAGCACCGCCCACAGATCGCCGGCCCGATCCACGCTTCAAGCTCGGCTGCATGTTGGTCGGTCAACGCTTTCAGGGTGTTCTGAATAACTCCGTCGATAAGACCTGTACGCCCGGCGTGAACTACTGCCGTAGCGGTGCGGCCTGCCGGGAGGCTCGCCGCGATCGCAATCGGTATGCAGTCTGCTGTCAACACGGCGGGGGCATACCGTGCACTGACATCGACCAACGCATCAGCTGTTGGCACATTGTGCTCTCGCTGGCACGTGTCAGCCCAAGCACCATCGGAATCAATGACCGCTACGAACGGGCTATGCACTTGCGACATGAAAGCCAGCGAACCCGGCTTCACACCAAGACGCTGTTCAACACGTGTCCGCGCGTGCAACACAAGCGCAACGGAGGGGCCCTCTACCGTATGTACGGCGAGGTTCCCCTCCGTGCGGCCTGTGAACGCTACGGCAACGTCCGGGTGAAGTGTGAACGTTTCGCAGCGCATTGGTTTACTTCAAGAAATCCGGGACATCCAGTGCGTCGCGCCCCGGTGGCATGACCGGTTCCACAACCTCTGGAACGTCGTTCTCTTCGTCTTCTTCTTCGATGCTGGCAGGAACCGGCAGGTCCTGTTCCTGTGTTGGGACCGGATGAGGCACCGCAGCGAGCGTCGGTGTTCCCGATGCCTGTTCATCAACGCGAGGTGGAACAGGCTGTTGGTTCGACTGGCTCACCTGGCTAGGCTGAGCCGGGCGGGAGGTCTTATCAACCTGGTCGAATCCGGCAGCGATGACGGTGATGCGCACCTGGTCGCCCATCGATTCGTCGATTGCGGAGCCAACGATGATGTTGGCTTCTGGGTGAACGACTTCCTGGACCAAGCGTGCCGCATCGTTGATCTCGAACAGGCCCAGATCCGAGCCGCCCTGGAAGGACAACAGAACGCCCTGCGCGCCTTCGATGCTTGCTTCCAAAAGTGGGGAGGCAATAGCCTGCTCGGCTGCCTCGAGTGCACGGTTCTCCCCGCTTGCGGCACCGATACCCATGAGCGCGGAGCCCGCGCCTTCCATGACAGTCTTGACGTCTGCAAAGTCGAGGTTGATCACGCCTGGGGTTGTGATGAGGTCCGTGATGCCCTGCACTCCTGAGAGCAAAACCTGGTCTGCGGCCTTGAACGCATCCAGCATGGTGATGCGTTCGTCAGAGATGGCAAGCAGGCGGTCGTTCGGAATCACGATGAGGGTGTCAACCTCATCACGCAACGCGTCGATGCCAGCTTCTGCCGAGTTCGCACGGCGGCGGCCTTCGAACGTGAACGGGCGGGTCACAACACCGATAGTCAAAGCACCCAGCGAGCGAGCGATGCGAGCGACGACAGGGGCCGCGCCCGTGCCGGTGCCGCCGCCTTCACCTGCGGTCACGAAAACCATGTCAGCGCCAGTGAGAAGATCGTTGATTTCTTCTTCGTGATCTTCTGCAGCCTGACGGCCAACATCCGGATTAGCGCCGGCGCCGAGGCCGCGGGTCAGTTCGCGACCAATTTCAAGGGTCACATCCGCTTCAGAGAGCATGAGCGCCTGAAGGTCAGTGTTGATGGCAATGAATTCGACGCCACGGAGGCCTTCCTCGATCATACGGTTGACTGCGTTGACGCCACCGCCGCCAACACCGACCACCTTGATGACGGCGATGTTTTCTTGTCCAACTGCCACGTTTTGGGTCCCTTGCTCGTAGGTATGTGCTCGTAAAAATAAGCTGACGCCGGAGCATCATGCGGTCCATGTGTATTGCATGGTGCTGAAGCGATCTCCGAGCCTATATATCGAGTAAACCGCCCACGCTAGGCCGCTTCAAACCTTGCGTGCGGCGTGTCGTTATGCCGGAGGGGAATTCATCCCTCAAGCGTCCATTTTGGCCGCTTTTCATTCCATATCTTTCAACCGTTGGTTGAAGCTCTTGGTTCTCGCCAGGCTACGCCACTCGTGCGATTATTCATTGCTCGTGACGGGTCGCTGAGGCGTTGAGACATCAATGACCTTGTCTTTGACGTCTTTTTGGTTGAGGAACGTTTCAACCAACGCGGCCTTCATAGGCCCGTCCTCAGGTCCGCCCCACACAATCTTACGCCCGTCACGCAACTTGAACGTCACGGTGTCCACTGATTTCGCTTCTGCCTGCTTCAACGTAGCCAAAACGCCACCGGGAAGTTCCGCAAGCGCCTGGACTACACCGTCGAAAATCTGATGCCCAGGGTCTTTCTCCGGAACACTCACCAGAGGCAGCTTATCGGCCTCATCACCAGATACTTCCTTGAGCGCCACGCCGTTATCGCCAACGATCATCTTCTTACCGTCACGTTCCATGACAGCAACCTGTCGATGCTCAACAACCTCAACGCGCAGATCATGCGGACCATCCAGCTGGATACGGACATCCTGAATAGCGGGGAACTTCTTCAGAAGACCCGTGATCTCCCGGTTGTTAAGACTGCCGACCGGTTTCCCCTCCAGCGGCTTAAGCGCCTCAACGATCTTGGCGCTATCGGCAAGTTTCGAACCGGAAACGCTGACCTTTTCAACCTTGGCTAGCGGGCTGAACGACAACGCAACCATGCCGCCCACAAACAGCAAGCACGCCCCAACACCAGCCATCCGGCGCCACTTCTTCCGTTTGCGAGCCTGATCCTTCTTATGAGGCCGAATCGGCGTCGGAGCAGGTAACGGCGCCTCGCTCTGAGACTCTGGAACGAGCTCAGAGTCCACATCAGGCTGAGAGTCCGCCTCTGGCTGCGGTTCAGGTGGCGGCGGTTCAAACTGGGACACCGGAGCAACGCCGTCTGCCGCCGTGCTGTCTTGCGCTGTGCTTTCTTGCTCCGTGCTGTCTTGCCTAGCTCCGGGCTGCTCAGCGCTGTCTTGTTCAGCGCTGTCTTGCTCAGCGCTGCCTGTTTCCTTGGGACGGGCTACCGCGCTGAACTCAAGCTCGTCATCGGATTTCATCCTGTGTATGTTTCACCGCCCTCGGAATCTTCGTAGCCGTCCTCCTCGATGGCTTCCACGATCTGTGTGCCAAGAGCTGTGACATCACCGGCACCGAGCGTTAGAACCACGTCCCCTGGACGGGCAAGCTCCGCAAGCCGTTCGGCAACATCCTCGGGATCAACCAGCGCATACTCAACACCCACGTGGTCAGCGATCAACTGGGTGGTTACCCCCGGGATGGGGTCTTCACGGGCAGGATAGATGGGAAGCAACGTGACCGTGTCAGCAAGGGAGACCGCATCAGCGAAGCCGTGCGCGAAATCTCGCGTCCGGGAGAATAGATGCGGCTGGAACACAGCGTGCACGCGCCCCTCGCCTGCAACATCGCGGGCCGCGCCAAGGGCCGCGGTCACCTCCGTTGGGTGATGCGCGTAATCGTCATACACGCGAACGCCTCGCGCCTGTCCCTTGTAATCGAAACGGCGAGAGGCCCCCTGGAACTCTGAAAGCGCATCCGCGCACGCCTGCGGTTCGAAGCCGAGCAGAACACCCACCGAGATCGCGGCCACCGCATTCAAAACATTGTGCGCACCAGGAAACGGTAGATCCAGCTGGGCCACACCACTTGGCGTTGTGACCTTAGCCGTGGCACCAATCCCGTGAGGTTGCATGCGGGAAACACGCACATCGGCGTCAGAGGTGAAACCGTAGCCAACCACTTTCGGGCCATGTCCAGAAGCCGAAACCTTAGCCGCAAGCTCGGCGCCGCCAGCGTCATCCAGGCACACCACCACAGCGCCGCCTTCCGGAACGCGCTGAACATGCTTTTCGAAAGCCTCCGCAACAGCCTCAGCGGTCCCATAATGGTCCAGGTGATCCGGCTCAATATTTGTCACCACAGCGATGCGCGGCTCATAGTTCAAGAAAGAGCCATCCGACTCATCAGCCTCAGCAACGAAAATATCGCTGCCTCCGGCGGCCGCGTTCGTTCCCAAACCACCCACCGTGGCACCCACCGCAAAAGAAGGGTCAGCGCCCAACGTGGACAGCATCGTCGTGATCATCGAGCTCGTGGTGGTCTTACCGTGCGTACCGGCAACCGTGACCGACCTGCGGCCCTTCATAACCAACGCGAGCCCCTCGGAACGATGCAGAACGCGCACGCCAGCCTCACGCGCGGCAACCAGCTCAGGGTTATCCTCACGAATCGCAGAGGACATCACGATCGTGTCCACACCATCAACGTGCTTGGGCTTGAAACCAACGAACGTACGTGCACCGGCGGCCTCAAGCTCATCCAGAACCGGCAGATCCTTCGCATCCGTCCCGGAAACCTCCACGCCCGCAGCAAGATACAGCCGCGCAACCGCAGAAACCCCCACACCTCCAATGCCCAAGAAGTGAACCCGACCCAAATCAGACAGATTCAGCTCGTCAACAGTTCGCTGTGTGGAACGGGTATCAGAACCCGAAGCATTCATGGTGTGGTTCCTCCACTCACGGCCCCTCAATCCACAATGGCTAAGAGGCCTCGAAACAATTTTGAGATGCCTAACTTCACTGAGAAGAACGCTGGGAAGCGTGCTGTGAAGCAATATCGACAATGGTTCTCGCCATCGTCTGCGCCGCGTCAGTAATACCAACGGTAGCCGCCGCGATACCCATCCGCTCAAGACGCACCGGATCATCGAACAGAGCCATCACGTTCTCAATCAGCCAGCCGCTAGTGAGCTCGGCATCCTCAACCATGAGAGCCGCATGGGCATCAACTAGAACTTTACCGTTGAGCGCCTGCTCACCGTTACCCACCGGCAACGGAACCAAAATACCCGGCAATCCCGCGGCCGCGACCTCACTCACCGTGCCAGCGCCGGCACGGCACACGATCACATCCGCGGCCTCATACGCCCGCTCCATCGCATCCACGTAAGCGAGCTGAACGTACGCGGCACCATCAGTGGCGCCTTGAGCCTCAATACCCTTACCCACACCAGTGATGTGCAGAACCTGCACCCCACGGCGCGTCAGCTCCTCAACAGCACCAGCCAAAGCCCTATTGAGATTCACAGCCCCCAAAGACCCGCCGGTAACCAACAGCGTTGGCGCCTCCGGATCCAAACCGAAACCACGCCGAGCCTCAGCCGCGCCCCCTGCACGGTCCAGATTCGCGATCGCCTCCCGCATCGGCATCCCCACATGCCTAGCGTCAGCGATCTTCGTCTCAGCGAAAGCCGTACCAACAAACGCGGCCTTCTTCGCGCCCATCTTATTGGCCATCCCCGCACGAATATTCGCCTCGTGGATCACCACCGGAACCTTAGCCTTGAACGCAGCCTTATACATCGGCGGGCACACATACCCACCCACACCGACCACCACATCGGCATCAACGCGACGCAGAATCTCCGCGGCACGGCGGCCAGCATCAAGATACTTACGCGGAAACTGCAGTGCCGCCTTATTCAGCCGCCGCGGCATCGGAGCCTTAGGGATCAACTCCAATTCGAAACCCGCATCGGGAACCAAGCGGCTCTCGAGCCCCTCCTCGGTACCCACTACCGTGATCCGTGCATCAGGGTGCATCCGGCGAACCGCACGAGCCATCGCCAACAACGGCGAAACATGGCCGGCAGAACCGCCACCCGCAAACACAATAGAAAGCTCAGAACTCACGCCTGACCCCTTCTCGCCCAACGCTAAACTCCGTCCTTCTCACTAGCGTCAGTTACAGCAACGCTATGTACAACAGCCTCACTACCGTCAGCGTCTTCCTCAGCCGCTGAGGCAGCTACAAACTTTGCACGCTGAGAAGCCATAATCTCAGTCCGTGCAATGTTCAACACCAATCCCACGCCAATCAACGTAGACAAAAGTGCCGAACCACCATAAGAAATAAACGGCAACGGGACACCGATCACCGGAAGCATCCCAGAAACCATCCCGATATTCACGAAAGCCTGGAAGCCGATCCACGCCATCACGCCGCCACACACAACCCGCGAAAACAGCGAATCCCCCCGGAAACCGATCCGGTAGATACACACGATCATCACCATGAACGCCGCGATAATCGTGAGCGTGCCCCACAAACCGATCTCTTCACCGATGATCGCCACAATGAAGTCATTCTGCGCTTCCGGGATGTAGCTCCACTTCAAACGCGACTGGCCTAAGCCCACGCCCGTCCAGCCGCCAGAAGCCAACGCGAAACGGCCCTGCAACGCCTGGAACCCAATCCCCTGCGCATCGTCCTCTGCGCCCTGACCCGCGAAAGACAAGATGCGCATCATACGGTTTGGGCTAGCAAAAACAGCGACCACCGTCATCGCAAGCCCCGCAGCCCCAAGCAAACCCATGACACGCCACGGAGCGCCCGAAACCAGGTACATCACCGCGAGGATCCCGGCGAGCACCAGTACCTGCCCGAGGTCCCGCCCCAGCAGCACCAAAGCAATCGCCATGCCCACCACCACAGCAACCGGAACCAGTGCATGCATCGGCTGATCCATCACACGACGTTTACGCTCAAACATCGTGCCGGCGAACAGAACCATGACAGGTTTGAGCATCTCAGACGGTTGCAAGGTCACCGGACCAAACTGGAGCCAGTTCTTATTACCGTTGACATTGACACCGATCACCAGAACCAACGCCAGCAACCCGAGCATCCCGATCATCGCAATCCACGCCAGACGCTTCAGCCACGCGGTCGGCATCGCCATCATCACGAACATGCCCACGATGCCCATCACACCGAAGGTCGCCTGTTTGATGAACAGCGAATACGGGTCGCGGTCAGCGGACACGAACTCGACGGCCGAGGAGGACAGCACCATCACGAAACCGAACGCCGTCAGCAACAGTGTGGAAGCGATCAAGACATAGACCGTGGTGCGCAGGCCCGCGGCGTCTGTGAGTTCGATGCGGCGCATCTGGCGGCGAAGGAACCCTCTACGTGGCTTAGCGGTGGCCATGGGTACCTCCTGCAGTTCTCCGGTATGGTGCCTCATCCGATGGTTGCTGTGCACGGCCGGTGGCCTTGCTCAGCTGGTTGCCTGTGTGTCAGCGCTCGGCGGTTTATTCGGGTGATTTACCGAGTGCCTCAGCGACAGCCTTCGCGAACGCGTGGCCGCGGGCCGCATAGGAGGCGAACTGATCCATGGACGCCGATGCTGGCGCGAGCAGGACGGTGTCGCCTTCCTGTGCAACGCTGAGCGCGTGGCTGACAGCTTGCTTCATGACGGCCTCACCAAGTTCTGGTGTGACCTTATTAGGCTTACCAGTTTCTCCCACCTGGGTCCGAAGAACGGGGACGTTGGGCGCGTGTTGAGTGAGAGCTTCCTCAAGTGCGCTCGTATCAGTGCCGATCAACACCACTGCCCGAAGGTGGTGGCTGTGCTGCTGAACAAGTTCGTGGTACTCAACGCCCTTGGCTAATCCGCCAGCTACCCACACCACGCTCGGATACGCAGCCAGTGCCGCGTGAGCTGCATGCGGATTGGTTGCTTTAGAGTCATCGATCCACGTGACACCATCAGCTTCGGCGATCGTCTGGATGCGGTGCTCACCACGGTCATAGGCCCTCAAGCCAGCGGCAACACCTTCGGCGTTGATACCGGCAGCACGCGTCAGTGCCGCGGCAGCCAACGCGTTCGCGACAGTGTGATGGGCTGGACGCGGCCCCAGATCAGATAGCTGCGCAAGCTCTTGGGCCTGCGTGCGGCGCTCCGCGATATAGGCGCGGTCCACCAGCAGGTCCTCAACCACACCAAGCATCGAAACGGCCGGGCTCTGAGTTGTGAAGCCAATCCCCCGGCACCCTTCAACCACATCGGCTTCTTCAACCATCGCAAGCGTGACCGGATCTTCCGCGTTGAAGATCGCCGCGATCTTGGTGCGCTCATAGATTTTGGCTTTATCGGCCTTGTACTGTTCAAAACCGCCGTGCCAATCGACGTGATCCTCAGCGATGTTGAGCACCGTGGATGCCAGCGGAGAGATCGAATACGTATGGTGTAGCTGGAAGCTGGAAAGCTCAACCACCAAAACGTCATAGCCTTGCGGGTCCCGGATTGCATCCAAGACCGGCGTTCCAACGTTGCCGACCGCGATCGCACGGAAGCCGTCCTGACGTAGCATCTCCGCTGCCATCGTCACGGTCGTGGTCTTACCGTTGGTGCCGGTCACGCACAACCATTCCGCTGGTTCGGCCAACTCGCGGCCATCGCGTACACGCCACGCAAGCTCAATCTCGCTCCACACAGGAACCCCGGCTTCGCGCGCCTGAACCAGCAACGGGTGGCTCGGCCGCCAACCTGGGGAAACAATCACAAGATCAGGTTGTTCACCATCGACCGCAGGCATGGCCTCGACGTGCTCGGTACCGAGTTCAACCGATACCGCACCAACAATTTCCAAGGTCTGTTTGCGTTCGCGGTTGTATTCGTTATCAACACCATCGACGACAGCGACCTTCGCGCCGAGCTCAACCAAAGTGTCAGCGGCTGCGAAACCACTCGCGCCGATGCCGGCTACAACAACACGCAGCCCGCCCCAATCGGCACCCCACGAATCGAGGTGTTCAAGTCCTCCCAGCATGGGTAGCTGCTTGGTCATACTCTCACCAGCCAGTCCAGATAGAACAAGCACAAGCCCGCGATCACGAACAGGCCGCCCAAGATCCAGAAACGCACCACAACGGTGACCTCTTGCCACCCCTTGAGCTCAAAGTGGTGCTGGAGTGGAGCCATGAGGAACACGCGTTTGCCACCGGAGAGTTTGAAGTAGCCGACCTGGATGATCACGGACAGTGAGATCAGCACGAACATGCCCGCAATCACGATCAGTAGCAACTGGGTGCGGCCCAGGATCGCGAACGCCGCTACAGCGCCACCGAGCGCGAGCGAGCCGGTGTCGCCCATGAAGATGCGTGCGGGTTTGGTGTTCCACCACAAGAAACCAACGAGCGCACCGATCAGGATCACAGCCCAGATCGCAAGATCCATAGGGTCGCGGACTTCGTAGCATCCCCCCGCCATGGCACGATGCGTGCCGCAGCTTTGGGTTTCCTGCCACAACCCGATGAGGGCGTACGCTGAGAACACGAAGATCGAAATACCTGTCGCCAAGCCGTCGAGGCCATCAGTCAGGTTTACGCCGTTGGTGGTTGCGGTTGCGATCAAGTTAGCCCAGATCACGAACAGGACCCCGCCGAAGATAGGGCCTGCAAAAGCTCAAATCAAGCCACGGGATATCGCGTGCCGCGGAGATCATCATGGAGCCAGGCGTGCGGCCCTGCTCATCCGGGAACATGAGCGCAAGCACCGCGAAAGACACGCCCACGATGCCCTGGCCGAGGATCTTCTGCCACGGGGTTAGCCCGAGCGAACGTTCCTGCCGGATCTTCGCGTAATCGTCAAAGAAACCGACCATGCCCATCCCGGCCATAAGCAACAGCAGCAAGAGGCCCGATGCGGTTGGTCCCGCGGTCGGCGAACCCAACAGCGCCAGAATCAGGTGAGTCAGGAAGTACGCGAGGATCGCGGCCGTCACGAACACGGCGCCGCCCATCGTGGGGGTTCCGCGTTTGGACATGTGGCTTTGCGGGCCGTCTTCGCGCACGAACTGCCCATAGCCGCGGCGAGTCAGCAAACGGATGAACAGCGGGGTGCCTGCGAAGGAAATGATGAGGGCTATGACGCCACCGAGTACGAGTCCGAGCATGTATCAGCCCTCCCGTGTCTGCTCAGCGTTAGCGAATTTTTCACCGAACCAGCGTAGTCCTGCCCCGTTCGAGGATTTGAAGAGCACGACGTCGCCTGGCTGGACGTTATCGTTGAGGAAAGTTTCGGCTTCCTCAGTGGTTTCGAACCAGTATGCCTCTTCACCCCACGAGCCTTCCTGGACCGCTGCGGAGTGGATCGGTTTAGCGCCGCGGCCCACAACCACCGTTTTAGAGATGTTGAGGCGTACCGCCATGCGGCCGAGCCGGTCGTGTTCGGTGATGGAGTCTTCGCCGAGTTCGAGCATCTCCCCCAGCACGGCCCATGTGCGGCGGGGCTCGCTGTGCGGGTTTCCACGTTCGATCTCAGCGAGCAGCTGGAGGGCTGCCATCATGGATTCCGGGTTGGCGTTGTAGGCGTCGTTGATGACGGTGACGCCGTCTGCGCGGTCAGTGCGTTCCATCCGGTGCCGTGAGATTGCCCCGAGTCCGGAGAGAGTGTCTGCGATCAGCCCGGATTCGATCCCGGCTGCGCTGGCCGCGGTCGCCGCGGCCAAAACGTTGGCTACGTGGTGGCGGCCAACTAGGCCAGAGGTGACTTGCCGGACGGAGCCGTCTGGGAACGTGAGGGCGACGACGGGGTGGCCGCTCCCATCCAGGTGCACGTTGGTTCCGTAGACGGCACCAGCGATGTTGTCCTCGCTGTCTCCAGCAGCGCCGAGGGATGCGGTTGCTGGGTCGCTTTCGGTGAAAGCCCAGACGGGTGCGTGTGCGGCTTCGCGCATGTTCCACACCGTGGAATCGTCCTTATTGAGCACCACAGCGCCCTCAGGGCCGACCGCTTCAACGAGCTCACGTTTGGTGAGAGCGATGTTTTCGATGCCGCCGAACTCGCCCACGTGGGCGGTGCCGACCATGAGGACCACGCCGATATCTGGTTTGACGATGTCGGCGAGGTAGGCGATGTTCCCGCGCTGGGTGGCCCCCATTTCGGCGACCAGGTACCGGGTATCTTCCGTCATCTCGAAGACGGTGAGCGGCAAACCTACCTCGCCGTTATAGGAGCCTTGCGGAACCACGGTGGGTCCTTTATGGCTCAAAATAGCGCCTAGGAGGTCTTTAGTGGTGGTTTTGCCTGCGGAGCCGGTGATACCGATCACGGTGAGCTCACCGTGATCGCGGACCGTTTCAACCACGTGGCGGGCAAGCACACCCATCGCGTCAACAACGTTGTTGACGATGACCATCGGCAGCGGCTGACCTGCGGCGTCGGTGACTTCGCGTTCCCCGAGGACCGCTACCGCGCCGTCGCCGATGGCGCTTGCAGCGAATTCGTGTCCGTCGGTCCTCTCCCCTGGCTTCGCTACGAACAGCGCGCCGGGGGTGACCTCGCGGGAATCGGTGGTGACTGAACTGACGTGCGCGTCAGTATTCACCGGGCCGTACAGGCGGCCTCCAGTGACTTCGGCAAGTTGGGAAATGGTGAGAGTGATCATTGTTCTGTGGACTGACTCTACTCGGTCTTGCTGGTTTGTTGCACGAGTGCGGCTCTTGCCTCTTCACGGTCGTCGATGGGGACCATGATTCCGCTGACTTCCTGGGCGGTTTCATGCCCGCGGCCGGCAAGCAACACAACGTCGTTTTCGTGGGCCATCTGGATGGCCTGGTGAATGGCTGTGGCACGTGGCGCGGCTTCAATGACCGTCGCGCCGGTGCGTGCGGCCGCTTGTTGCGCTCCTTCGATGACGGCGGCGCGGATGGTTGCCGGGTCTTCATCGTGCGGATCGTCATCGCTGACGACCACGATGTCAGCGTTTTCTGCTGCGATGCGGCCCATGATGGGGCGTTTGAGTTGATCGCGTTCCCCGGTTGCACCGAAGATTACGATCACTCGGCCTTCTTGCGTACGCACGGATGCGAGCGCTCGTTCAAGCGCGTCAGGGTTGTGAGCGAAATCGACGATTACAGCGGGGCGAGTTGATACGACCTCCATGCGCCCAGGGACGCTCGGGGTCAGCGGGGATGGCTCGGCAGCTATTGCTTCTTGTAGCTTGGCCGCCGGAACGCCAGAGGCGATAACCATAACCAACGCGAGCGCTGCGTTGGCGACGTTGAATTCACCTGGCATGTCCACGTGGGCGTCCAGGGTTTGGGACACACCGGCGCTGTCGGCTGGGCCTGTGAGCGTGAAACGGTAGCCGAGGTGCTCACGGCGGATATTTGTCACGTTCCAGTCGGCTTCCGCACCGTCCTTGGTTTCAGTAGCGTTCACCGAGAGGGTTTGCACCGGGATGCTCGCGGTTTCAGCGAGTTTCTTACCCCACTCATCGTCTACGAGCACAACCCCGCGACGCGCGTGTTGGGGGGTGAACAGCTCGGCTTTGACGTTGAAGTATTCCTCCATGGAGCCGTGTAAGTCCAGGTGGTCTTGGGTGAGGTTGGTGAACCCCACAACGTCGTAGAGCAGCCCACTGATGCGGTGAAATTCGATCGCGTGGGAAGAGACCTCCATCGCGATGGTGTCCACACCGGATTCGCCCATACGGGCCCGCAAAGAATGCAGCTGGGTCGCTTCTGGAGTGGTGAGTTTAGCCTCGATGGTCTCGGTTCCGGACTGGATTTCGATGGTCCCGATGAGCCCGGTGTGGTGCCCAAGTGCGGTGAGGAGGGAGCGCACCATGTAGGTTGTGGTGGTTTTGCCGTTGGTTCCGGTAACACCGATGAGGGCTGGCAGCGGCGCTGGGCTCTCACCTGAGCTGTTGGTGGATGAACTGTAGATGCTTGCGGCGAGATCCCCCAGCTGGGTGCGCAAGTTTTCGGTCACCACAACGGGTGTGCTCGTCGCGCTTGTCTGTTCAGCGCCAGCCTGCCCCGAAGCAATGATGTCTGCACCGGCGGCGTCGGTCACGATCGCGGCAGCACCGGCCTCGATTGCTTGGGCTGCGAAGCGTGCCCCGTGGGTTTTCGCCCCAGGTAGAGCCGCATAGAGGTCGGACTCCTGGACGGCACGGGAGTCAAGCGTTATCCCGGTGACTAGGGTTTCAGCTTCGGTGCTGCCGAGGGTGGCGTGTGGGAAGAGCTGTGCAAGCGTCACACCGGCTGTGTGGTTTGGCCGGAAGGCTCGTTCAGCTTGCGCCGCACTGGTGGGGGTCTCAGACACGGGTTTCCTTACCATGGATAGTTTTGTCGTTCGCCGGAGAATACTTTATATGCTTGCGACTTCGATTCCGTTGGCGCGAGCCCTCGGCTACGTACGGTGGCTTCCATGATGCGCGTGAATGTGTCCCCGACCGACCAGTCTTTCCAATTACCTTTCGGGTGGTGCATGGTCACGAGTACAAGGTACTGGGGGTCTTCGGCTGGTACCAGCCCGCCGAAGGCTTGCGAGTGTTGATCGAACTTTCCGCTGGGGCCCTGGGCCTGTGCGGTACCGGTTTTACCGGCTACCCGGTAGCCCGGCATCTTCATTGCGTACGCGGTGCCGTTGTCAACCACCGATTCCATGGTCCGCATCATGGTTTTCGAGGTTTCCGGGCTGATAACGCGGCGTTTGTCGCCGGTCGGCGCTTTAGTCTTATTACCTTCCGCGTCGACGTAATTTTCGACGATGGTCGGCGTGATTTGTTCGCCTCCGTTGGCGATGCCTTGGAACATGGATGCGGTGTTCATGGGTGAGAGCGAATAGCCTTGCCCGAACATTGTGGTGAGGCGTTGACGTTGGTCCCAGTTCTCTGAGTTCAGGAGGATCCCGGGGTTGCCGGGGCCGAGGCCTACGTCGAGGGAAGAGCCGATGCCGAGGTTCTTCATGAACTCGTAACGATCCTGATCGGTGAGCCGTTCGCCGATCATGACGGTTCCGGTGTTATAGGAGCGAGCGAAGATGCCGGCTCCAGTCATGTTAAAGGTTGCGTGCGGCATCGAGTCAGAGATGACTTCGGTACCGAACTTTTTCTTATTCGGCACTTTGAAGTTTTCCTCGGGTTTGAGTTTGCCTTGCTCATAAGCGAGCGCGAACGTCGGGACTTTACCCGTGGATCCCGGCTCGATCGCTTGGGAGATCGCCGTGGATGTACGGTAGTCGGCTTCGGTGTCGGCGGGATCGTTGGGGTCCATCGGTGTCGAGTCAGCCAACGCCAGAATGCGCCCGGTTTTAACGTCCATCACGATCGCGTTGACCCAGAGGGCGTTGAACTGCTTGCGTTTGGCCATCACGGCTTCTTGGGCGGCCCACTGGATGTCTTGGTCGATTGAGAGCTGCACGTCTTGGCCGTCAACGGCCTCTTTTTCGGCTAGTGCCGCACCGGGGATGCGGACCCCGTCTGCGGAGCGTTCATAGACGCGTTCCCCTGGGATGCCTTCGAGGTATTTCTGTTGTGAAAGCTCGATGCCGCTGGCACCTACGCCTTCCGCGTTGGTGAAGCCAAGCACTTGACCTGCGATGGGCCCGTTGGGGTATTCGCGGTGGGCGCGTTGTTCGCTGGTCATCCACGGGAACCCGACCCGTAGGACGGCTTCCCTGACTTTAGGGGTCACATTTTTCGCGATGACCGAGTACCCGTTCTTGGGTTGCCCCTCAACACCGAGCATGAGGTCGCGAACTTTATCGGGGTCTTTGCCGAGCTCGTATGCGACTTCTTCCGCGGCCTGCTGCGCGGTGATCGTTTCCCTCTTCCCCGTTTCTGGGTCTTTGCGGGTGAACTCTTCGGTGACGAGGTTCTGGTTGACGATCAGGTCGTAGCGCACTACGGACATCGCGAGGACTTCGCCCTTGCTGTCGAGGATGCGGCCGCGGACCGGGTGCAACTCCTCAGTGGTTGTGCGTGAGGAGAGCGCGTCTGCTGCGGCCTGTTTGGAGTCGATCCCTTGAACCCAGATCATGCGCCCAGCAAGCACGAGCATGAGCAAGAGGACAAGCATGAGCAGCGTCCGCATGCGGTAGACGGAGCGAACCTCGGCCGTGCTGCGTGCCATGGATGACTCCCCTCGTGTGATTAGTGTCTAGTCACCAGCGTTATCTGAGCTGGTCTGCGGACCTGGAATGCTTCCGCCATTGAGGTCCTTACCGGAAAACGGCTTGGTGTTCTTTTTATTATCCCCGGCAGCTTCTTTGGCTTTCCCCTTCTTGGAAGGGGTGTCGCTGACCTTGCCGCGCTCCCCTTTCGCATCATCACGAGCGCCCTTCTCCGCCACGCCGCTCTGAGGCGAATCCGCTTTCTCAGAGCCAGCCGCATCCGGGCTTGTCGGTGCGGGAGCCTGTGCGCCCTGGGCGGTGTTCTGTTTAGCCTTTAGTTCTTGTTGGGCGCGGGCGAGTTCGCGCTCGTTATAGTCAGGTTCGCGCGGGGCCTTGACGTGCGGGCCTTTGGCGAGATCGTTGCCCTGTTTCTTGGCTTCGGTCGCTTTGCCGTAGATCTCCTTTTTATCCACATCGATCGTGGCAGCACTTCCGGATGCGGTCATTCCCAGCTGTGCCGCGCGTGCCGCGAGGTTCTGCGGGGACTTCTTGTTGAACAGTTCACTGCTGCGTGCTTCATTGTCTTGCGTGAGCTTCTGCTCCTGCTTTTGCAGCTGCACGAGTTCGTATTGCCCTTTGGCTACCTTGACGTTGATGCCCAGAGCCGTCGCTACCGTCGCCGCCATGATCACAAGGCACAACAGGATGAAGCTCAACACTTTCTTGCGGGGCTTGTACTCGATAACCGAGAGCGGTTTCCGCGTTTCAGTGCGAACGCCCTGAGGGGTTTCGGCTACGCGAAGCTGACTCGCGGTTCCGCTGAATTCCTCGGTTTGCGGTTCCGCGTGGGCGGGTTCGGCCCTGAGCAGTGGTTGCGCGCTCATGAGTTCCTCCTAGAGCGATGGCTAAAGCGGTCTGTGTAGTGGTGGCGGCTGAGGGGTTCGCGGATGCGTTCGACCGCTCGTAGTCTTGCTGCGGCGGCACGGGAGTTTTCTTCGACTTCCCTTTCCGTCGGTTTCTCGTTGCCGCGGGTTATGAGCCGATATTGGGCTTTGTGTTCTTCGGGTTCGATGGGTAGCCCTACCGGCGCGGATGAGGTCGTTGCTTGCGCGAAGGCGTATTTAACGAGCCGGTCTTCGAGGGATTGATAGCTCATGACCACGATGCGGCCTCCGTTAGCGACGGCATCGAGGGCTGCAGGTAGCGCGGATTCAAGGACGGCCAGTTCGTTGTTGACTTCAACGCGGAGCGCTTGGAAGGTCCGTTTGGCGGGGTGTCCGCCCTTGGTTCCGCGCGGGTAGGCGTCGATGATGAGCTGGGCGAGTTGCCCGGTCGTCGTGAACGGCTCAGTTTCGCGTGTGCGCAGGATCGCGTCGATGATGCGGCGTGCATGGCGTTCTTGGCCGTAAGCCTTGAGCACGCGGGTTAGCTGCTGATGCGTGTAGGTATTGACGACCTCGGCCGCGGTGAGTTCCGCGGTGGTGTCCATGCGCATATCGAGCGGGGCGTCGTAAGAATAGGCGAATCCGCGTTCACGTTCGTCGAGTTGATACGAGGAGACACCGAGGTCGAACAGGATGCCATCGACGGCTTCGATGCCAGCGGTTTCGAGTGCCTCGTCGATGTTGTCGTAGGTGGTGTGGCACGGCACTAGCCGGTCGCTGTATTCGGTGAGGCGCTCTGATGCCATGACGAGCGCATTGGTGTCGCGGTCGATACCGATCACGTGGACGTCCGGGTTGCGTGCAAGCAACTGGTAGGTGTGGCCACCCATGCCTAGAGTTGCATCGATAACCCACGGTGTGCGGCCGGCGTCACGCGCGGCGTCGATTCCGGGTTGCAACAGATCGAGGCAGCGCTCAAGTAACACTGGGACGTGGCGCTCAGCTGCCGACTGCACGCGGCCTGATGCTGCGCCATCGAAAGCGTGGGCATTAACTGCCTGACTTCCTGCCGCGCGCTTGTTCTTTGTCACTGTATTGCCACCTCCCTACGGGGTCTGTTGCTTGTGCTGATGGTTTAGGTAGAAGTCTTGGTGTTAAAGGCCTGGTGTTGGCAATTCGCTGGTGAACATTCGTTGGTGAAGATGCTCCGAGGGGCTCGTTCCCCCACCGCGTCCCTGGCGGCTGGCCCGGCTCAGGGGAAGTTGAGTCGGGATATCCACTGGGTTTCGCGGGAGGAGAGCGCGCCCCTCGGTTTTCCGGTGTTTCTGATGCGTTGACTGGCTGGCGTGCCGGCAGGTGGATCAGAAGAATCCGGGTATCACTTCTTCATTTGTGTCTGAGAAGGAATCTTCCTGCTCAGCGAGGTAGGAGTTCCAGGCCTCGGTGTCCCAGATCTCCGCGCGGCTACCGGCGCCGATCACGGTCACGTCGCGATCGAGACCTGCGTAGGTCCGTAGCGGTTGCGGGATGGTCACGCGGCCCTGCTTGTCTGGCACCTCATCAGAGGCACCGGAGAGGAACACGCGAATGTAGTCCCGCGCTTGCTTGGAAGACATCGGGGCGGCCCGCAACTGCTCGTGGACCGCCTCGAATTCCTTCACGCTGAAAACGTAGATGCATCTTTCTTGGCCTCGGGTCAAGACGAGCCCTTTGCCCAACTCGTCACGAAACTTGGCCGGAAGAATGATGCGCCCCTTCTCATCAAGACGTGGCGTATACGTCCCAAGGAACATAACGCCACCCCTTTCCGAAAGTGGTGAGGTTCAGGGGGTCTGACTCCCTGAACTCCAGCTCGCTCCAACGCCCTCCACTTTACTCCACATCCCTCCCCCGTCAAGTGGTTTCTGGGTGTTTCATATATTTTCTGTGAATTGTCTATGCCTATTTTCCCGCGAGATTACGCGGTTTTTAGCGGCAGGGGTGAAAGTGGAGGATTAAAGGACGCCCAATCTACGCTGCAAGCGATAACCCCCAGTTTCACGCACAAAGAGCGGCTAAAGGTCGATCGCGGGGGCGGCGGTGGATGGAAGTGGAGGAGGCCCCATTTGGGACTTGGGTGACACTTCAACCAACCTCCATGAGGGTTGGGTGACACCTCAACTAACCTCGCGGCAGATAGCGTCACTTTCCGGAAAGTGTTCATATCCACATGCGCCTTGTGAACGTATATGATGATTCATAGCTAAATCACAGCTTGAGGGTGTCGCGAGCACCGAAGAAGATTTCAATAAGGATTCATTGATGCGTACTCCACACAACACACGTGGGCTCAAACGTTCTGCGCGCTCGTCGTTAACTGCGCTATCTGTCATTGCTTTGACAGGTAGCTCGCTAGCGATTGCCCCTAGCTTCTTCTCCGCTGAGCCAGCCGCCACAGCGTCTGCACTCTCGGGCGGAATCCGAGATAAAGCCGGCGCTGTGGAGCAGGAGCAACAGAAGCCCTCGGACCTGTTAGCCGGCTCGTGTGAAGTTTTCGGTGGCGGCTCATCTGGCAGTCAGGCCGGTTTCACATGGACGACCCTAGAGCCAAGCCAGCACAGCGCTGATAAGACCATATGGGGCTTGAGCCTCGCGTTCGACAATTCGAAGGATCGAACGTTCGCAGCCTGGGGTTTTAGTAATTCTGGGCTCCTTAGTGGTGTCCTGGACCCCGGAACCATTTCCTCTATGGACGTCGGCCAGACTCTTTTTGGCGCTGAGGGACCGGTGACTGCTAAGGCCGATGAACAACTCGAGATCAAAGCCAGTCGTTCCCAAAGGAATCTGATCCTCAGCTCAGAACTGACCGGGGATAAGGTCAAGCAGTATGCACAGGCCGATGCTGGAAACCCCGTGCGTTATGCCTGGCAAGGAAAGTACACAAAAGATAACATTGACGGCCGCAAAGCGACTCAGGGCCAAAACGCTGGATTTACGGCTGTTGTGAATCCGTGGCCAAGCGAGAATGACAACTGCTCGCCTATTTCCGTGTCCTGGGAAAACCGGGAAAAGCTTGTGGTCACCCCGGGTGAAAAGGTCAAGGTAGGCCGCATCAGTGCCGACGCCCCATCGATGCCGCGCATGGTTGTTGAAGCCTATGACTCTCAGGGCAAGTTTATCGGCACCAGCAACACTGAAGCTTCCGGTGGCCAAGCACGTTTGCGCGTCGAAGATAACGGAGACGTGTACTTCACAATGCCTGAATACAAGGGCACGGAGCTCAACGCCCAACAGGGTGTCCGCTTCAGCGTTCTCGCCCTGCCACGCTCCGTTGAACAGCTGCAGGCTGCGATCGATGCGGACGCGGATAGTTACGGGCAGGCTTTCCAGGAATCCAATGCTCTGCCCCGATACAACAAAGCCAACGTCATCGACTCACACCAGTGGAGTCTCGACGATACCCAGTTCCATGACCCGAAATATGACAAGCGTGATGCCTCGATCATCTCTGGTGTTGAAAGTCCTCAAGGCCCGCTGGCTAAAGATCGCCAGTCAGTGACCTTCACCCAGGTACCGGACCTGATCAAGGACCTGGTGAAGAAGAAAGAAGACGGCGGTTTCGAAGCCGATGTCGAGCTTGATGAGAAGTACGTTTATGAAGGCTGGGACGCAACCCTGGACCCGGAAACCTATAACGTCACCGTCACGGCACCGAAGAATCCAATGCCGGGCACGTTCGCGCAGCCGCGGGTTGTGATCACCTACTCCAACGGCTCGAAAGACGAGCTTCCGTTGCTGGTAGTTGTTGAACCGAACAACACGCAGGTAACGGACCTGGTCAAGCCTGCTATTGCACCAGGTAAGCCGAACCAGGACATCGATTCCCAGATCAAGACCAAGGCCATCATGAAGGGCCACAAGGCTGTGGCGCCGGCCAAGTACGAGGTCGACGATTCCTCTGTGCCTTCGGGCTGGACCGTGACCGTGGACAAGAACGGCAAGGTCACTGCGAAAGCTGACGACACCGTCCCGCTGGGAACCGTGATCTCCCCGAAGGTCAAGGCCACCTACCCGGACCACACCACCGACGAGGTCGAGGTGCAGTTCCAGGTTGTCAACGACATCAAGGTCCCGACCTACGGCACGGAAACCAAGAAGCCTGGCGAGAAAGCCAGCTTGAAGCCAACCCTGCCCGAGAAGGGTCTAAGCGGTAAGGAAAGCGACGAGGCACCAAGCCGTTACACCTTCGAAGACGGCACAACCACGCTCTCCAAGAACGGTTGGACCGTCACGATCGATGAGAACACGGGCGAGATCAGCACCGAGGTCCCGAGGGACGCAGAGCCAGGCGACCAGCTGGACATCCCTGTTCTGGCCCACTACGCATCGGGCGCTAAGCCTCAGGAAGCAACCGCTACGGTCTTTGTCATCAAGGGTGATGACATCCCGACCTACACCGTGGAATCCACCGGCCCCGGTAACTCTGTGGACCACCAGGTCAGCAACGCGCCGAAGGGCTCGACGTTCTCCTTCGGTAAGGACGGGGACCAGCCGATCCTCGAACAGGAAGTTGACGGCTGGAAGTACACGATCAACCCGGACACAGGAGTGGTCACCGCGACCCCTCCTGCCGATTCCAAGCCAGGTGATCAGAAGACCATCAACGTCACCGTTGAGGCCCCAGACGGCTCTTCCCCGAAAGTGCCAGTCACCACGGTGGTCAATTTGAGCAACAACTGGGAAGCTGAACCGTCATATCCGGCGGAGACGGTCTACCCGGGCGGTACCGCGAAGTTGCCGGTCACGATTGATAAGCCGGATCATGTGAAGGTCGCCAAGGAGAACCCGTTCACGGTGGGTGATGTTCCTGCAGGCTGGACTGTCACGGTTGATGACAACGGCACGATCACCGCGACCGCGCCGGAGGATGCGAAGGCCGGAGACGAGGCGAAGATCCCCGTCACGGTGACCTACGCGGATGGCTCGAAGGACACCGCGGTTGCCGTGGTCAAGGTTGTGAACGTGCCGGCGCGTGAGGTTCCGTTCAAGGTCGAATACAAGTACGACGACACGCTGCCTGCTGGCGAGTACAAGGTTGATACCGAGGGCAAGCCGGGTAAGGAGAAGCAGAACAAGGACGGCACGTGGGAGCGCATTGAAGAACCTGTCAACGAGGTTGTTCGAGTTGGCACTAAGCCTGCCGAAAGCGCGAAGGACGTGACGTGGACCGTACCGATCCCGTTCCCTACTGAGGTTCGTGAGAACCCTGACCTGGCGCCGGGCGAAACCAAGGTTGTCCAGGAAGGTGAGGACGGCGAGAAGACGTTCACCTCTAAGTTCACCGCTAAGGGTGATCAGGCCGAGGTGGTCGAGGAGAAGACCACTAAGGAACCTGTCCCCCGCATTATCGAATACGGGCCTCGCCTGGGTACCCAGGAGTTGGTCACCACGGTGAAGAAGCCGGTTCCGTTCGAGACGGAGGTCGTGCTCGATGACACCCTCGAAGCCGGCAAGCAACTGGTCGAGCAAGAAGGCAAGCTCGGCGAGGACACCGTGACCTCGACGCAGAAGCTGGTTGACGGTAAACCATCCGGTGAACCTGTTGTTGAAACCAAGCGCACCGCGGAGCCGGTCAAACAGATCATCCGTGTAGGCACCAAATGCGATTGCGAGGACCCGTCGGACGGGCCAACCGAAGAACCGAGTGAAAAGCCGAGTGATACGCCAACTGAGGAACCAAGCGAGGACCCGTCGGACGAGCCAACCGAGGAGCCGACTGAGGGCCCGAGCGATACGCCATCTGAGGAACCAAGCGAGGCCCCTTCCGAGGAACCAAGCGAGGCTCCAAGCGCGGCGCCGAGCGAATCGCCAAGCGAATCGCCAAGCGAATCTCCTTCTGAGAAGCCGAGCGAGACTCCGAGCGACGGTCCAAGCGAAGGCCCTAGCGCCCCGGGCGGTGGAGACGGCGGTGACGGCGGTAAGCCGGGCCAGCCAGACAACCCAGCTCAGCCAGACAATCCCGCTCAGCCTGAGAACCCGGGTGAGTCTAATGCGCCGGGTGATTCGTCGTTGGCCCGTACGGGTATCAGCGCTGAGGGTGCGCTGGCTTCGGTTGCTCTACTGATGCTGGGTGGTGTCAGCCTGCTGGTTTTGCGCCGGCGCGCATCGTAGCGGTGAGATGCCCTGGCGCGCTTAGAGGGCGTTGCTTGGTGGCTGTTTGCTCGCGATGAAGGCTGGGACTACGGAGGATACGAGTCCGGCTACAACCCCGAGGCCTAAGCCTACGGGTACAAGCCACGGCTCTACTTGTGGTTTCCAGCCTTGCGCGGCAGACACCGCCACTACCCCGAGGACGCCTGCGAGTGCGCCTACCGCCCCGCCGATGAAACCGATCATCACTCCTTCGGTTACGAACCGTGCCGCGATTCCTTTTCGTGTGGTGCCTAGAGCTCGCCGCAGAGCGATTTCTGGGGCTCGGGAGAGCACGGTGAGGTACATCGAGGTTGATGCGCTCACAGCTGCGAGAATCAGTAGGGTGGCCGCCATGATCCCGACCAGCGCATCGAGGTCTGTTGAGACGCCCATGCGGAGGTTTCGTAGGTCTGCGACGGTCTGGACTCTGTAGCTGCCTGGGTCTGCGGCGTTCAACTGCATCGGTACGGCTTCTGCGAGCGCGGCTGGGAAGCCTTTATCTGTACGCATCACTAATTGCGGTTGCCCCAGGTGCAGTTGCGGTGCCAGAGACAACGGAACCAGCACGGCGTTGTTCAAGCCTGGGCGGCGTTCACCGGTTGTGAAGGAATCCACGACGGTCAAACGGTGGCCTCCCACCACCACCGTGCCGCCGGCTTCGCTGCCGGGCAGTTGCAGGGCTTCATGCGCATCGAGCCCTACGACCGCCACCGAGGTCACAGCAGGCATCCCGAAAAGATCAGCCGTGTGTTCCTTACCTAGGGTGAGGTCTTGGGTTTCGAAGAATTGGTCGTCAACGGCGATGATCTGCAGTCCCCCGCTGACGTTCACGTCTCCTGGTTCCATTCGGTATAGGCCGGTGGATTCGGTGGGTAGCTGGATCATGCGGGTCACCCTCTGCACGTGAGGGAGCTGCCTGAGCCGATGTTGATCCTGTGCGAGGTTCTTCTCTAGTTCCTCGCGTGCGTAGTCTGGGGTAGAGATCCACACTTCGTCGAACGCTGCGGCTTCGAGGCGTTCGTTGATCTGTACTGCGGCTGTCTGGCTGATCCCGACTGATGCGATCAATCCGCCGATGCCTAGAGCGAAAGCCAGCACCAGAAACGCTGTACGGATCCCGCGTAGAAGCACTTCTGTGAGGGATTCGGCCAGCACGTCAGCGACGCGTGTTCGTAGCGGCCCCTTGCGTGGTTTGGCTACAGATTCGTTTGCGGCGGCTGGTGTGGACTCGGCGGCGCCGGTGTCTTCGGCGATCCGGCCATCCACGATGCGGATGACGCGGTGGGCGCGGGCCGCTACGTCTTCGTCGTGGGTGATGACGATGAGCGTGGCGCCGTGTTCCCGCGCGCGCTCAAGGTCTGCGAGCACCGCCATGCCTGATGCGGTATCGAGTGCACCTGTCGGTTCGTCAGCGAGCACCAGTTCCGGCTGGGGTGCCAGGGCGCGCGCAACGGCGAGGCGCTGCCTTTCACCGCCTGAGAGCACACCCGCTTTATAGGTTGCGCGGTCTGCGATGCCGAGGCTGTTCATCGCTTCATATGCGATCTCTGACCGTTCCTGCAGGGGTACTGCGTGTGGAACCATTCCTAGGGCCGCGTTGGATAGCGCGTCCAGGTGAGGCAGCACGTGTGAGGCTTGGAAAACGAAGCCGATGCTTTCGGCACGTAGTTGGTCGCGGTCTTTTTCCGTTGCACTTGTAAGGTCCTTGCCTGCGAACGTGTATGAGCCTTCATTCGGGGCATCGAGCAAACCGAGGATCTGCAGGAGTGTGCTCTTACCCGCCCCTGAGGGGCCCACGATGGCGACGTATTCTCCCGCGTCAATGTCTAGGTCTACGTCGAAGATACCGGCGGTGCTGTCCGGGCCGTATTGGCGGGTTACCCCGCGCATCTGAATGAGTCTTTGGCGTTCCATCAAAGCACCACGGTGTCACCAACGGCCAGATCGTCTGATTCAACCGCGGCCCATCCGGCGGCAGTCTTCCCCACCGTGACCTTGACGCGGCGCGGCTCGGATGTGCTGCCTGCGCCCTGCTTGTCAGCGCCCCGACTATCTGAGCCTTGTTTATCAGCGCCCTGCTTGTCTGAGCCTTGTTTGTCAGCGCCCTGACCGTTGTCGTGTTTCGGTTCTGAGCCCGATCCCGTGCTTTGGACGAGGACATAGTCTCCGTCGGCATCGTGGCGTAACGCGGTGACTGGCACGGCTTTTTGCGGTTTCACTTTGGTTTTCAGGCCTACGCGAACTTGGGTCCCGTTCTGGACTTTGTCGAAGGCCTCATCTTTGGTTGTGAAGGTCACGTTATGCCCAGGGGTGCGACCTTCTGAACCGGCTTGGAACTCTCCGACGTTCTCGACTGTGCCCGCGAACTTGTCAGCGTCGGCGGTGATGTGGACTTCCGTGCCTTTGCTGAGTTGCTCGGCTTCTACAGCGTTGACGTGCGCGCTGATGCTCCGCCTGCCAACCCGCACCTTCGCCAGCGGCTGCTCAGGCCCAACAGTGGATGCGACAGCGGCGACGCTCAGTACGGTTCCGCCTTTACCGTCGATGGCGGCGAAAGCGGAGACCGGGATATAGGGTTGCGTGCGCGGCGCGGGTGCTGCGTTCGTTTCGCCCTCTTCCGATGAGCCCTCGCCCGAGGCGCCATCTGAGCCAGGTTCTGCCGGGGTAGATTCCGGTGGTGGCTCGATCTCGCGTTGCGGTAGTGCATATCCGGCGCGTTGGAACATACCCGTTACGGCTTGGACGGTCGCGGAGTCTACGACGCCCGTGATCTGTACCGTGTACCCGGAGTTTTGGAGGGATTCTTGGAACGCTACGACGTCGTCGCCCCTATCTCCAGCGGCTAGGTCACGGTAGAGAGGTAGCTTCCCCTGCATCGCGAACACCGGTGTTCCAGCCACGGATCCAAGGAGCTGGCCGGCAACAACATCGTCGCCCTTCTTCAACGCTTGCTTGGTGACGGTGGCGGTTTCAGGAAGGACAGAAGGCACAATATTCTTCGTTTTGCCTTCGCCTACCGTGCCTAAGATGACCGTGTCAGGCACGATGGCCCGCTGTTCAACCACCGCGGTGGCCTGGATTCTTTCATCCGAGACTGTGGCGACCGAGTTTTTCGGGGCTGTGAGTGTACCGATGAAAAACGCTGCAACAACCGCACCGATCACCACCCCAGTGATAATCAGGGTACGCACGGGGAAAGCCACCCGTGAAAGATGCGGTGCTCCGGCTTTCCTCATGCGTAAACACCTTTCTACTGTGGGTCAGATCTACTGTGGGCCAGAGTTAGCCATTCCGTGCAATATATTCGCGGGCCGCAGACAAGACGCGGTCCTTTGCTTCTTTAGCTGCTTTAAGTTCAGCCTCATGTTTGTCGATGAGCGGCTGCTGATAAGAGGCCACAAGATCGCCTAGGCGTTGGCTTGTTGAGGTCTGGTTATTGCAGCGGGCCTCAATGCTGGCAAGCCGGATACTTTCCTTCGAAGTTTGAGCGCCTTCAGACTCTAGAAGTTTCTTAGTTTCAACGGATGCCCACTCTTCAGAGTTCTTCGGAGCCGTGAGCCCCGCATCCGTGATGCACTGAGACCACTCCTCGTGGACTCGCTTCCACTCCTCATCCTTAACCGCAGCGTTGAAAGCCTGAGTGCTCAGCTCCTCAGCCCGAGCGGAGGATTCTTGGTCTATCTCTCTGAGCGCTTCCGTTTCTGCATCTGCGTCAAAGTCCGTTTGGCATTCCTCGTAGGCTTCCTCCCAGGCCTCACCTCCCGCTGTCTCCTCTTGCTCCCAGGTCATGTCTACACTGCTGGGCATGGAACCCCACCCGTATTGGGCCGCGAATTTCTCATCCCACATGCCGAATGTGCGGTCATCGATGATCGCGTTTTCAGGACCAACAACCGAAAACTTTTGACCCTTCTTAGCCATGCATTTCGAGGTGAAGATACGTTTAGCTTGATCTACCAAGGCTTGATCTGCAGGGTCGTCGTTCTGCAGATATGCAGAAAACGGTGTGAGGATCTGGGAAGACTGTCGGTCAAGTTTTGCCCGCGCGTCCGGATCCCTACCTTCGGTACTAGCTTCCGGCCCGCCGCACGCCGCAAGCGATACGCCTAAGAACACAGTAGCGAAACCGACCAACAGCCTTTGCCCAGATTTCATCATTACTGTTCCGCCTTATCGTAGAGCGACACCGGTAAAGCACTGTCCTTTGTAAAACCCCTTGACAATGTAAGTTAACCTTAAACCAAGAAGTGGCGTGAGGAAAGTCACAGCAGACTCTTTTTTGCCATGTCGTCGAATGGCGTTTAGCAAAATCTCTTACTCGTCTTGCGAGAGGGGTTTGAACATAGAAAAGGTGGGCTCGAAGGCTATGTTCGAACCCACCTGAAAATCTCTGGCGTGTGTGTCGGGGCCTGCCGCCTAGCGCCTGACGTTGAGAGTTGGCGCTTAGTTTTGGTTGTGGCGATTGTCCCAGTCTTTTTCAAGCCGCGCCATCAGGCTTTCGCCTCGCCGTTTAGTTGGCTGGCTGGGGCTTGCTGTAGTGGCTTCTTGTTCAGTCTTTCGCATTGCGAGCGCGGCACCTGCGACCATGATCCCGAACCCTGCGATCCCCATAATCACGGTCACGATCAGCCCTGCGCTGATACCGATACCGAGCAGGAGGAGGCCCAAGCCAGCGAATGCGATCAGCGCACCAAGCGCGATGTTGCGGGTGCTCAGCTTATTCTGCGGCGTCTGTTCAACGCGGCGCATCGTGCTCGAAAACTGTGGATCTGCGTGGAGTTGCTTCTCCATCTCAGCGAGCATGCGGCGCTCACTCTCAGATAAACCCACGGCTTCCCCCTTCTTCGGACCACTCCTGGATTCCCATTGTACGCAGGCGGGAGCTAACAGTTCGAGCCGACTTCCTATCCGCCGCTACGCTTTTCTTCACCTTCACCCCCTCTCAATAACGATGCGGGGCGCACGCTGTCCTTGAAACGCGCGTTGATCGCGTCCATCGTTTTCTCCGCTTGCGAGCCCGCAGCCCGTGCCGCAGGTCCCGTATGCTCTCTCCCGCTACGTTGTTGCATCCCACTGCGTCCGGTCGCGTTGCCTTCGCTACCACCGTGTTCACGCCCACTGTGGTCGCTGAATGCTTCTTCCCATTCGAACATGAGTTGCTCACCTTCCCATTCCGAGGCGAACTCCCCCGCCCGCACCCCGATCAAGCGGACGGGCTTCAACGGGCGTGGCAAAGCGGAAAGCAAGGATAGTGCCACTTCGCTCATAACTGAGGAAGAGTCAGTCGGGTCACTTAGGCGGCGTTGCCTCGAAACGGTCGTGAAGTCATCCCACCGGACCTTCAAACCCACAACATAGAAACGGTGCCCGGCAGCCCGGACACGCTCAGCGACTTTGAAGGACAACTCCTTGATCCAGGTACGCAAGTGCGCTTCATCCGTGACATCAACATCGAACGTGTGTTCATGAGAAATCGATTTCTCGACCCGTTCGGTCACCACTGGGCGCGGATCGATCCCCTGCGCGAGCTTGATCAGCTCCGGCCCATGCTTACCTAGCACGCGAAGCATCCGGCGCGGATCAGCCTGTGCAACATCGCCGGCGGTCATGAGCCCTTGCGAATGCAACTTCTGCTCAGTGGCTTTACCTACCCCAAACAGCTCACCCACCGGTAACGCTTGCATGAAACCTTCAACATCTGCAGGCGTGATCGCATACACGCCGTCCGGTTTCGCTTTATCGCTAGCCATCTTCGCCAGAAACTTATTCGGCGCAAGCCCCACCGAAGCCGGCAAACCCACCGCCTGTTTGATGCGCTCCCGCACCACCTGCGCACAATGAAACGGGTTGGCATAGTGGCGCATCACCCCGGTGATGTCCATGAACGCCTCATCCACGCTCACCTGCTCAACCAGCGGGGTCAGATCCTTGAGAACCTCCATGACGCGCGCCGACGCTTCACCATAGGCAGAGCGTGTGGGCGGGACAATCAACGCGTGCGGAGCCATGTTTTTGGCCTGCGCTACCGGCTGCCCCGAATGCACCCCATAGGCCCGCACATCATACGAAGCAGATAGCACCACGGCTCGCGGACTGTCTTGAGACACGATGATCGGGCGGTTCTGCAAGGTAGGGTCAAGGATCCGCTCGACCGAAACAAAGAACGCATCGATATCAACGTGAGCGATCACCCGCTCCGGCCTACGCCTCGCTTCACTCACCCGGCAACCACCTCCCATCAGTTCAGTACCTCACCTGGCCGCCCCGCTCCGCCTCGACAGGCGGCGGGACAGGCCCGCGTAAGAACCGCGCGTCGCTAGAATGGTGACATGACTGATTCTACGAAGGCATCCCTGGCAGGCTTGAGCCCAGACACCTCGCCCGAGCGCATCAGCGCGCTCTTCCGCGACGCCATCGAAGAACACGTCAAAACCTTCTTTGAACAGCAACGCCAAGACCTCACCCGCGTGAGCCCCCGCACTAACGATTTGATCGATGCGATCAGCGCTCTCAGCTCAGGCGGTAAGCGGCTCCGCCCCATTTTCGCGCTGTGGGGGGCACTCGCTGCGGGAGGCAGCCCAGATGATGAACGCCTCCTCACCCTAGGCACCTCACTTGAGCTGTTCCAGGCCGCCGCGCTCATCCATGACGACATCATCGACCATTCAGACACCCGCCGCCGCCAGCCCGCGGTGCATCGCAAACTTGAGGCGCTGCACCGGGACAACGGGTGGAACCGTTCGGCCTCAGAGTTCGGTATTGCAGGCGCGATCCTCGCAGGTGACATCGCGCTGGCCTTAAGCGAAACCCTCTTCAACCGTGCAGAAGCCGGGCCTACTGCTCGTGAGCTCTTCGACGAGATGCGCACCCAGGTCATGGCGGGCCAATACCTCGACGTCTTAGCTGAGCAAACCGGCTCCCAGCTCTCCCCCAATGAGGCGGCGGAGAACTCCTGGACGATCGTGACGTATAAAGCGGCCCGCTATTCCGCCGAAAAGCCAACCCTGCTCGGTGCCGCACTGGCCGGTGCGGATCAAGAACTCCTCGACGGGCTGTCCGATTTCTCCCTGCCGGCAGGGCAAGCGTTCCAGCTGCGCGACGACGAACTCGGCGTCTTCGGCGACCCAGCCCAAACCGGTAAGCCTGCCGGAGACGATATCCGCGAAGGCAAACGCACCCTGCTCATCGCGTTGACCCGCCAACGGGTCGATACCGAACAGCAAGCCTGGCTCGAATCCGTCCTGGGCCGCAATGACCTCGATGACGCCACGATCGAAAAGGTGCGCGAACTGATCCGCGGCTCCGGTGCAGCAGAAGAACACGCCAGCCAGATCGATGCGCTCTACAACCAAGCGATGAACGCACTCGATGGCCTTGACATCCCAACCCAAGCCCGCGAAGGGCTACGCTCGGTCGCATCCGCGGCAGTCCGCCGCCACGCCTAACAGCGCCGCTGCGCGCTTCAGTTCTACGAGTCAGCGACCTACGAGTCAGCTCAACGTCACTACTCAACTCAGCTGAGCTGCCCGGTGGCTACTACCAGGCCAGGGCTGATGCGCGGCGGCGAATCTCGCTCTTGCGCCCTGCTTCCAGCGCATCCATGGGGCTGCCTGGCAAAGTCTCGTCCTCCGTGAATAGCCACGCGATGAGCTCTTCGTCGCTGTATCCGGCATCGGTGAGCACCTGAATGGTGCCCTTGAGCGAATCTAGGGGCACTCCATCGCGGAAGAAACGTGCCGGAATCTTCTTAACACCACGCTCTCCGATGGGAACAGCGAGGATCGCGCGAACATCGAGCAAGCGACGCAGCTCGCGCACATCAAGACCGGTGGACTCAACAAGGTCCGGGACGGTCGTCCACTCGCCTACCAGCGTTTCAAGGTCCTGTTCGCCATGCGGCGCCTGATGATTCTGTACTGAATTCTGCACACCACCACTGTGGCACACACTCGCCCAAGAAGTGTTGTTTTCCACGATCCGGGCCCTGTGTTGCCGTGGCGAAGCCTGCGATGTCGTGGCGAAGCCTGTGTTGCCGCAGTCGATCGTACCTCACCATTACACATGAGTCACAACAGTCACATTTGCCTCATTCGCCACTTTTCTAACTTCTGTCACAGGTGCCTCTTGAGAAACTTTTACAACTTAGGTTTACATTAGGAACTTTGTTCTTGTATATTCACAGATGTCACATTTGCATCACGGTGTTGTCTGCGGGATAACAGAACAGCAACTGCTGAACCCGGGAGCTGCCCCTCCTGCCTTCTCGCGGATACCACCTGCACGATGCAGAGAACAGTGCAGTAAGTAAGTCCCCACAACGTGAGGTCAGCAATCATGGCTCCAACGCCTCCGCGCCGCACAGCCGTCAATGGCGCTATCGCCACGGCGGCCCTGCCCATCATCACCCTCTCGACCCTCGGCTCCCTCGCGGGAACCGCTCACGCAAGCAACACCCCGGCATTCAAGCCGACGGTGCGTCCCGCAGCAGTCCCAACGCCAGCCAACGTCGCAGAAGCAAAGGCGCGCGCCGCAACACTGGTTGCGGCGGCCAAGCCGAAAGCCAAGACCGTCACTGTTAAGGCCGGCGACACCGTGTGGGGCCTTGCATCCCGGCACGGCGTACCCGTGGAGCAGGTTCTGCGCCTGAACAGGCTCAAGGCCTCGTCTTTGATCTTCCCAGGCCAGAAGTTGACCATCAGCCGAGGTGCGAGCCTCCCTAAGCCAGGCGTTCAGAAGTCAAAGCCAGCAGGTAAGAAGCAGGCCACTCGCAAGGCACGGTCAACACGCGCCGGCTCTGCAGTTAAGACCTACACGGTGCGGGCGGGCGACACCCTCTCG
>NZ_KV789376.1:288814-330743 GCF_001807575.1 Arthrobacter sp. HMSC08H08
GGCCAGAAGATCAAGCTCAGCGGCACCGCGACCACGCAACGGGCTGCATCGAAGGCTAAGACGACAACGCGTTCCGCTCACACCACGCGCTCTAAATCGGCTGGCGCATCTCGCACATACACGGTGCGGGCGGGCGACACCCTCTCGGCTATCGCAGCCAAGAACGGCGTGAGCCTCGCCACCATCTTCCGCGCCAACAACATGGGCGCCTCCACAATCATCTACCCGGGCCAGAAGATCAAGCTCAGCGGCACCGCGTCCGCCCCAAAGACCGCCGCGAGGACCGCGTCGAAGACCACCAAGCGGGCGGCAAACAACTCGTTGGTCTCCAATAAGTTCCTGCACTACACCTACGATGCGCAGACGCACGCCAACGCCAACGCATCCAAGCGCACACTGCTTGCGCGCCAGGTTCCTTCCCGCGCTCAGATGCGGCAGATCGTCGCCGACACGGCAGTCCGCTACGGCGTGGACCCACGATTGGCCCTGGCACATGCACAAATCGAATCCGGCTTTGATGCCCGCGCTGTGTCCCCTGCTAACGCTGTCGGCACCATGCAGGTTCTGCCATCCACCGCTAAATGGATGGGCAACACGATCGGCCGTCAGCTGGATCCGCTCGACCCGCACGACAACGTCACCGCCGGGGTCCTGTTCATCAAGTACCTGCACAACAATGCGGACAACCGCGACCAAGCCATCGGCGCCTACTACCAGGGCCTCGCCGGCATCAAGCGGTACGGAATGTACGCAGACACCAGGGACTACGTCCGCAAAGTCCGCGCGTTCATGTAACAAGCACGGGGCTCATGACTCGGCGTCTATGGAACGGACGCAAGCATGGGGCCCCACCAAGCCAACTGGGGCGGTAGATCCGGGGAAGATCAACCGCCCCAGTTGCCTTAACGGGCACAATAAAACTGGGCGTGGCCAGCGAATCCTCGCTGGCCACGCCCAACACACGCCTGCCGGAACTAGCTTCAGCGGCCGATCATCGAACGCAAGGTTCGTGTAGCCACCAACAACGGAGCCATCTGGCCGCCGCCTACCTCACGCACCGCATCAAGCTGTTCGTGCGCCCGCTCAATCCGGCCAGCATCACGCTGCTCCCAAGCAACCACACGAGCCTGCGCGGCAGACAGCTCCACGCCATCCGCATCGCTAACGTCCGGTGATTCGGTGCCCTCCGTCTCTTCTAGAACCGCGCGGGTCAAACCAAGCACCGCGGCATAAAGGTCATCACGCAGTGAGCTGCGTGCCAACGCTTCCCACCGTGAAGAGCGCGGCAACTGGCTGATCTGCGAGAGCAAATCGTCCACTCCGTAACGCTCATACACCGCGTAATAGACCTCAGCGGCTTCCTCAAGCTCCCACTCGCCCGTTGACGCCAACGCGGTGATATCCAGCAACGTGTAGGACTCAAAGTCCAAGCTATGCCGCTGCGCGAGCTCCTCAGGAAGCCCCGCCTCAACATCACGTTCAAACCATGCACGCGTGCGTTGGGCATCCACGCCACACACCATGCCCGGCAGACCCTCACGCAACCGAGCCACAGGATCAGCGAACTTCGCAAGGATCTCATCAACTGAACTATCCAGAGCCTCGTGCTCCAGAACCCACCGCGTCACACGATCCAGAAGCCGCCGCAAATCCACGTGCAACTGCAGCCACTGTTCATCATCGATCGTTGCCGGCAACTGGGCGATCGCTTCAACCTGCTCAGCGATACCGTAGACCTCGTCCATCGCTAAGAAAGCCCGAGCCAGACGCGCCGCGTCCGCACCCGTCTCCTCCATCGCACGGAACGCATACGTCACGCCACCGATGTTCACGATGCGGTTAGCGACCATCGTCGCGATGATCTCACGGCGCAACGGATGCGCGGCGAGCGCTTCAGGGAAACGTTCAACCAGCTGAGGAGGGAAATACGCTTCCAGGACCTTCTGCATGGCAGGGTCCTCCGGCAGATCAGAATCCACCAGAGCATCGATCAGCTGCATCTTGGTGTAGGCAACCACCACGGATGTTTCAGGGGTCGTTAGCCCCTCGCCACCCTGCCTGCGAGCAGCGAACTCATCCGAGCTCGGCAGGTCTTCAAGCGCACGGTCAAGATCAACCGATTCTTCAAGGAGGCCCATCAGACGTTCATAGGCCGGCGCGAATTCAACCGCGACACCCCGCTCAGCAGCGAGCAAAACATTCTGCGCCTTATTCGTAGCCAACACGGCGTCGGCGACATTGTCAGTCATCTCTGCCAACAACGCCGGCCGGTCCTCAAACGCTAGACGACCATCACGGACCGCGCCGTCCATCAGAATCTTGATGTTAACCTCGCGGTCCGAAGACTCAACACCGCCCGAGTTATCGATCGCGTCAGTGTTATTGACCGTCCCCGCGCGTTGCGCGGCCTCAACACGGCCTGCCTGAGTGAAACCGAGGTTACCGCCCTCAACCACCACGCGAGCCCGCAGTTGCGAACCATTGACACGGATCGCATCGTTAGCGCGATCCCCCACGTCAGCGTTCGTTTCCGATTCGGCCTTCACGTACGTGCCAACGCCACCGTTATAGATCAAATCAACCGGGGCCATCAGCACGGCCCGAATCAGTTCCTGCGGAGTCAGCTCCCGCACATCGGAAGCAAGGCCGAGTACCTCACGCATCTGCTCGGTGACCGAAACCGACTTAGCGGAACGCGAGAACACGCCACCGCCTGAGCTGATCAAGTCAGGGTTATAGTCCTGCCACGAAGAACGAGGCGTGTTATACAGACGCACCCGCTCCTCAAACGAAACTTTCGGATCCGGATTCGGGTCAATGAACACGTCACGGTGATCAAACGCGGCAACCAACTTCGCGTGCTCGGTACGCATCAAGCCGTTACCGAACACGTCCCCCGACATGTCACCGATACCGATCATCGTGAAGTCCTCAGACTGCACATCCGTACCCAGCGTCTTGAAATGACGCTTAGCCGACTCCCACGCGCCACGGGCCGTAATACCCATCGCCTTGTGGTCATAACCAACCGAGCCGCCAGATGCGAACGCATCGCCGAGCCAGAAACCACGCTCAGCGGAAATCTCGTTAGCGGTATCCGAAAACGCCGCCGTCCCCTTATCCGCGGCGACCACCAGATACGGGTCATCCCCATCGTGAGCAACAACCCGTTCAGGGTGAACCACCGAACGCGAGCCATCATCGGCGTACTCATAGTTATCCGTAATATCCAACAAGCTACGGATGAACTCCTGATACGCCGCCCGGCCAGCCTCAACCCAAGCACCACGATCCACAGCAGGATCAGGCAACTGTTTAGCGAAGAAACCGCCCTTAGCACCCGCAGGCACGATCACGGCGTTCTTGACAGCTTGGGCCTTCACCAGACCGAGAACCTCCGTACGGAAATCCTCCTCACGGTCCGACCAACGCAAGCCACCCCGGGCGACCTCACCAAAACGCAAATGCACACCCGCAACGCGCGGGGAATCAACCCAGATCTCACGGAACGGACGCGGCATCGGAGCGAAACCCAACTCACCCGTTGCGATCTTCAGCGCGACAGTAGGTTTGCCCTGATACGCGTTCGTGCGCAACGTGGCACCCATCGCATCACGCATACGTCGAATCCACGTATCCGCATCCAAGGTCGCAACATCATCCAACGCCGATGCCAACGCATCGCGGGCATCCTGCTGGCCCTGTTCACGATCACCCGCTAAGTCCGGGTCAAAACGCGCCTCAAACAAGCCCAATAGCGCAGCCGTCACCGCCGGATACCGCAGCAAAGTGGTGGCCGCGAAGTCAACACTGTTCATCGAGCCGCACTGGCGCAGATACTGGACATAAGCACGGAAAATCGCGACCTGATGCCAGGTGAGGCCCTGTGCCGTGACCAAACCCTCCAACGCATCAGACTCCGTGCGCCCAGCAGCAACCGCCCGGTAGGCATCTTCAACCAACGGAGCGATCCGGGCAATATCAATCTCAGGGGCCAATGCGACCGTGAGGATATAGAGATAACGTTCCCGGGCACCCAAAGGCTCCACAACGTAAGGACGCTCCTGAATCACGCGGATCCCCAACGCCTCAAGATGCGGCATGATCGAGGACAACGGAGCCTGCTCGCTCAAGTACAGACGCAACTTAGCGATCGTTACGCCATCCGCCTCAACATCGAGCTCTTCCGGGTTATCAATCGTGTCCAAGCGCAGACCGATACCGGCAGAATCCTCATCATCTTCAACCCGCTCAAAAGCACGGACATCATCAAGGGCATCTTCAACCTCATACCGCACCCGGTAATCAGCCGGGAACGCCTCAGCCCACTGCTGCGCATGCTGCAGACCCTCCTGCGAACCATGCTCCTGCGTGAACACCTCAAGGATGCCCTCGCTCCACGAACGCACCGCCCGTGTTAGGCGAGCCTCAAGTGCCTGCTCATCAATCTCTACCGTGTCAACGCCTTCGCCAGCCTTGATCCGGTACGTCAACCGAACCACCGTGGACGGGGAATTCCAGACATCCAGATCCATCGCCTCAGCCGCGAAAGTCTCTTTAAGCTCTTCTTCAACACGCAACCGGACCGTAGTGTTGTAACGATCACGCGGCAAATACACCATGACCGTCACAAACCGGCCGAAAGCATCCCCCCGCACGAACGCACGCGTACGGCGCTGCTCACCCAACCGGGCAATCTTCGCCACAATCTCAGTGAGCTCATCCGTGCTCGATTGGATGAGCTCCTCACGCGGATACGACTCAAGAATCCGCAGAATCGACTTACCCGTGTGCGAGGTAGCCAAGAACCCCATTCGCGAAAGCACGCGCCGCACCTTAGAACGCACCACAGGAACATCAGTGACCGGTTGACGCAGAGCCTCAAATGTGTACAAACCAATGAAACGGTGCTCCCCGATCACCGAACCATCAGCCGCGAACTCTTTGACCCCCACATAGTCCAAATACACGCGACGATGCACCGTGGAACGGCGGTTAGCGGTAGTCAAAACCAGTGGATGCGGCTCGCGCGCCTTCTGAGCGGCCTTACCACTCAACGGACGGGAAACAGCATCCGTACGCCGCATCAGACCCAACGCCGAATCAATATCGCCACGCAAAACCTCACGGCCCTGGTCTTGTTCAAGTTCGTAATAGCGGTAGCCCAAGAACGTGAACGAATCATCATCCATCCACCGCAAAAACGCCGCGGCCTCACGCCGTTCCTTCTCAGGAATCGAAGGGATATCCCCCTCAAGCGCATCAGCTAGACGGCGGGCCTGCACACGCATCGGCTCCCAGTCCTCAACCGCGCTACGAACATCCTTCAAAACCGAGTCGACAGCTTGCTGCAGCTGCGCGCGCTGATCAGCATCCAGTTCCTCAGTCACCAACACCGCAGTCCACGACTCAATGACAGCTCGGGCGCCCTCAGGTGCCGCCAACATACCCAACGCGGGCAACGCCGCAGTGCTCTCAGACGCCGGCGCCGCATCCGAAAGCGGAACCTTCTTCAAACCAACCAGCGTGCCATCCTCAACCGAACGGTGCGCCATATAGGTCGGGTGGAAAACGAAACCAATCTTATTTGAGAACTCCACCACGCAGTTACTCACCGAATCAACGATGAACGGCATGTCATCTGCAACCAAGAAAACAACGGTGCCCCGCTCATGCGGCTCAACACTGACCACCGCAGAACCCGGCTGCCGAACCCGCCCCACTGACGCGTGCCGCTCCAGCAGTTCCCTCACCCGATCAAGACCGAACGCCTCACGTTCTTGCGCATCAATATCCGCGCCATAACGCTCAACAACATCATCGCCAAGCCAGCTTGTTTGAGGAACCGAGTCAGGCCGCACAGACGAGCCAGCCTGAGAAGATGAGCCAGACTGCGCAGATGAGCCGGACTGAGGAACTGACTGCGTGTTCGACACGCAACCCACCGCCTTCACATGTTTAGACGCACGGCCGTACGCAACGGCCTATTTTTATGTGCCCCGGGTCACAGATGGAGCCGTATTTAGCCTAGCCTTAAACCGCCTGCCACGGACCTGTTTTAAGGGAGTTTCCAGATTCTCTTCACACTCACACAAGCTCTGCGCAAACTCCCGTATCACTGCGCGCACCGGCGAGCGCGGCGCCGAGTGGCTCAACGCGGTCGCGGCCTCCAGTGCATGCTCTACCGCCTCGGCATCTTTCGGGATGAAAACCTCCGGTTGCATCGTCTTAGGACCAAAGCGTTCCCACGCGCGTTTGACCCCGCGGGCAGCCCCCTTGGACACCTGGTTCACCACAACAGAAATCCGTGCTTGCGTGAGCTCGGGCGCGTGTGCGGCCGCCCGCATCAAACGCGGCAAACCTACCGCGTCCGCAGTACCGACCACCACCACGTCATCGGCGACTTCAAGGGCCGTTAGTGTGGCGTCATCACGTTGCGGGGCGAACGTGTCGAAGCTGACGTCGTGATCGTTATCCGCCGGTGCGGCGACATCCACAATCACAACCTCGGAAGCCTGACGTAGCGCCTCGAGGCTACGCTTGAGCGCGGCCTTACCGACCTCTTGCCAGCGGCTGGGCCGCGGAAGTCCCGTGGTGACGCGGAGTACAGCCTTCCCGATGCGGATGCGGGCATGCGCATCCGTGTCAGCGGTGGGTGAAAACGTGCCCGCTTCGACCGAACGACACAAACGCACGATCCCGGAGGTCTCCCCCAGCATCCCTAGGCGTGCGGCGATACTCGAGGCGCGCGTGTCCGCGTCCACGAGCGTGACTTTCTTCCCGGCTAGCGCGGCTTCCGTTGCTAGCTCGATCGCTAGAAAGCTGCGGCCTGGCGCGCCTGCCCCGCTCCACACCACGATGATGCGGCCCCGTTTATGCCCAGCCGCATGCTGTGAGTCGGCTTGATCTGTTTGAGTCTCTGGCTGGTTCAGCATTCCTGTATGCGGATCAACCACGTACAGCTGCGAGAGATCGTCCGGGATTCCAGCCACCAACTCATCGAATGACTTCTCTTCTTGTGGTGCGCGTGGTTTCAGCTCTTTCAGGCCGGCAGGTTTCGATTCTTCCGAGCTATTTGACGGTTGCGGAGAGGCTGATTCCTGTTGGGACGGGGCTGGCTCCTGTTCTGTAGAGGTTGGCTCCGGTTTCGTAGGCGCGGACTCCGGTCCCGACGGGGCTGGCTCCGGTTTCGTAGGCACGGGCTCCGGTCGCGACGGAGCTGGCTCCACTTTCGGCGGGACCGAATCCGATTGCGGAGAGGCCGAGTCTGGTTTCGACGTCACCGGTTCCGATTTCGAGGGGGCCGCGCTTTGGACTCCGAAACCTTTAAGGTCGACAACCTTAGGGGTCTTCAGCTTAGGTTCGATATGCCGCAGGCCCCGCCGTTTAGGTAAGGAACGGGGCTGTTCCGGTACAAGCCCGCCGGCACGCGATAGCGCTTCTGCGATCACTTCTGCCGAAGACGAGCGGCTCACCGAGCCGACACCAAGCCGGAGCAATCGCGAGGCCACCGCCGCATCGTTGGTGACCGCAACAGCACGGCCGCCGGCAGCGTGGACGGAATCGACCAGACCGCTATCGACCTCATCGAACTGGTCCACAAAAATCACATACCGTGCCAAGCCGGCCGCTAGGGTCGCTAAAAGCTCTGCCCCGTCAGCGCAGACCCGCACCACGGTAACCAGTCCGACCTCTGACTCCAAGCGGGCAAATACTTCAGGGGACTCGCCAAACAAAACAACGGAAGAACTCACAGCCGACCCCTATTCCTTGCCTGAAAGCGGGGCAGAAACCACGCTCACTACGTTTTCGCGCGCAACATGACCAACCATCGTGGCAACATCCTCACGCGGAATCAGGACTTCCAAGACGTGCCCCTGAGTGACACCGAAACCGGAATCAGCGCGATCAACTTTCACAACTCGCACACCAGAAAGCACGCGCTTCGGTTCGGCGTCCTCCTCAGCGTCCTTCGGGGTCACATACACATCCACCCCGCTACCGACCTTCACCCCCGCGGGGAGAGCGCCTTCCAACGTCAACGAAAACGAACGCAAATCAGCGGGGGCCTCCGATTCGATGGTGCGGCGAGGCAGCAACTCACCTTTCGAAACGAAATCACTCACCACCACACCGCCTAGCTTGGTGTCGCTTGGAACATACCGCTCACCCGGGCCAGCAAGCCGAACCTCAACCGGGACCACGTCCTTCTCAGTCAGGACGGTCCCCGGGGCAAGATCATGTGCTGCGACCATGTAGGTGTCCGTGCGGGTTACCGAACGCACCAGCAAGACGACGCCCAGAATAGATGCGACAACCAGGACGATGCCGATAACAAGCCTAGGGTCACGCCAACTAGCTGGTTGCCAGCGCATCACTGACGAACTATTGCCACTGCGGTCAGTCATTGTTCACCTCAAGCTCTTTACACCTGCGTGTTCGCGAGGACCGTGCGCGATGGACAGCCGCGCATCGCTTGGTAGCCATGCACGATGCTCCGCCGCGTGGTTCGATGCCTCGCGGTTCGATGCCTCGCGAGGTCGCTTACAAGCATGCTTAGACGATAACCAGCACGATGAACTACAACAACTACTGACAAGTAGTGCTATCCGGCATCTCGGACACAGGTCTCACACAGGTTCTCCTTGAGTAGGGTTCGACGGGATGCGTTTAGCTAGTCGATACCGCAGATACCGCCACGAGCGCCACCAACGGAACCAGCACAAGCGAGCGGGCCGCCGTCCCACCCACCTGGGCTTGCAGACGGATAAAGTCCGCCCCCACAGCAACGATGAGGCCACTGCCCACCACCCCGTCAGACAAGATGAAACGAACGCTCTGACGGTCCCTACCTATCGCACGTAGAGCCGACTTCCATGGGGCTTTGGTGCGGCGACACGAACCCTTCATGTCACGCTCGCGCACACCAGCGTTAGGCATAAGAACCTCTACCCAGGCACCGCCCTGATCCGGGAACATCCACGACTCGGTTGCAGTCTCAACACCGAACCACCCCACACCCACTGCCGCGACCGCGCCTGTAAACGAGTGCCCACTCGCATGAACTTTCACATGTGCGCCGGCGATCTCGGTGAGGAACCCTCGCCTCGCGTACTCCGCCCGTGCCAGCTCGCCAGCTTCGGCACGCATCTCCTGCCATTGCCCAGCCTGCAGCTCATGGGCCATGTCCTCGAATAGATCGTCAAAACGCATGTTCACAGGCTACTGAAAAAATTACCTCTTGACACCAACGCGAAACATCAAACAGAATCAAAGCACAACAAATTGGCGCCCATAGGGAGGCACCTCCCTACAGCACTCAATAGGCGCTGAGAAACACACAGTTCTCGAGTCTCAAAAGAGGGCAACGACATGAACCAGAAAGCCTCACGCATACACATCACAGCCGCTTGGATCGCCCCAGTTTTAGGCCTCATCATCGGAGCTACCGGCCTTGCCTTACTCAACCCGTGGTTCCCAGCCGCAGAGTCAGCGGACACCCTCATTGCCCGCATCGGGGCCTGGGCCCTATGCCTCATCAGCGCTTGGCTTCTGTTCACCCACACGCTCGCCCTCCTCCTACGCGGCCTCAGCTCACTCGGCGTGAGCACCGAACGTTGGAGCCGCTGGGTCCCCCGCGCATCAGCTGTTGCCGCAGGCCTGATCCTCGCAGCTCCGGCAACATCCCACGCGGCACCCATGCCTGACACAACCGTGGTCACAACCGAAACCACCACGCACACCTCTCCCACACCCTTCAGCGCCGCCTTCCCGATCGACGACCAAGAGCAACAAGCACCATCAACGAAACAGCAGCAAGAGACCTTCACAATCAAGAAATCCGACCCCGTCCCCCTACCCCGCAACATGGGTACACCAGCTCGAAACGACACCGTGGTAGTCACATCGGGCGACACACTCTGGGACATCGCGGCACGCCACCTAGGACCCGGCGCAACACCACAACAAATCGCAGCCGAAACCAACCGATGGCACCAAGCTAACCGCGATCTCCTCGGAGACAATCCCCACCTGATCATGCCCGGCCAAGAGCTACACATCCCCGCCTAGACAGCGCAGCGCCCTGTACTAGCAATCCAGCCCTGCAGTCACCCCACTGCCCTCTACTGACACATCACAGCAAGGAAACAAAGGACTTCCCATGACCACCGCACCCCTTTGCGAACCAACCACAGCTGCCACACTTGCAACCGCATCAACAGGTGCACCTGCGCCAGCACCACCATTATCAGCACAGCCATTAAGCACGCCACAGTCTCCGGTGCGGGCGGGTGCTCCGGCGCATCAGCATCTGGCACGAACGGTAGCTCAAGCGATCGCCGATGTACTCTCCGGGCGTCGCCCCTCCCTCGCTTTGGCCGGGTGGTTTGAACTCATGCCACTCAACAAAGTCCAAAACCGTGCCGGTTGGGAACGCGAAGCATCCCAAGCGAACGCAACCCCGTGGCCGTGGCGGACACTTTCACTCATCTCATGCCACGTCCAAGCCCAATACAAACACGAAGACACCCGCGCACTCCCCACGCTTGAATGTTGCGCAAGCATCCTCACCCCGCGCGGGGTACGCGCCATCGCCTTCACCCTGAAACCACACGGCCGCAGGCTGCGTTGCACCGACGTACACATCGGGTGAAAGCAAAGCTAAATCAACAGTGGGGTTTGCACACCAGGCAGGTGTGCAAACCCCACTGCGTCAGGACCGCTCCTTAGGTCTAGGGTCTAGCTCTACGCCCTAGTTCGCTCATCCGTTTGGAAGCTAGTGGCGCTTGCGTGAACGCTTCTTAGCCTTACGTGCCTGTTTACCGGTCATCCTCGGCCCTTCCTTAGCGGCGCGAGTCCGGCGAGTACGGGCCTCCCCGCTTTCATCCGGTGCCGAGTATTCGAGATTTTCTTGGCTCGTCTGGGCATCCATCAGGCCAGCACCGCGAGCCTCACCGGCGTCATGGCCCGGCTCCACCTCGGCATGGAACAAGAGGGAAACCGAATCCTCACGGATCGCTTCCATCATGGCCTCGAACATTTCATAGCCTTCGCGCTGATACTCAACCAGCGGATCACGCTGAGCCATCGCACGCAGACCGATTCCCTCCTTGAGATAATCCATCTCGTAGAGGTGTTCTTGCCACTTACGGCCGATCGAAGACAACACAACACGGCGCTCAAGGTCACGCATCGTGCTCGAGCCCAAGTACTCCTCGCGGCGTTCATAAGCGACCATCGCATCAGAGACAATCTCTTCCTTGAGCATCTCCGCGGTCAAGCCACCCTTATCGCCGCCGGCTTCCTCAATGAGGTCCTCCGGGCTCAGCGTTACCGGGTAGAGAACCCGCAGGTTGCTCCACAACGCGTCGAGGTCCCAATCATACGGCTCACCGGCCAGAGTGGTTTCGGTGACCATCGCACCCACGGCGTCTTCGATGAACTGCTTGATCCGCTCACCCAAGTCTTCGCCTTCGAGGATCTGGCGGCGGTCAGCATAGATCGCTTCACGCTGACGGTTCATCACATCGTCATACTTCAGAACGTTCTTACGCTGCTCCGTGTTGACAGACTCAACCTGGCGCTGAGCGGACTCGATGGCACGCGAAACCATCTTCGATTCAAGCGCCATATCATCCGGCATGTTTGGCGAATTCATGATGCGTTCTGCCATACCGGCATTGAACCGACGCATGAGCTCATCCGACATCGACAGATAGAAACGAGACTCACCAGGGTCACCCTGACGGCCGGAACGACCACGCAACTGGTTATCGATACGGCGGGATTCGTGGCGTTCGGTACCCAAAACGTAGAGGCCACCCAGCTCGCGCACTTCGTCGCCTTCGGCTTCGCATTCAGCCTGGATATGGTCAAAGACCTCATCCCAGACCGCTTGGTAGCCCTCAGGATCATTCTCTGCATCCAAGCCACGGTTCTTCATCTCCGTGACGGCGAGGAACTCAGCGTTACCGCCGAGCATGATGTCAGTACCACGGCCAGCCATGTTCGTAGCGACCGTGACAGCGCCTTTCTTACCGGCCTGAGCAACAACCGCGGCTTCGCGTTCGTGCTGCTTAGCGTTCAAAACCTCGTGGCGGATACCGCGCTTGGCAAGCTTTTGCGATAAGTATTCGGACTTCTCAACCGATGTTGTACCGACCAGCACCGGCTGGCCCAGGCGGTGGCGGTCCTCAATATCTTGAGCTACCGCCTCAAACTTTGAGATCTCGTTCTTATAGATCAAGTCCGGCTTATCCACGCGCTGCATCGGCTTATTCGTTGGGATCGGGACCACGCCGAGCTTATACGTGTTGTTGAACTCCGCAGCCTCAGTCTCAGCTGTACCGGTCATGCCGGAGAGCTTGTCATAGAGACGGAAATAGTTCTGCAACGTCACCGTTGCCAAGGTCTGGTTCTCGGCCTTGATCTCAACGTTTTCTTTAGCCTCGATCGCCTGGTGCATGCCTTCCGAATAGCGGCGGCCAGGCAGTGAACGGCCCGTGTGCTCATCGACGATCATGATCTCGCCGTTCATGACCACATAGTCTTTATCCCGCTTGAACAGTTCTTTAGCTTTGATCGCGTTATTCAAGAAACCGATCAGCGGAGTATTCGCGGACTCATACAGGTTGTCGATACCCAGGTAGTCCTCAACCTTGTCGATACCCGATTCCTTAACGCCCACCGTGCGCTTCTTGATATCGACTTCATAATCTTCATCCAGCTTCATGCCACGCACGAGCTTGGAGAACTCGCTGTACCAACGGTTCACATCCCCCTGCGCGGGGCCGGAAATGATGAGTGGAGTACGGGCCTCATCAATCAGAATCGAGTCGACCTCATCGACGATCGCGAAGTTGTGGCCGCGCTGAACCAGCTCATCCTTGGACCAAGCCATGTTGTCACGCAGATAGTCGAAACCGAACTCGTTATTGGTTCCGTACGTGATGTCCGCGGCGTACTGTTCACGACGCACCGCAGGCTTCTGATTCGAAACGATCACGCCCGTGCTCATGCCTAAGAAACGGTAGAGGCGCGACATCAGCTCGCCCTGATAGTTGGCGAGGAAGTCGTTGGTCGTCACGACGTGGACGCCCTTACCGGAGATCGCGTTGAGATACGCGGCCGCGGTAGCCACGAGCGTCTTACCTTCACCGGTCTTCATCTCAGCGATATTGCCCAGGTGTAGGGCGGCCGCACCCATCATCTGAACATCAAAGTGGCGCATACCCAGTGTGCGTTGTGAGGCTTCTCGAACCACCGCGAACGCTTCCGGGAGCATGTCATCGAGGCTCTCGCCCGCCGCGTAACGCTCACGGAACTGATCCGTCATGGAATGCAGCTCGTCATCCGTGAGTTCCATGATGGAGTCTTCGAGTGCGTTGATCTGTGAAACGTATGAACGCAGTCGCTTCAGAATGCGTTTATCGCCAGCTCGCAGAATACGTTCGAACAGATTGGCCACGTGTGTTCTCCCCCATGACAAAGCAACCGGAATCTACCGGCCTTTCGCCATCTTACGCGTTGAATATGTTTTAACCCCAAGCCAATGGCGGGAGATTCATGAAAAATCTCCCGCCACTGACTCAGGCGACAGTTATTAAAACTCTAGTTCCCCACTGCCACGGGAAGGCTAGACACGATGCTTGTGTTAGCTGCGGTAGGTCTTGCTTCCGTCCCGGGTTGCTTCCGTAAGGTTCTCATCCAGGGAAATAACACCGTAAGACCAGCCGCGGCGACGATAAACCAGCGATGGCAGGCCGGTTTCGGAGTCAAGGAACAAATAGAACGGGTGGCCCACCAGCTCCATGTTGTCCACGGCATCGTCTTCAGTCATGGGGATGGCTGGGAAACGCTTGCGGCGGATCTCAACCGGAACATCGCCAACCTCTTCCTTACGCTGAGCTTCCTGCACCTGTTCAACCAGGGACTTATCACTTGCAGGAACAGCTTCCAGATCGATCGGCGGGTTCAACGCACGGTCATTGCGGCGGTGGTCCTTTGCTTTGTCGCGTGCACGGCGCAAACGCTCAAGCAACTTAGCGAATGCGAGGTCAAAAGCCGAGAACTTCTCGGACGAGTGCGCTTCAGCACGGACCGCCGGGCCAGGCCCGATCACGGTGACTTCGACAGTCATTTCAGAATCAGAGACGCGTGCGTTCGGTTGGCGTGAGACCTTGATATCGATGTTGTGGGCCCGCGGTGAAAGCTGTTCAACCTTCGCGGCACGGTCCTCGACGTATTCGCGGAACCGGTCAGTAACGCTGACGTTGCGGCCAATTACGTTGACATCCATGAGAGGTCCTCCCTCAATTCCGAAACAACACCCGGTGACGGTCTGACGGGAAGATTATGAACTCATCACCGCCGTTGACGCCAGGTGATGGGTTTGGCTGGAGGCTCATCCTCGAACTCAAGCCCATGCTTAAAGTTACCCCGGTCACACCCTGGAGCGCATCCCATGTGCTCGTGTTGTGGATCAGTTAAGCGGGTGGCTTATTTCTGACACTACGTTTGCCCCTCCCGGTGGACGCACCCAGGCGACACAGAAAGCCCCTTTGACGTTGAAGCCGTGAGCACGCAAGACGCGGGAAGCCTCGGCAAGCGTGGCACCGGTCGTTACTACGTCATCGAACAGAACCACATGCCTGGGAACCTTTCTGTAGGGACTGCGATGTTTCACGTGGGCCACGGCACGGTAATCGACAGCGAACTGTCCTTTCACTGCGTTCGCTCGGCCACTTCTACCCCGGGACTTCTGCGGACCCTGGTTGGCCAGCCCCAGGCTCGTCAACGTCCGCACCCGCAAGAGGTTCATGACGGGACCCACGTGAGAAGCACGTAAGAGCTCTTCAACCGGAGAGAACCCACGGGATCGCACCGAAGAAGCTTTCGAGGGTATCGGAACAACCGCAACAGGTCCCGCAACCGATTGCAAAAGGTTCCACGTCCGCTCAACGGCAGGCCCAAATCGTTCGATCAACCCCAGCCCACCACGCGTCTTTGCCGCCAGCAAAACATTAGAGACGATCCCGGAGTACGGTGCCGCACACACCACCGGGGCCGGAGAGCTCGGGGCTAGAACATCAAATTCGCGTAGATCATCAACTACCGCAGGGTGCAACAGAGCCTTGCCTAAGCGCGAGGAGCATTCCGGACACAGCGGGCCGGCATCGCTGGTACATCCCACGCACCGAGCAGGCAGAATCGCACGTGCTGCCTCACTCACTGCCTGGCGCATCGTGGTTCCGGCAGGCCCAAACCATACGGCATCAGCGGCCTCCCGCCACCGCGCTACACGACCGCCAGGGCTGTTGTTGAGTCGCCGCCTGCCGGTTGTTCCGCGCTTGTCGGTTCCACCGGTTCCGTCTAAGCGCCTGCTTGGTGCCGCCATGTACTCAGCATCGCGCACCGCACGCCGCACTCAACCGCGAGAAGGAAAAGATGTGGACAGAACACCGGGAAACCAGACCTGTGAATAGGCAAACGCAGCAACTACTTAGCCTGCGTAGGAAAGCTGGCTTCCGTCTCTGCGAACCTGCCGCCATCCGTTAGAGGTGCGCTGATAGAGGCCGTCAGCGTTCTCTGCATACACATCCTCGGGGCCCACACCCACCGTCAGGTGCGTTAGCCCCAGCAACGGTTGCCGCCACATGCTCGTTTCGTCGTTGAGGCCGATCTGCTCAACATCCACCCGGGCCGTGGAATCGGGTTTATACACAACCAGGTCGGCCGCCCCGATCCACTGCACGCGTGTCGGGTTCACGGTGGTCTTTAACCTCAGCGGGCTCGCTAAAGCTACCGGACGGTCAGTCTTGGTGCGTTGAATACCGGATACCTGCAAGCGTTCGCCATCAGCGTCCGTGAGCGTAAACGCAAGCCGTGCTCCGTCCGGAGAAACCCGCACCGAGGTCACAGAGGTGTTAGGTTTCATGTCCAGCTTCATGCGGACCGTTTTCCCGTTCGAGGAATCGTAGGCCACCACGCCCTCAGGGTCCGATGTCCACACCCACCCGAAGCTATCCATCGACGGCGCGGTCATGACCGGGCCGCTGGCGAGCTCCTTGTACGTTCTTTTCTCACCGTCCACGGCCAGAAGCCGGGTCTGTTGGGCCGCTAAGACCGCGTATTTGGTGTCATCTTCTGGCTGCATCGTCGGAGACGACAGCCCCGGGCCTAAAGTCGAATCCGTCTCAATGAGTGTGCTGTTGGAATCACGCACACGCACCAAAAGGTCGTTCTGAAGCCCCACGAGCTTATCCGATACCTCGGCTTCGACAACAGGTGGATTGCGTTCAGCATCAGCGGAAACCTTCAGCTCTTGCTGATCCACCGACATTGAGACCTGATTGACCGAGGACAATTCGTTCAAACTCAGGTCCAGTTGCCGCATCATGAGGCTACGTTGCCGGTCATCAGCGCCAGCAACAACACCCTCCGGAACATCAACCTGAGCCATGCCGTCCTGCACGGGCACAGCCTGCCGGGCAAGTTTCGCATCGCGCGGGAACGCGCTCGAGACCGAACCCTCAAGATAGGGCGCAGGGCCATGCAGTAGCGCGGTCACGACAGCGGTAGCCATACCTTGACGGCGCGCGAACCACCGAACATCCGGCACCACGGCCGTGAACTGCGGGTTATAGAACGCGAGCTCTACAGGTTCGTAGGCGCGTTGGAACAGCTGCGATTCAACCACTACGCCATCGGGCACCTTCGAGATGCGCCATTCCCCGTTTTCTTTCAAAACCTCAAATTTGAGGTTGCGTGGTTTAGGGTTCTCAGCATCGGTTTTCACACCGTAGGCGTCGATCGTGCGCAGCACGCGAGGGTTCGCTTCCAGAGCGCTTGCGCCCTCCCCGGAACGCTTCACCTCAGGTGTTGAGTCAGTGACGATGACTTCATGGGTCGGGTTCCATTCAGGCGCCTTCTCTGCAGTCAGGAAGCTGCGGGCCACCGCCCAGTCATCCTGTGAAGAGACACCCGCGGCGAGGAAACCCCTCACGATGGTTTCTGGTGAATCCCCCGGGGACGGGCCAGGCACATCGAAGGTATAGCTTTGTTCCCCGCCACTGCGTTCGCTCGGCTCCAACGTTCCGACAGGCCCCGCGGTGGGGATGCTCCCGCACCCAGCCAGGACGGTAGCGAGCACAACGCTCAGCACGGACATCAGCACGATGCGCCAGCCACGCGAGCCTGTGTTGCAGCTTGCGTTGTGGCTGGGTGAAATCAGCGAGGTCATGGCGCGTCACTCCCCTCAGGCGATGCCGGCTTCGTCGATGCTGCTGTGTGCTGGGCTGCTGTGTTCTGAGTTGGCGTGTTCTGTGTCGCTGTGTTCTGCGCGGTCGTCTTCTGTTCCGTCGCTTTCGCCTCCGCTGCTTTCTCCTCCGCAGCGGGCAGTTGGATCGGGTTGGTGTCGGTGTTGACTGCGGCTTCGATAGCGCCAATCCTCTTACCGTAGGGTCCCAGCGGCAGCGGGGAGACGGTGATTTTCTCGCCGAGGGTTTTAGGCAGTGTCAGGCGGAAGGTCGAGCCGACGCCAGGTTTACCCCATGCCTCGAGCGCACCGCCATGCAAGCGTGCGTCCGCCCGCGCAATGGATAGGCCAAGCCCCGAGCCGCCGGTCGTGCGTGCACGGGCTGGGTCTTTACGCCAGAACCGTTCGAAGACCCGCACCGCATCTTCTTCGCTCAAGCCAATGCCGTGGTCTCGTACGGCGACTGCAACCGCATCGGAGTTCTCAGCGATCAGCACCTCGATCGGGTTACCTTCGCCGTGTTCGACCGCGTTGAGGATCAGGTTACGGATGATGCGTTCGATGCGGCGTGGATCCATTGACGCATAGACCCCACGCTTGTTTTTATCAGCACCCACGATGGTGACTTTGACGGGCGAGCCAGCTTTGTCTGCCCACGGTTGGGCTGTGGCCATCGCGCGGGAAACGACTGCTTCGACATCGGTTTTCGTCTCCGCCAGTTGCGCGGCGCCGGCGTCGAAGCGGGAGATTTCGAGCAGGTCATTCAGCAGGCCTTGGAAGCGTTCAACCTGGTCATAGAGCAGTTCGGTTGAGCGGGCGTTGACGGTGCTGAATTCGTCGCGGCTGAGGTAGAGGACCTCAGCGGCCATACGTACCGTGGTCAGTGGTGTGCGCAACTCGTGAGACACGTCAGATACGAAGCGTTGCTGCATCTGTGAGAGCGCTTCAAGCTGCACGATCTGTTCGGCGAGTGAATCCGCCATCCGGTTGAAGGACGTAGACAAACGCGCAAGCTCGTCTTGACCTTGTACTTCCATGCGTTCATCGAGCCGACCGGCCGCGACCTTCTCGGCGGTTTGAGCGGCTTCCGCGACAGGCTGCAGCGAACGGCGGGCCACATACCAAGAAATACCGGTGATGATGAGCAACAGAACCGCACCGCCTCCGAGCAGCACGCGTTGAACCAACACGAGGGTGTCAGCTACTTGCGAGAAGTCATAGACGAGGAATAGCGCATAGTCGCGGCCCGGCGGGACGGTGACGCGTTTACCGAACGCAACCCCGGGTTTGATCTCGCCTTTTTCCCCGGTCAGCTCGACCGATTGCCAGTAGATGTCGGAGCCGCTGGAGACCTGGTTCTGTAGCTCATCGGTGATAGCCGCCGATGCAACTGATGAGGTGTCTTGGCCCGGAACCCAGTAAGCGGAAGCACCTGGCAGGAGCCGGAACACGACGTCGCGGCGCACCGCGACACCGTCGCCTTGCATGCCGCGCAGAGTGTCCATCACGAGGGTGGATGCGGCGTTGGCGTTGGTGGTCGATGCGGAAGAGAACGCGGAGTCCGCTTGTGCGAGCCCGCGGGTCGCTTCAGCGGAAACCTGCTCAAGACGTTCTTCGAACAGGCCCTTGGAGATCTGGGCGCTCAAGAACCCGCCCACAAGAATCTCGGCAAGACCCACCAGGACCACGGTGATTACCACGGTTCGGAACTGGACGGAACGCCGCCACAACCGCAAACCGAGGCCAAACCATCTACGTGGATCCCATTTGGAATGCGCGCTCGGATCGGGCACCACCGTGCTTCGGCGGCGCCTGCGCACCAAATAACGGTTGGGTAGGGCTGCTCGTCTACCCTTCGGTTTAGTTCTGGCCAGTCTTATAACCTACCCCTCGGACGGTCAGAACGATCTCTGGGTTTTCCGGGTCACGCTCAACCTTGGAACGCAGACGCTGAACGTGCACGTTCACAAGCCGCGTGTCTGCGCTTTCGCGGTAACCCCACACCTCATTGAGCAGGTCTTCGCGCGTGAAAACCTCGCCCGGCTTGCGGGCCATGGTGGTCAAGAGATCAAACTCCAGTGGGGTCAGTTGCAACTGCTCGTCCCCACGGAAAACCGTGTGGCGCGCCACGTCGATCGTGATGTCTTTGACCGTGAGTTTGCTACCGTCGTGGCGTTGCCCGCCGCCACGCAAGCGTGCACGGACGCGCGCGAGCAACTCCGCCGGTTTGAAGGGCTTAGGGATGTAGTCATCAGCGCCCGCCTCGAGCCCGCGCACCACGTCTTGCGTGTCTGATTTGGCGGTGAGCATGATGATGGGGACGTCGGATTCTTCACGGATTTCACGGCAAATCTGGATGCCGTCTTTCCCGGGAAGCATCAGATCCAGCAGCACAAGGTCTGGTTCGCTGCGGCGGAACATCTCGACAGCTTGCATGCCGTGATGGCAGAAAACCGGCTCATGTTCATCGTTCTTCAAAACGATGCCGATCATTTCCGCCAATGCTTCATCATCATCAACGACGAGGACGTGTCCCTTCATTTCCCGCATTCCCTCACATCTGACGCATCGAATCCACCGAACCGTGGCCTATGTATCTCTTATCCTATGTGATCAGCACACAGAAACTCGGTTGGGTCAACCATGCGCGATGTCGCTAAATTTTTGCGCTAGATCGTTCAACCTGGTGAGCCCGTGGCCAAGCTGCAGGTCGGTGAACTCGGGCGCCGGTTTTCCCTGGGCGGCACCGGGCTTGGTCGCCGCCGATGCGTGTGCCGCGGAACGGAAACCGTAGCTGGCTTGCAGGGTTATGCCAAGCAAGTGGCGGGGTTCCATCCCGGCTTGCCGTAGCGACTCCAACAGCTCGTCTGCTGTACGGGTGAGGCAGTCGTGCGCAGTGCGGGTGAAGGGCCGGGCTTTTCCATCGGCTAGCGGTTCATTCACAGCACTCTCGGGTAGCGGCACAAGCACACGGCTACCGGCGTGTTCCCCATCAGCGAGCGCTTCGATAGTTTCCAATAGGTTTTCCGCCGCGTGGGCATCCTCCGGCCATGAAACGGTTTCGAACCCGACCGAGACGCCGCCGTTGTTTTTCTCCACCGCCTTCGCAATGGTTTGTGTGCGCCCGCGTGCGACCTCGGGAAGCCACACTGTCACTGTGTTCTCATGAGCCACTGTGTTCTCGTGTGCTAGGGCTTTCGTTTCGCTGACGCCGGTCCGCGTTGCAGTTAGTGCCGCTGCCGCATCGGCCATGAGGGATTCCCACCATTGCGGGTCCAGGTGCGGAAGCCTGCGGTAGCGGGAGCTGGAACGCCACGAGCCTGCGAATGCGTGGTGCGCATCGGGGTCGATGATCCGCACCACCGGCGTGGCGCCGGGCAGTGAAGCGAGTTGCGGCACTAGCTCCGTGATGCCTTCGCACCAGGCTTGCGCGATGTCGGTGCGGGCTGCGTGGTCGGAAGCTATGGGTTCGCCGTTCGGTAAAGCCAGCCGGTGCATCACTGTGGCTGGCCCCATCACGGTGACACTGCGTTGCCCGAGCGGAGCGTCTTGGGCGTCATCCGCGGTGAGCTGGATGAGCTCACGCAAGCCGTTACTCGCCCGGCGCATCGCGATCCCAGCTTTAGCGCGGGTTCCGGTCAGCCGCCATCCGTGCGCTGTGAGGTCCACCGGCAACCCGGACAGATGCGTGATGGTGCGCTCCCACGCGGTGTCTGCCGGGGACTCCGGAAGAGGCAGAACGTGTGGGCCGGATTCGAGTCCGCCGAACACCTCGTTGAGTAGCTGTGTTGCCCGCAATGGTGTTGCACGTAACGAGGTGTGAGTTTGTGCCCGGCTCGGTGTGCGTGCCTGGGCGCGCGCCTGGGTACGAACCTGCGGCGCGCACACAACACCCTGCCACGCAATGCCCTGCTCGGTGTCTGCTGAACGCTCGGGAGCCGTAGAAGTAGAAGAAGTCATGATCACAATCAAGCCTGCCGGCTCAGTTGCGTTGTTCGGAGATCGCCTCGTGGTGGCGAATCACTTCAGCGATGATGAAGTTCAGGAATTTTTCGGCGAACTCCGGGTCTAGCTGCGCGTCTTTGGCAAGCGAGTGCAAGCGGGCGATCTGGGCGGCTTCACGGCCCGGGTCGCTGGGCGGGAGTTGGTGTTCAGCTTTGAGGTGGCCTACCCGCTGGGTGCATTTGAACCGTTCGGCGAGCAGATATACCAGCGTCGCGTCGATGTTGTCGATGCTGCCACGGATCCGCAACAGTTCCTGCATCACAGCAGGGTCAACGGTGTCAGGTAGCGAGGATGCCGCGGGGTCCCATTCGTTGGTCACGATGCCTTCGTGTTGATCGCTCATAACCTCACCCTACGCAGTGAGTGCGGCCGGATTCCACGTTGATGAATGGGCTGAAGCAATTGTTGCTTGCCCAATCACACGGTCCCCGGTGTAGAGGACCATCGACTGGCCAGGCGCTACCCCGTTGAGTGTTTCTTCCAGCTCGGCTTCTACGCGGCGGCCGTGTTCGTCGTCGGCGACCCAGCGGGCACGGCCCGGTACAGGTTTTCCGTGGGCGCGAACCTGGACGGTGACGTCCATCCATGCGCCGCTGGCGGCCTCGGCAGGTTCCGCACCTGCGAATGAGACGCGAATGCCACTGAGCCGATCCACGGCGAGCGCCTCTTTGGGACCGACAACGACTTCGTTGGTTTTCGGCCGGATCGAGAGCACAAAGCGCGGCTTACCGTCAGGTGCTGGATGTCCGATAGCGAGCCCGCGGCGCTGCCCTACGGTGAAGGCTTGGGCCCCTTCGTGTTCGCCTACTTGGGTGCCTTCTTGGTCGATGATTTTGCCTGGCTGCATCTCGATCTGTTCGGCGAGCCAGCCGCGGGTGTCGCCGTCTGGGATGAAGCAGATATCGTGCGAATCGGGTTTCTCTGCCACGCCGAGGCCGCGGCGTTCAGCTTCTGCGCGGACCTCCGCCTTGGTGGGTGCGTGTGCCAGCGGGAACCAGCAGTGCGCGAGCTGGTCCTCCCGCAGAACACCCAGAACATAGGACTGGTCCTTGGCCATATCGGCGGCTCGGTGCAGGGTTGGGCGGCCGTCACCGTCCTGATCCACGCGGGCATAATGGCCGGTCACGACCGCATCGAACCCTAGCGCGATCGCTTTATCAAGCAGGGCTTCGAACTTGATTTTCTCGTTGCAGCGCAGGCACGGGTTCGGGGTGCGGCCGGCGGCGTATTCATCGATGAAGTCATCCACCACATCGGCTTTGAAACGTTCGGAGAAGTCCCACACATAGAACGGGATGCCGAGGGTTTCACATGCACGGAAAGCGTCATTGGAGTCTTCGATGGTGCAGCATCCACGCGATCCGGTGCGTAGGGTTCCGGGCATGCGTGAGAGGGCGAGGTGGACACCCACGACGTCGTGGCCGGCTTCAACGGCGCGCGCCGCCGCTACGGCGGAGTCCACGCCGCCAGACATTGCGGCCAGAACCTTCATGAAATCCCCCTCAAAACTGTGGCCGGTCAATTCTGCTCAAGGCTGTGCGCAAGGGCAATTCTCTATTGTTTCATGCACCACCGGTGGCGCCGTGATCTTTGTAGGCGCTAGTGGCGTTTGCGGGCGGTGCCAGCAATGCATGCGCGAGCTAACCGGCGGCTCTGGCTTGCGCGATGACCCCGGGGAGGGCGTCGATGAGCGCCTGCACTGATTCTTCGGTGGTGAGTGAGCCCATGCTGAAGCGTTGCACATCGGTTGCGTCTTGTTTGCTACGGCCCATCGCTAACAGGACATGGGAGGGCTGCGCCATCCCGGCGGTGCATGCGGAGCCGGTCGAGGTCGCGAACCCGAGGCTGTCTAGGAGGAACAGGACCGAGTCCCCCTGGGCGCCCGGCACACTCAGATGCACGATGCCGGGCAACTGGCGCACTGAATCCCCGCCACGTGATGCGCAGCTAGCGGCTGCCTGGACGCCGGATACGGTCGCGTTGGGGATGGTTGTGGTGATCGCGTGGACCAGTTTTTCCCGCAGGCACTCCAGCCGTTCATTCTCTTGGTTGAGGCTTGCTTGCGCGGCGGTAGCGGCTGCGGCGAAGGCTGCCGCGGAGGCGACGTCGGCAGTTCCGGAGCGTAGGCCACGTTCTTGTCCGCCTCCGTGGATGTGCGGTGTGAGCTGGGCGGTGCGGCGCACGATGAGCGCCCCGATCCCCACTGGCCCGCCGAGTTTGTGAGCGGTGATGGCCGCGGTGGTGATAGCAGGATTGTTCAGCTGTGTAGGGGTGTGCCCAAATGCTTGCACCGCATCCGTGTGGAAGGGCACACCGTGTTCGGCAGCGATGGCTGCGGCTTCTTCGACTGGCTGGATGGTGCCGACCTCGTTATTCGCCCACATCAGGGTCGCCAGAGCGGTGCGTTCCGGCGCGTATGCTAGCGCGGCACGCCACACATCGAGATCCACCACGGCATCCTCGGTGACCGGAACCAGCACGGGTTCGGCGCCGTGGTGTTGGGCGAGGTATTCGATCACATCAAGCACGGCAGGATGCTCAATCCCGGTATAGATGATGCGCGGCCGGGCTGGCTTGCCCACAGCGGGCTCCGCCTTGGATCCGGGCCCTGCGTTGCGTTTAGCGTAGAGACCCTTGATCGCGAGGTTATCGGCCTCGGTGCCACCTGAGGTGAACACGATTTCAGCAGGATCCACTCCGGCGGCGTGCGCGAGCTCGATGCGCGCGGCATCGTGGATACGGCGAGCAGTGCGGCCCGCGGTGTGGAGCGACCCCGCGTTGCCGATAACCCCCATATGCTCGATGAGCGCGGCACGTGCCGGCTCAGACAGCGGGGTGGTTGCGGCGTGGTCGAAGTAATGGATCGGCTGATTCCTCACCCTCCCAGCCTAGCCCCGCTCCCCTGGCTGGCACTGCTGGCTCACTCCAGCCTGGCTCACTCCAGCCTGGTTCGTCCACCCTCGCTCCCCAGCGCTCACCGTGTTCCGCACCCGATGAGTGAGGTAAGGCAGAATATTGACTATGTCCGCCAGCCGCCGTCAAGCTTTTGAAACTCTCGGTCTACCCCCTAACGCTGACAGCCAAGCCATCCGTAAAGCGTTCCGTGCGCTTTCACGTACGCATCACCCGGATCTCGGCGGCGATCCCGAAACGTATCAGGCGATCACCACCGCCTACACGGTCCTGACCGACCCTGCCGCTGCGGCACAAGCCGATGCCGCGGCCGCTAGAGCCGCGACCGCACAGCCGCCAGCGAGTCCTTCTGCGCGGTCGAAGTCCGCGCCGTCTACTCAGCGTGCAGCGCAGACCCGGCACGCATCGGGCGCTAGCGGCGCCGCTTCACGCGCCAACAGCACGGCCGCGCACAACACAGACAACCGCTACACACCATCTGGCCCTGCCTCCCAGGACGTCACCTACGACGGCGCCCACCCTGCATTGAGTGAGCGTGACGCGCACACGCTCGTGCGGGGCTCTATCCGCCGTCGCAGCTTATTTGACCGCGCCGTCTACCGCGAGGCGCGCACCGCGGCCGTCATGGATCTTTTCGAACGCATCCACGAACACGTTCCTACGGCCCGCATGGTGCTGGGCGTCCGCATCGACGGGACGGATATTGAAGCAGTGATTTTCGCTGGCCACCGTCTGCTCGCGGTTGATGTTGAGGCTTCCGTGGATGCCGAACACGCGTGGGATGGCACAACACTGCGAGCGAATGGAAAGCCCCTGGCTTATACCCCAGACCACGATGCGGTGCATGCGTTGGAACGCAAGATCGGCGGCAGCCGCGCTGAGGCGTTGCATGTGTTGTTCGTTCCGGGGCGTTCGGCTCAACATCCGGTGGTGAACCGGGTGGGCGCTACCGCAGGTGTCACGGGGCCTTCACCGATTGCGCGTGCCGCCGGCGAGGGGATTGCTTATCTTGCAGGTGGCCCGAACCCCAGTAGCATCAACCTTTCTGTGTATGGTCAGTTGCTCCAGTTCGCAGGACGCGACACACACAAAAAGAACACCGTTCCGTGATCAAACCGTTACATTAGCTAAACTGGCGGCGTGCTACGCATCGTCTTCAATACTCCTGAAATCCCAGGCAACACCGGTAACGCGATCCGGCTCGCTGCCATCACCGGCGCCGAACTGCATCTTGTGGAGCCGTTGGGTTTCAATTTTGAAGACGCGAAATTGCGCCGCGCTGGCCTCGATTATCATGATCTGGCTGTGGTTACGGTGCATCCGGACCTGGATACTGCGTTGCAGAAATTGGGGCCGGGACGTGTTTTTGCTTTCACTACTGACGGACACACCCGTTATGACACCGTGACCTACCGCGAAGACGATATTCTCCTCTTCGGTAAAGAGTCCTCCGGACTCACCGAAGAAGAAAAGAACCATCCGCGCATCACTGAACGTCTCACGATCCCGATGCAGCCGGCCCGCAGGTCTCTAAACCTCGCGAACTCGGCTTCCATCGCTGTCTATGAGGCGTGGCGGCAACACGGGTTCCCAGGTTCCCGGCCGCTGGATGCGGCACCTGCTGATCTCACTATTGGAAACGTTTAAGGAAAGGCTTACAACCATGAACCAACTGAATGAAGCCGACCTTGACGTACTCGGTGACTTTGAGGAACTCGACGGTTTCGAGGAACAAGAACACGGCCGTAGCCGCCGCAAGGCGCCTTCGGCTGGCAAGATCGCGGTCATCAGCGTCATCACGGTGGTTGTGCTCGCTGTGATCGGTTTCTTCGCGGTGCGTGCCATGTGGCCGTCTTCTGAAAAGATCGCAGGCGAAGTCGCGCAAGAGGTCCTCGACGCCCCGGACGCCCAGACCCACACCGCTAAGTCGAAAGACGGCGAGATTGAGGTGGTCACTAGCGCGGAGTTGAACTCGTACGCGATCAAGGTCAAGGGTGTCCCTCACGCTCCGCAGAACAGCGAATACCAGCTGTATCTAAGCGATAAAGACAACGCGCTACGCCCCTCCACCTTGCTAGGTGGGCAGCCGAACGATGAGTGGGTCGGCGTCCGCAACGAACTCAACACGACGCGTGAAATCCACGTCACAATCGTCACCGAAGGCGGGCAGCAGCGCCCACCAGCCAACGATGTGGTTGCCATCCAGATCCCGGAAGGCGCCGGTAAGTAGCGCGGATAGCGGAGGTGCTCGCTAGCGCCGCAGCTCAAGACCACTAGCAGCGCGGGTGAAGCGGCGCGGGAGAGGGCCAGTTGCGGCGCGAGTGTAGCGGCAGGGCAGAGGTCCAGTATCGCCGCTGCTAAAGGCCGACTATCGGGACAGCTTAGAAACCGGCGATCGTCTCGGCGGAGTTCACGCACACCGCGTGGAACGACTCCGCCGCTTTCGCATCGTCCGAGGCGGCGCGTTGCTGGGCGATGCGTGCGGCTTGGTGCCGCACAAACTGTTGCATCTTCTCCACATCCGGGTGTTGGGATGCGTGCTTGAGAAGCGCTTGGATCTTGGTTTCGAGGCTCTCTGTGATGTCGACGGCCATGTTCGTTAGGTGCCCCGGTTGCCCGAAGTACCACAGGTGAGGCAGTTTGTGTGGCTCGAGGCCGGCTTCCAGCAGCTCCGGGTATGCGTAGGGGTTCTCCAGCGACGGATACACTGCATGAGTGACCGCTTGCCCTACAGCAAGGTGGTCAGGATGTGATTTCTGGAAGCTCGTGTAGTCCCGCTCAGGGTGGTGGGTCAAGATCAGGTCCGGGCGCACTCGGCGTCCGATCTCCACGATGTCCTTGAGCAGCTCATCACTCACGTGCAGATCCCCGTCCGGGTAGTCCCAGAACTCGACCGAAGCGATCCCCACAACCTCTGCCGCTTCCCGCTGTTCCTCCCGACGGCGGGATACAACATCATCGCCGCGGGCCTCATCGCTGAAACCGCCGGCGCCCCCGCCGGTCACCACGGTGAGGTGGATGTCGATGCCGCCTGCCGCCCACCGTGCCAGTGTTCCAGCGGCGCCGAAGTCAACATCGTCTGGGTGCGCTGTCAGCACCAGAACTTTCGATACACCCACCGGGGCGCCCGTGGCCGGGTCAAGCGCGACGGCGCCCGCTACCCCGGCACCCTCTACCGCGGTGCCCGTTACTCCGGGGCCCTCTGCCCCGGCCGTCGAATCCGCTGACATCGAATTCACCGACGCTGAAGCGTTCACGAGACTGCCCTACTAACTCTGTTGTTTACGGGCGCGGATAGCTTCAGCAGCTTGAGGTAGGACCGTGTTCAGATCGCCTACGATACCGAAATCAGCGATATCGAAAATAGGGGCGTCCATGTCAGTGTTCACCGCGACGATCGTGCCGGACTGGCGCATGCCCGCAACGTGGTGCACCGCACCTGATATACCGGCTGCGATATACAGGTCAGGCCGCACCGTGGCGCCGGTCTGCCCCACTTGTGTGTTGTGTGGGATCCATCCTTCATCGGTCGCATCACGTGTTGAACCGACCGCGCCGCCGAGGGCGTCAGCGAGCTGTTCGACCGGGCCGAAATCGCCGTCGGTACCGCGGCCGCCCGAAACCACAACTCGGGCCGAGGACACGTCGGGGCGTCCGTCGTAAACCACCGGGGTGCGGGAGATAATCTGTGCGCCTTCACGCCCGCCCGTGCTCAACGTAACCACCTCGGCGGTCTGTGCGACAGCCTGCGCGGAAGCGGGAACGCCCGGAACCAGCGTTAGGAAAGCGGTCGCCGTGGTGGGGCGCACTGCAGAGCTCCACTCCCCCGAAAGCACATCCTTACGCACCGCAAGACCCGAGGCCGCGGTGAGTGGACCTTCAGTTGCAGGCTCAACGGCGGAAACTTGCGTGATGAGCGCCGACTCCGTAAGCGCGGCCGCACGCGCCATGACTTCGGTTTCGATCGGCTCGATGCTGCTGAGCACCGTCACGGCCTCGCTTGCACGCACGGCACCGACCAAAACATCGGCCTGCCCCACCGCAACAGAGCCCGACGGATCCTGTTCAGCCGCATACACCCGCTGAGCGCCCGCGGCACCCAACGCCGCGACGGCATCGGCTGAGACAGCCGAACCCACGGCAACAGCAACGGGCCCTAAACCGGCCGCAACACCGAGAACTTCCTGTTGGGAAGCCGAAAGCTGCGGCCCAACAGAATCCAGATACACAAGAACAGTCACAAGAAACTCCAGAAACGTCTAAAACCCGATACCGAGAAACTCTGCCGGCCGCAGACACCCCGCCTGCCGCGCACGAGGGTTAGAGCAGATTATTTTCAGCTAAATACTCAGCCAGCGCCTCACCAGCTGCACCATCATCAACAATCACACGGCCCGGTTTACGTGCCGGAACCGGTTCCGCAGCAGTCACAACAGCAGAGGCCGCAGACGAACCCACCCAGTCAGCAGACAAGCCGAGATCCGCAAGCGTGACCGTGTCCGTCTTCTTCTTCCGAGCGGCAAGCATCGACTTGAAGTTCGGGTAGCGCGGCTCATTAGCCTGATCCGTAACCGAACCCACCACCGGCCAGCCGCTAGCAACCTCAAGCACCTCGCCGATACCCTGGCGGCGGCCACGCAACTGGCCCGCATCAAGCTCAAGCGAATCCAGCATCGTCAGCTGCGGCCAGCCAAGACGCGCGGCGACCAGGGAAGGCATGACACCCATCTCCGCGTCAGTGGATTCCATGCCGAAAACCACAACATCCGGGTTCTCGCCCCGGATCGCGGCCTCCAAAACACGAGAGGTCGACAACGCATCAGAACCAGCCAACTCGTCATCCAGAACATGAACGGCCCGTGTTGCTCCCATCTGCAGGGCCTTCTTCAACGCGGCTTTAGCTCCGTCTGGGCCCATCGTCACAACAGTGACCGGGCACACCTTGTCCCCGCCAGCAGCCTCAGACAACGCGACAGCCGCCTCGATGGCGTTCTCATCCAGCTCAGACAAGATCGACTCCTCACGAACCAGGCGGTTCTCCGAATCGAACTGCCGCTCAAACTGGGCATCAGGAACGTACTTGACCAAGACCATCACATGCTGTGGGCTCGTCTCGGCTGTACTCATGTTTTCACTCCTGCTCGCAATGAACACAAACTGCTCTCGATGAACAAAAAACGGTGGCTTATACGATGCCTTCCGTAGTCCATCGTATAAGCCACCGCCCGCATCGTGGCATCCCGCAGCCAGAAAGTAGGCGTCCACGCTGGCTGATTGATGCGAATGCGCTCGTTGATTTATGCGTCAGCGCCACCCAATGTGACGTCCATGGTGTGTTCCTCGCCGTTGCGTTTGACCGTCACCTTGACGGTAGCGCCCTCCGGGTAGGAACGGATGGTCGCGGTCAGGTCAACGGCGTCATTCATGCGTTTATCGTTCACCTTGGTGATGACGTCATCCTTCTGGATGCCTGCTTTCGCAGCCGGTGAGTCAGGCACAACCTCGGAAACCACCGCGCCTTCCGTGAAGATCGTGGAACGGCCCGCGTTTGAAGGCTGGGCACGCGCCATCAAACCGAGCTGGCCGTGGGTCGCTTTACCGTTGCTCATGAGCTCTTGGGCAACACGCTGGGCGATGTCACCAGGCACGGCGAAACCAAGTCCGATAGAACCGGATTGGGCGCTTGGCGAGTAGATCGCTACGTTCACCCCGATCAGCTCGCCCTTGTCATTGACGAGCGCCCCACCGGAATTACCGTGGTTGATCGAGGCGTCAGTCTGCAACACATTGATCGAGATACGCCCCGAAGGTTGCTGACGCTGTTCTTGCCCGGGGATCCGGAACTCCGGCAGGTCTTTATTGTTCGGGTCATCTTCCGGGGTCGATTTGACCGCCGAAGATGCGATCGAGATCGAGCGTTCACGGTTAGAAATAATGCCGGTAGACACCGTGTTGGGAAGCCCCAACGGCGCACCGATCGCGACCGCTTCCGAGCCCACGTTCACATCGTTCATATCAGCGAACTTGATCGGGGTGAACCTTGTATCCCCAGGGTTATCGATCTTCACAACCGCGAGGTCATAGAGCGGGTCTTGGCCCACCAATCTGGCTGGATAGGTTGTTCCGTCCGAGGTCTGGACCTCGATGGTCGCTTTATCTGAAGCACCGCTGAGCGTTGCGACGTGCTGGTTGGTGAGTACGTAGCCGTCTTCAGAGATGAACACACCCGAGCCTGTGCCGGACTGTTTGCCATCGCTTGCGGAGATCGTGACGACGGATGGCATCGCGGTTGCTGCCGCGAGTGAAACCGGGGTCGCGGACTTGGGGTCACCACCGAACTGTTCCTGATAAGCCTGTTGCGCGGCAGGGCTGTTCGCGGCGGGGTTCTGTCCGGAGTCAGAGTGGTTGAATGCAACCACACCCGCGCCGGCGCCGCCGCCTGCAACAGCACCCAGGATCAAAGCCCCCGCAACGATCCCCCAACCGGGACGCCGCGATGTGCCGCGTTCCTTCTTCTTACGCCCACCAGACGATTGCGACTCATGTGGCTGCTGGCCCACCTGCTGTGTGTAATACTGCGGCGACTGCTGGGTCTGCGTTGGCTGCTGAGCCTGCGTTGGATGTTGAGTCTGTACCGGCTCTTGTTGCTGTTGCGGGCCGGGGCTTGGTGGAGGCGGCTGAGTATGTTGCTGGCCTGGCTGGTTCTGATTGCCGGGGTAGCCCTGTTGGCCGGCTGGATAAGAATTAGACATCTGCGGGCTTTCTCATAGAGATGATCAAAACTTCTAAGAACAGAGTAGCGATATCCCCTGAAAAGCGGCTGGACGGTCAATCCGCGGTTTCTTGAAGCTCACCGAAAGAATGCTTGATGAGGGGCCGTTATGTGGAAAACTTTGAATATGGCGCTTCTCATCGACATGCTTGATTCCTCGACCGTGACCGCGGCACAGGCCTTCGCATCGCACGCTGTTCCAGCTCAGTTCAACGCGGCGCAGGATGCCGTGATTCGGGATAGTTTTGAACGTACCGCTTCAAGTTCGTCTCTGTTCGGCTTGTTGATTTTCTTCATTATCGGGTTTGTGATCACGGCCGTTGTTTTCAACATGAAGGGTTCGAAGGCGCGCAGGGAGCGGCGTGAGAGGTGGCGGAACTCGCCAGGCTGGGGCGCTACCGGCCTGCCGGTGGGTGGCGTGCCGGAGGATGCGCCGCAGGTTCTGTCCGCTGAGCAGCTGGATGCTAAACGTAAGGACGCCTCCGCTGCCTTGATCGCCGCCGATGAGGCGGTTCGTGCCGCAGGCCAGGAGGTTGATTTCGCGGTCGCTGCCTATGGTGAGGAGAAAGTTGAGTCTTTCCGCGCATCATTGGATGAGGCCCGTGCTGATTTGTCTGCTGCGTTCGAGCGGCAGCAGTTACTTGACGATGACACCCCTGATTCCCCGCAGGATCAGAACGCGTGGCTTGAGGAGATCCTGCAGCGCACCAAACGAGCTATCGACACGTTGCAGGCTCGCGCTGACGAGTTCAGTCAGCTCCGTAACGTGGAACATGATGCGCCGCAGCGTATCGATGAGCTCAATGCCGCGTTGATGCAGCTAGTGGGCCGGCTCGAGCAGGGCCAAGCGAATTTGGGTGGTATCGAACAGGAATACACCACGAGCGCTCGTGAGCGTGTGGATGGTGTTGTCAAGCGGGCAACGGGCCGTTTGGAAGACCTTTCTGCAGCGTTGAATAATGCCCGTACCGCGTGGGGTTCCGGGAACCAGCCGAGCGCGGCACTTGCGATTGTTCAAGCCGAAACCGCGCAGGTGGATGCCGAGGCCCTGGTCACTCGTGTTGAGACGGTCAAGCAACGGCTGGCTACCGCCCAGCAGGAGTTGCCGCAGCATATTCATCAGGCTGAGAAGGATATCGATGCGGCACGGGCGATGGTGGATGCTGGCCGTTCCGCGTTGCAGGGCCCGGCTGATCGTTTGGACCGGGTGATCAAGAAGATCTATAGCCAAATGGATGCTGGCCCGCATGATCCGATTGCGTTGACGGATGAGCTGGCAACCGCGCATGATGCGTTGAGTGATCCGCTCGGCCAAGCGCAGTCGGAAGATGAGAAGCGTGCGGGCGCTCAGGCTCGCCTGGATGATCTGGCGAACCGTGCTGCTGCCCGTATCGAGTCTGTTGAGGATTATGTTCGCGCGAACCGCAACAAGGTGGGTTCCACCACTCGCACGCGGCTTTCTGAGGCGCAACGGTTCTTGAACCAGGCGATGGATATGCGCGCTACTGACCCAGTGACGGCGGCTCAGCACGCTGACCGTGCGCTCAAGCTCGCTGAGGCTGCAGCGCGTAACGCCGAGGCGGAAACCGCCAGCCGTAGTGATCAAGATGACCCGCTTGAGAGCGTCTATAACATCTTCAACCCGACGTTCTCCGGTTCACGCAACGGGGTTCCGCGCATCACGTTCGGTTACGGTTACCCCAACGACAACCGGCGCAATTCCAGACGCCGCCGCCCGTACTGATGCAGCCCTGGGGCGTTAGCAACCGCGCATTAATGCGCGTTGACGCTGGCGATTTTCGTGCCACTAGCGAACTTTGCGCCGCGGCCTCTACTCATCGATCAAGAAGCACACTAGTCTGAAATCTGGATGTTTCTCGTCTGATCATTCATCAGCTTTCCGCCATCATCATTGAAGGAGAACCATGGCAAAGAAACAGTCGATCCTTGGCCGTATTGGCCAGTTGGTCCGTGCGAACATCAACGCGATGATCGACAACGCGGAGGATCCGCAGAAGATGCTGGATCAGATGATCCGCGACTACACGGACAACATCCGCGAAGCTGAAGCGGCTATCGCGACCACGATCGGTAACTTGCGCCTGGCTCAAGAGGACCACCAGACTGACGTTAGGGCCGCTCAGGAGTGGGGCCAGAAGGCTCTCGCTGCGTCGAATAAGGCTGATGAGTTCCGTTCTCAGGGTAATTCCGCGGACGCTGATAAGTTCGATAACCTCGCCAAGGTTGCACTGCAGAAGCAGATGGCTGCTGAGAACGATGTGAAGGCCGCTGAGCCGGGCATCAAGGCTCAGGAGGATGTGGTTGAGCGGCTGAAGAACGGCCTAGCTCAGATGAAGAACAAGCTTGAAGAGCTGCGCACTAAACGCAACCAGCTTGTTGCCCGCCAGAAGTCCGCTGACGCTCAGAGCAAGGTCAACGAGGCTCTCGGCTCGATCGACATCATGGATCCGACCAGCGAGATCTCCCGTTTCGAGGAGAAGATCCGCCGCCAGGAGGCACAGGTTCGCGGCCAGCAGGAACTGCACGCATCCTCGATCGATTCGCAGTTTGAGCAGCTTGAGGACCTCGGCGAACAGACTGAGGTTGAGGCGCGTCTCGCTGCCCTCAAGCATGGCGCTGGCAAGGGCGCACCTAAGGCTGTTGAGTCCCAGGCTGGCGGCGGGCAGGCTAACGGTGGCAAGATCGACGAGGACTTGACTCCGGAGCAGCTCGAAGCGCTACGTAAGCTCGAAGGCTAAGCCCGGTATAGACACAGCCAGAAGGCCGGTTCCCTCATGTTTCCAGGGAACCGGCCTTCTGCTGTGTTCGCGGCCCATGACAACTGTCATGGGTAAGTGGTGACACCTGCTATGCGTGCATTCCTCGCTGGCTCATTAGCGTGAATTGCATGAAGAGAACACACCTGACGAGGGAACAGAATTCTCCCGCTATAGAACTCACCCCAGCTATAGAACTGCACGGAGTGAACAAAACCTTCAACGCGCGTTCAGGCAATCCCGTGCACGCTTTGAAGGACGTTAGCCTCACGGTCCAGCCCGGTGAGATCATTGCCCTGCTGGGCACTAATGGGGCCGGCAAGACCACGCTGGTGGACCTGATTCTGGGGCTCACCACCCCATCGTCCGGGTCTATCAAGGTCACGGGTCAGGCCCCTCAAAAAGCGGTGTATCAGCAAAAGATCAGCGCCCTCATGCAAACCGGTGGCCTGCTCAGCGATCTCACGGTCAAGGACACGTTGAAGATGATCGCTTCGACCTTCCCGCGCCATCTGCCTCTGGATGAGGTTATCGAGCAGGCGCATCTGGAACCGATCTATAAACGCCGCGTCGGCAAGTGTTCCGGCGGTGAGCAGCAGCGGATCCGTTTCGCGTTGGCGATTCTCGGCAACCCGGACGTCCTCATTCTTGACGAGCCGACCGCCGGCATGGATGCCGGCGCTCGCCATCGATTCTGGGAGTCCATGAAGCATCAGGCTGAGCAGGGCCGCACCATCATCTTCGCGACCCACTACCTGGAGGAAGCAGACCAGTTTGCCCAACGCATCGTGCTGATCAACAAGGGCGAGGTCATCGCGGACGGCACCACCGATGAGCTGCGAAACATGAGCTCCAACCGCACGGTGAGCGCCACGTTCCCAGGCGGGGTCCCGGAGTTATCGGGGTTGCCAGGCGCGGAAAGCGTTGAGGCTCACGGCAACCGTGTGCACATCACAACCCAGGATTCCGATGCGCTTGCCCGGTACTTACTGACCGAAACTGACGCTTGTGACCTTGAAGTGACAAGCCACGGCCTCGAGGACACATTCCTCGCCCTGACGCAGAACAGCGGCCAGACCCAGAACAACGAGGAGGACTAAGCACATGTTGAGCACTACGTTGAGGTTCACCGGGCATGAGCTGTTGCGTCTGCGCCGGGACATGACCACGATCTTCTTCAGCGTCGGGCTACCGATTTTCCTATACCTGATCTTCGGCGCGTTGCAGAGCTACAGTGATCACGAGATGAACGGCGGTAACGTCGCCGCGTACGTGATGCTGGGTATGGCGTTCTATGCTGGCGTGGTCGGTGCGGTTGGCGCGGCCGGTTCATCTGTGACGGATAGCCGTAGCGGGTGGGGCCGGCAGCTCGCTCTGACTCCTCTGCGTCCGTGGCAGTTGGCTTTCGCCAACACTGTGAGCATCGCAGTGCGTGCGGTGTTGCCGATCGCCGCGGTATTCATTGTCGGGGCGCTCGTTCGAGCGAAGATGCAACCCGAGCAGTGGGTATTGACGTTCATCGCGTGCGTTCTGTGTTCAATCCCGTTCGGTTTCTATGGCTTGGCATGGACGCTCGTGGTCCCTAAAGAGAACACGGTAGCGATCGCTACCGGCTCGATCGTGATCCTTGCTTTCGCGTCCAATGTGTTCATGCCCCTAACCGGATCGCTGCTGGACATAGGCCGGTTCACCCCGCTGTATGGCGCGATGATGCTGGTGCGCTGGCCTTTGGCGGAAGGCGCTCAGATTGCTGATTCCGGGGTGATGTTCGATTTGATGTTCGAGCCGATGTGGCATGCCTGGGTTAGCATCTCGGTATGGACGGTGATCTTCGTGGGCTTCTGCCTGATCATGCGCCAGCGCGACAAGAACCGAAGCTGATGCGCCTATTCAAAGACTTCCAGTTCAACAACGCGATCTTCGCCTCAATATGGCTTGTTTTCCTCGCCTCCGTCTTGGTTCAGGTATATGTGAGCGGCGAGTTCAGTGCCGTCGACAAGGCGTGGATGACGGTCTGTGTGACCGTGTTTGGGTTGCTTTACTTCTATGCGTTCGGCTCAATGGACACGTTCCCAAGCGGGTGGGGCCAGTTTCCTCGCGCATTGTTGAGGTGGGGCATCCTGTTCGTCATTGCGCTGGTGAGCGTGCCTGTCATCAAAACGGGAGTGGTGACCTACGCACCGTATCTGGCGGCGGTACTGGGTTTCGCTGTCCCGTGGAAGAAGTCCCTCCCCATCGTGGTAGCTACGGGTGCTGCCGGCGCTTTCGCGGTATGGCGGCTATCGCCGCAAGATCTGGGCTGGGCATGTTTCCTGCTGTTCTTCATGCCCCTGTTACTGGTTGGGGTGGGTGCTTTTTCTCAGTACGACGAGTCCCGCTACCAGTTGCAACACGAGCTTGACCTTGCGCAGCAGAGGGAGGACATCGCGAGCGATGTTCACGACCTTCTAGGGCACTCGCTCACGGTGATCAACCTGAAATCCGAGGTGGCCCGCCGGGCTCTACACACCAACGCTGAGCAGGCCGAAAGGGAGCTCAAAGAGATCAGCGAGCTCTCCCGGCTAGGCGCTTGCCGAGGTTCGCGCAACGGTCACGCGCATGCGCACCCCAACCTTCGCTGGTGAGCTACAAGCCGCGCGCCGAGCGTTAGAAACGAAAGGCATCACCGCGCATCTTCCTGAACGCCTCACCCCGGTGGGTGCTCACGAGAACGTGTTCTCTTGGGGGTTGCGGGAGTTGACCACGAATGTGGTCCGCCATTCTGGGGCGAACACCTGCTGGGTGAGCGTGAGCGCAGATAAGCTGCGGGTGACTGACGACGGCAGCGGGTTCAGCACCGATACCGTGCAGAACCGCGAGGGCGGGCTGGCTGGGCTGCGTGAGCGGGTTGAGGCCGCTGGTGGGCGCCTCATCGTGCGCCGTGAGCACGGGCTGAGTAGGGTTCTGATCACGATGAGCGGCGATAGCGAACTGATGCGTGACGGCGCTGTGGTGCGGGAGGCGAGCGAGTGAACAGGATTCGTTTGTTGATCGCTGAGGACCAGTCGCTGGTACGCGGCGCGTTGGTTGCGTTGCTGGGTTCGGAGACGGACATCGAGGTTGTCGCGGAATGCGCTACAGGGACCGAGGCTATAGACCTCGTGCAGCAACAACCCATTGATGTGGCGCTACTGGATATTGAGATGCCTGGCCTCAACGGCCTCGATGTTGCCGAGAAGTTGGCTGGGCATCCGTGCCGCTGCCTGATTGTGACGACGTTCGGTAAAGCCGGGTATGTGAAACGGGCGATGAAGGTGGGTGTGGACGGCTTCATCGTCAAAGATACACCACCTGATGAGTTGGCGGACGCGATCCGGCGAGTGCATTCCGGGTTGCGCGTGATAGACCCAACCCTGGCACGTGACAGCTTACTGGTACCCGATAATCCCTTGAGCGAGCGGGAATCTGAGGTGTGTCAGCAACTGTTCCAAGGCAAGAGCGCACCCGCGATCGCGAAAGCCTTGCACCTATCCCCTGGCACGGTGCGTAACCACATTTCCAACATTATGGCGAAAACGGGTGCAGCTAACAGGTTTGAGGCCGCCCACCTCGCTAAAGCGAACGGTTGGATCTAGTCCGCACCAGCTTGTCACGCGGTGTTCACGTATTCCTGCCCTGTATTTCAACCGTCTGCGCCACGATATTGCCACTAGAGCATCCCAGCTCTGGGGAAAGGCTTTCTATGGCGCAGTCACTCAAACCTCGACAAGATTCTTCAGCGCTTCCAGGCAAACACGGTTTCTTAGGCCCAGACCGGTGGTGGCATCTGTCTTTCGGAACTCTCATGGCCGTCACGCTCGCGGTGTTTATGAGCTGGTCCTTCACCTATGTTGATCCGGGCGCGAACAAGGCCGTCCTCGTTCTGACGATCCTTTTCGGATTGTTCATGGCGTTCAACATCGGCGGTAACGACGTCGCGAACTCGTTCGGTACCAGTGTTGGCGCGGGAACGCTGACGATGAAACAGGCGCTCATCATCGCTGCAATCTTCGAGGTCAGTGGCGCGGTGCTCGCTGGCGGCGAGGTTACGGAGACGGTGCGTTCGGGCATCGTAGACCTCAACGCGATCGATCTTGCGCCGATGGACTTTGTGTTCATCATGATGTCGGCGCTGTTCGGCGCGGCGATCTGGCTTTTGGTTGCTACCCGCATGGGTTGGCCGGTTTCGACGACGCACTCGATTGTTGGCGGTATTGTTGGCGCGGCGCTCGCGTTGGGTTTCGCGACCGGCACCGGTGGCTTCGAAATGGTGCAGTGGAGCGAGATCGGAAAGATCGTGCTCTCGTGGGTGCTGTCTCCGCTGCTGGGTGGCATTGTTGCGTGGGTTCTGTTCGGACAGATCAAGAAGCACATTCTGGTCTATAACGAACAGATGGATGTGAAGCTGCGTGAGCTCAAGCGTGAACGCGCTGAACTGCGCACCCGCCACAAGAAGGCTTTTGAGCGGCTCGATGAGCTGCAGAAGATTTCTTACACGAACGCAATGGCGCGTGACGCGTCGGTGTATCAGCGTGAGGATTTGGATCCGGAGGAGCTCGAATCCGAGTACTACCGGGACCTGCATAGTGTGGAGGCGCGTGCTCGGGAGGTTCAGGCGCATCGGGCTTTGGAGACGTGGGTTCCGTTGCTCGCGGCGTTCGGTGCTGTGGTAATCGGCTCGATGATGCTGTTCAAGGGGTTGAGGAACCTCAATTTTGAGCTCAGCTCGGTCGGTAACTTCTTGATTCTGGGCATGATCGCGGCGACCGTGTGGATGGCGGTTTTCATTTTCGCGCGGTCACTGAAGAAGCGTGATCTTTCGCGTTCGACGTTCGTGTTGTTCAGCTGGATGCAGGTTTTCACGGCGTCCGCGTTTGCGTTCAGCCATGGTTCTAACGACATCGCTAACGCGATTGGTCCGTTCGCGGCGATCCTCGATGTTCTCAAAACCGGTCAGATCAACGACGAGGCCGGGGTTCCGCCTGCCGTGATGCTGACCGCCGGCGTCGCGCTGATTGTTGGCCTGTGGTTCATCGGCCGGTTTGTGATCAAGACTGTCGGCTCTGGGTTGACGGAGATGCACCCGGCTTCTGGTTTCGCTGCAGAGCTTTCCGCGGCGGGCATCGTGATGTTGGCGTCGGTTATGGGTCTGCCGGTTTCGTCGACCCACATCTTGATTGGCGCTGTGTTGGGCGTCGGTATTGTCAACAAGGCCGCCAACTGGAAGCTCATGAAGCCGATCGCGCTCGCGTGGGTTATCACGGTTCCGGTCGCCGCCGTCCTCGGTGCGGTCGGCGTGCTAGCGTTGCGCGCAGTCTTTGGCGCCTAACTGCGTCGTGTTCGCGTGCCTGGCAGGTTTCCAGACCTGCCCGGCACAGCCATACAACCCGGCACAGCTACAGAGGAGTTCCCAGGTGTCTCTCACATCGTTATCGCTCGTACAGGCTAATAAGCGCTCTGACCCTAAGGCTTTCTTGCGCATCGTTCCCCTGGGTGAGGACCCCGCGGTTCTTCCCCACGAAGATGCCTTCCGGGCGGTGCAAGAACCTAACGGCTTTCTGGTTTACAAAGATGCGTTCCGGGCCGTAGTGCTGGGTGTCATCGCCCTCGTGGCATTCCTGACGAGGGAAGACCTCACGAGGACCTTCACCGATAGTTCTATGCCCGCGTCGCAAAAGTTCTTTGCGCTTCTGCCTTTGCTTACGGCTGTTGCTGTGGCACTGGTTCTGGCGGTGATGTTCTTCATGAGGAAACCGTCTGATCCGGGTAGCCGGCAGGAGTTTGTGGACGCGTACAGGGCGGCACGAGCGGACCGTCGGCCTATTGCGGTTCAACCGGTGAAGGTGTGGGACCACTCGTATGAAGGATCGCTACTGATTTATGTGGTGTTGCTTGAGTTGCCGAGTGGGCAGTTATTGGTGCGCCACACGACGGGAGTGGCTCAGCAGTTTGAGGCTCCAACCCAATACGCCACGTTTTATGTGTGGGAATTACCTGACGGCTGGAAAGTGGTTCAGGTCGCAAAACGAACCGCGTAACCCATATGCTGGGGTGAAGCCGGGAGCCTAGCAACGGCGGAGGAGGCTCATCCCTTGGTTGTTCTTTACGGCGTCTTCTTGTTCGATGCCCTGCTGGTCTCGTTGATGGCGATGTGGGTGGTCAAGTCGATCGGCAAGGGCAGTTTAGAACGCAATCCGATGATCGGCATCCGGACCAGGGCTACGCTTGCGTCGGATGAGGCGTGGGCCGAAGCGCATAAGGCGTCCCTTCCGCACATGAACGCGGTGGTACGCATCGGGAATGCGGGGGCGCTACTCTCCTTGGTGTCTCTGCTGATCAGGCCTGGTGGTAGTTCGCTCACCTTTCTGCACTGCGTCGTCGCGATCGCCGCGTGCGCGTTGCAAGTCATCATCTTGGTGTGGGGCGCCGTAGTGGGCCACCGGCGGGCCAAGGAAGTCGTGAAACAGGAAAACTGAACCGCCCCCATTGGTCGCCCGTTCGAGTAATGGCAAGCCAAGCCAGTGGCTACTGTGTGTTGCGTAGATCTTCCAAAGGTTTGCGGTCGTGGGCTGGACGCCAGTCTGGGAGGACGTGCTCGCTGTCTTCAATCTCGTCAATGTGGCGTTCAGTTGCGGGTTTGCCGGGCACGAGTTTGTTACCTCGCACAACGAAGTGCTAAGGCTAAAGATGGAACAAACCGAGGCGGCGGCGCGGATACGAGCCGGCCGGTGTACGAGTCACGCGGTCTATTGGTGTTGAGAATTTTTTATGAACATTATTGACGGTAAGGGTTATCTAACTTAACATTTTTCTTGTCTCCAAGAGGAGGCCGTAGCCCAGATTCCCAAGCTGCACTACCCGCCGTCAATCAAGACAGCACGACGAAAGGAATGAAGACCATGAATCTTCGAAAATTTGTGAAGCTGACGACTGCTAGTACCTGCACAATTGCGTTGTCATTAGCATTTGGCGGAGTAGCTAATGCCACGCCACTTAGCGAGTACACACCATCGTCTCAACAAATTTCTCACGGCACACAACGCACCACACCAGCCCCTGTATTATCGGAGGATCAGCTATTAGCTGCTTTTAAAGCGATTGAAGAGATTCCTGAGAGTGTCCTTCAAGCCGGAGATGCTGTAGCGCAATCTTGGCTCAAAGCGCGACTGGGAGATGGATTTCACTCAGAGTCAGGTGCGATTACCACTTTTGGAGTAGTCGGCTGTGTTAGTGCTATCGGCCTTGCCATCGTGACAAACCTTCCAATCTTTAAGATTACGAAAGTCCGTACGGCTCTGAAAGCTGCTGGTGGTGCAACTAAGTTTGCAAAGACTTTCAAGCGTGTTTACGATGCACAGCGGAGAGCAAAAGTACCATTTAAGACGGCAGTTTCGCGGGCCGTTAAGCGGGCTGCAAAAAAGGCTGGACCAGAAGCTCAACAGACTTTGATCGAACTCTTTAACCTAGGGAATGTTTATAGTGCTTGCTTCGAGTAAGGATAGAGTGCGAAAGCAAAAAGAGGCACGAATAATTATTTTCGTAATGGGAATCCTCGGATTAACATTGCTAATTCTTAGTTTTTGGGTTGATACCGGAAAGATCGGAGCCGTTTTGTGTGCGGGGGCTCTTATTGGACATCTGGCAACCTGGAAAAGTAAAACCAATGTTCAACCACGTGATCAAAACAGGAAATCATGATCAGTTCGTTGTTTTCACCATGAAATAAGATACAGGCTGCACCACCGTATAACAGCAGGTGAGAGCCTGCTATTCCCGCTAAAGTTATGGGTGTCTCCATTGTGGAGGCACCCATAACTATTATTGAAAGAAGGCCACCACGGGTTTAATCAATTGGTTACGTGGCACCACCGCCCGCAAAAGTGATGACCACGTGCTTGGTTCTTCTTATAGTTTATTGTTCGAGCACACCAGTTCGGGTAGGTTGGGGACTGAACGCTCCGCGATGCATACGGCGGCGGTCTATTCGTGTGTGCGGATTTTAGCTGAGTCGATTGCCGGCTCGCCATTTTATCCACGATAGATTGGGAGCGTATGAACGACTGGATGAATGAGACGAAAGTCGAGATAGAAACTTTTGTCCTCAAAGGGACAGGGGTTATGTTTCCTGAGTTTTTCGCTCAGCAACATGACGAGCATCTGGTATCTATTTCCGCTAATCCAGGCGAG
>NZ_KV789376.1:330763-331134 GCF_001807575.1 Arthrobacter sp. HMSC08H08
GGTATCTATTTCCGCTAATCCAGGCGAGGCGGCTCGTTGGTGGCATTGGCAAAACGATAAGTGTTTCCCTGGTGAAGGCTGGGCTTCTTTCATGCTTAACGGGGTTCAGATCATGCCGATGGATGCGTGGACAAACGTCGCCATTTTTTGGCAGGAACTACTTAATGCTCTTGAGAGCTATGTATCCACTGGTAGGGGGCAAGGGGAGTTTAGCGAGGAAACAGCTACCTTCTCCCTCGCGAAGAGAGGAACGATAGCTGTTTTTGAGCTACGCGGACAGAGGTACCCGGTGGAGCCTGATTCTTTCCTCAAGGCTGTATTGGGGGGCTGCGCGAGAGTTCTTTACCTGGGTTGAAGAATATATTGGAGGA
>NZ_KV789376.1:331154-341845 GCF_001807575.1 Arthrobacter sp. HMSC08H08
AAGAATATATTGGAGGAATCGACAGAACATACCTCGTCAGGATTGAGACGCTGATGGATGGCCTCAAGTAACGAGGCATTCGGTACCGTTGATCGCAATACACGCTGGTGGATAACCACATGGCCACCACTGTGATGCCTTACCCCGCGCTCACTGAGCAGATCCAGCGCCGGCTCGATTCGATCATCGAAATGGCCATTCACGTCGACCGGGCAGGTGTGACACAGGTTCCCCTTCGTAGTCGCTGGACCATTGATTCTTTTCGTCTTCTTTCTCATTGATGCGTCGCTGATCTCTTTGTTAGCGGTCTGGATGGCCAAGGCGGCGAACGAGGGCAGTTTAGAGCGCAATCAATTAATCGGCATCCGGACCAAAGCGACCTTCGCATCGGATGAGGTCTGGGATGTAGCGCACAAAGCGGCGATCCACTACTCCATTCCCACCGTCGCCTTGGCGCTGCAAGTCGTCATCCTGATCTGGGGTAGCGTCATAGGCCACCGGCGTGCCAAGGATGTCGCGTCCTAATAGCGGATCAACAACTGGGCGAACGCGCTGTTTCGCCGCAGGAACCAAGCTCTCTCCGCCCCGCCCCTACCCAGCCTTCTGCTTGCTAGCATCAACGTATGGCTCGCAAGCGTAAAACTCTGCCTTCGAACTTTGCTGAGATCCTCGAAAGCGGCGACCTCGATGCGATGAAGGCTGTCTACGATACGTGCCTGCTGGAAGCGACCACCGGGTATTACAAGCGAACAGCGCTCGCGTTGGTTGATTCCCCACCGGAGTTGGTGCGGTGGCTGCTCGAGCAGGGTCTTGACATCGATATTCAGGACCGCTTCGGCTACACGCCGCTGGCTGCCGCCGCGAGCGACTGGGACATCCCACGTATGCAGCTGTTGCTGGAGCTTGGCGCCAACCCCAATCCTGAAAGCAGGTACCTACCGCTCATGATCGCGGCGAACTCGTACCGCGTCGAAGCCGTGCGTTTGCTCCTCGAGCACGGCGCCAACATCCATGCTCTCGAATGGCCACACGACTACACCGCAGCTGACAAAGCCGTGGCTCACTCCTACGGAGGCTACAAGCTACCTTACATCGTGGAGACTTTGTCCTTCCTGCTCGACGCCGGCGCGCACCTGACCGACGATGGTCGCCGCTTTGTTGCGAAGCTCGGTAAGGAACATGCCCAGACCGCGCGATTGAGGAAGGAAACCACCGACGGGACCCGAGCCGTCGACGCCGCTATGGAGGAACTGTATCGGCTCTCCGGAGTGCCGCCAGTGCAACTGATCGAACCGCACGATGGAACTAGCCGCATCGAGGTCCCTGACCTTCCGGTGCGGAAACAGTTCTCGTGGCTGTGGGATTACCTGGTGCCCATGGGTGGGCCAGCGGAGACCGTGCAGGGTGAGGTGGTGCGCATCGCGGGCAGGATCGGCGGCGAGCTGTTCAATAACGGCGGCGGGAACTGGGACGACGACTACCGGGCTATGTGCGATACCTGGCTGGACATCGTCGGAACCCATGCTGTGCCCATCGCGTCGTTGAGGCGGGGGCTCCTTGACGAGGCTGCGCTCAAGGCTATCGAGGCGGCCTCAGTGCAGTACGTGATCGAGCACCCTGAACCGGTGCCGAACAGTGGCGAGCTCCCCTACCAGCGATAACCCAGCGCAGGGGTTACCCGAGCGTAGAGATCCCCTAATACTTGCGCAGACGCTCCAACGGTGTGCTGTCGGTTTGCTGAACACGCTGACCGGCGAACTAGTCAGTCACATCGGCTTGCAGGAGCACGGCTCAGAGAGGATCTTACTTCCCTGCTTTAATCGGCCAGGGCTACTTCTAATTTGATTCGATCGGGATCCTCAAAATAGACTGCATAGCTTTCGCCTCCACCTGCATGGGGGTACCTGTCGTCATACAACAAAGTGACCCCTTTGGATAAAAGTTTTTCTCTCAGCAGGTCAATCTCTTCAGTGGCGGCGCAAGAAAAAGCTAGATGATTCAAGCCTATATTGCATCTGTTGTATCCGTGCGCCACATATTTCTTTTGGGCTTGAACGAAAACAAGATACAGTCCGTCTTTCTTGTATGAGAAGCCTTCTTCCCATTCTTGGTATATGAAAAATCCCAGTGCCTCTAGTAGCCAGGAGTAGAATTCTCTACTCCTGGCTATATCACTCACATAAATTTCTATGTGATGCATGCATCAAACCTGCTTTTTGCTCGTCCAGGAATAAAAGCCAGCTCCGCTCGGCCTGTTTCGACCGTTAGGTCGATAGGTCTACTTCGTCCCAGTCTGTTTCCGGGTTGAACAGCCAAGACAGCGCACGGTGCCATTCGAGCAATGTGCCGGCGGTCGGGACGTCGATAGTAGCCTGCCGTTCAGGATGTGCCCGTTCATCGTCGGCGATCCACCGCATCGAACGAACAAACTCGTACTTCTCGCACATTTCGGTCAACGCGGCCAGCGAGGTCACATTCTCATAGACAGCGGCCTCACCGTTGTCTGCAACCCATGTGACTAGCGGCCCCGGGCTAACCTGAAGTTCACCCTCCGGAAGCTCCCAGAGGCCTACCACATGCGCGAGCATCTGCGCCGCTTCGACCTGCCACTCCAGCTGCGCCGCCAAGTTCCGTGCCTCCGCACCGGCAGGCGTCTCGGTTTGGGCCGTCGCTCCGGATTCGAGCAACTCAACAAACCGCGCTTCCATTGGTGTCAGCGTCTCAAACGCCCCAGGTAGCACGCCACGAATCGCTTCCAACGGCGCCCCATCCTCAGTAAAGAAGTGGCCCGCCAGCTCAGTAGCCGCAATGAGCGAAATGAACCGTTGAGCAATCTCGCGCTCTCCGCGCACCACAACCTCAAACTCGCTACGCACCGGAGGATAATGCTCAGGCAACTCCACACCGGTATCCCGTGTGATTCCTGCCCGCACACGCTGTGCCCGTTCCCAAGCCGCAGGATGATACGGCACGGAGCCTCCTGCGATGATGTCCTCGCCATGGACGTTCACTACCGCGCCGTCAGGCATCAAGAACACCGCATTAGTTCGCTCCGCCCAGTCCTCCAAGCCGCGCAGGTCCTCACGCTCGAACACATACTGGCGCCTCGTATCCGCGATGTGACGGATGAGCCCGAACATGCTCGGTGTCATCTCCTGACCGCCGCGCTCCCACACGTATCCGGTGAAGCCACGCCGCTGCTGTTCCATCTCCGGGGTATCGAAACTACGCTGTTGCGAATACGGTCCTTGGACCTCGTCTTTGACCGTCGCGAATGCAGTAATAGGCATGCCTGAACTTTATCCCAGCTCACTTCCCCCTGCTAGACGTAACAGCTGGATAAGCACGCTACGCTAGAGCAGTCCACCCGCCCCTCAAGGCTGTGAGTCAGGTACATTGTGACGCATGACCGTACCGCCAGATCTCACCTGGATTGATACACCCAACGGATACGCGCTGACCATTGCAGATGGCGTGATTCTGGCCCGCAATTCCAAAGGTAAGGTTTTGAAATCTGTGCCGGCCGCAGTGAAGAAAACTGAGATCTTTCTTGATCTCCAGGACCTGCGCACCTGGTTGCAGGACCACGATGCTGAGTGCGGGGCGACAGTGCAGAAGTGGCTAGTGCGCTCGTCGCCGGTTCCCTCCACCGTTCTTGCAGCGGTCTGGCCGGATGAGACATGGCAGTCCTGGCTACGCGGCCTGTTCATTCAGCCTGTTGACGAAGGCGGAACGTCTAATGCGGGGACGGCAGGGTTCTTGCAGGACGTCAACGCCGCTAATGATCAGATCAGTTTGCGCATCCTCAACCGAGACGGGCAGACGCGCACTCTCGTGTCCGAGGAGATCCTCATCCCCCACCCCACGTTGATTGAGGATCTGGCTAGTCTTCAAAAGCTAGCTGCGGGTCTAGGCATCCAGCAGCGCTTCGATCAGTTGCATCGCGCGGCATATGAACTGCCGGACCCGCTTCCGGATGAGTCTGTGACTGCGTTAGACACGTGGGCAGGCGCGCGGTTCGATCAGGGCCTCTTTGCCGTCGCCCGCGCCCACGCAGCTGGCTACAGCATTCAAGGTGACTTCGCGGTGACCCACATCCACGAGGACGGGCGCCTGGTGCTGGCCCAGTATCGGATTGGGGCCGCGAACAACCGCACAGAAGAGTCGTGGACGGGTGAGCTCTCCTGGCTGGTTAATGGCAAGACCATTCCGGTGAGGGAGCTTGGACCCGTGGCATACAGCGAAGGTGTCCGCATGGCCACACGCATTCACGATGGTGGGACGGTGAAAGAAAATGACTGATGACCGCACTATCACCGAACACGGCGGCATCACGCTGCAGCCTAACGATGCATCGTTCCCGCTCCGCGCGGCAACTTTCGCCCATGCTACGTTGCCTGGCCGCAACATCGTCAAACTCATTCCGGAACCACTGTTGGAAGCAGAGACCCTCGCTCTTGCGGTGTCTGGCATCGAATTCAAGGGCAGCACTCGCGTAGGCCACATTCAGCGCCGTGGAACCGGGTTCCCAGCATGGCCTGTCCTCACCGACCCGAAGAATGCTCGGCACGCACTGAACCTTGTTGCGGACCTGAAACGAGCAACCCGCCTCGCCAAGTCGAAACCAGGGACCACCAAAGCAAATATTCTCGCACTGGCCACCACGTTGGAGGAGAGCGCGCCACACTTCCTGCCAACATTCCTAGAAGAGGCAGCACGCGCCTACCTCCGCGCAGGAAATATCCCATATGCTGCGCACATGTTCACTCGTGCACGCGAGATTGAGCGCCGCTATGCAGTGCCTATCGACGAAACACGGCACCGTGACGTCTTCCTAGAATTCGCTTACGCCGGGGCAATCAACCATAAAGAACTCACCGCTGAGGCGAGCAGTTTGTCCCGGAGGCTTGAGCCGGCTGAAGCCTTGGAGAGATTCCGAACCCTATGCATCGAATGTGCCCACAGCGGCTTGTCTCCCCACGCCAGCTTGAAGAAAGATGTAGCCAAGCTGGCAAAGGCCGCCGGACTGGACCCTGCTGAGGAAGAAGCCCGCCTTATCCGCGAGCTGCTACGCACCAGTTCGGTCGAGTACGCTGCCCCCAGTTTTTGGAAGAACTACTATCCCGCTATACGCAGGGCAGCACAGCACGATGCGGAACTACGCGAGCATCTGTTAACACTGCAACCGAGAAATGCAGAACCTGATGCCTGGATTGACCTGCTTCAGGCAACTGGCTCACTCGAATTAGTCAAGCAGGGCACCCACCCCGAGTTCGTTCCCCTCATTTTGACGTTCGCTTCACAGCACAAAAGCGGCCGCACACAAGCGAATGCGAAACTGGCGCCATTGCTTGCGGAACTTCTTCCACAAGCTGGATGCACCTCCATGGGGGTGGAGCGGGGAACGCTCAGTCAAATACCCCCTGAAGCATGTGAGCAACTTGCGGCCCACGGCGTGAGGTTGACCGTGCATAGTGGGCCCCTCAAGCCATTCATCAATGTGGCGAACTGGGCATACAGTGAAAACCGGGCTCCGCTTCCACACCTGATTGCTGATGAACAGTACCGGCAGTACATCATCAACGGCATCGACAAGAATCTCACGGACCCCGACGTCATGTCTGCTGTTGCCGCGGACCCATACCTCCGTCCGCTGGTGATTGAACTCCTCACCGCGAAGGTCGAGCTTCTTGAAGCCAGCGCACCAACCGTAGATCGGCTGGTTGGTGCAACCCGGTATGTCCGTGGCTTCGAAGCAGTTGACGATGAACAAGTGCAGAACTTACTGGACCGTGTACGGACCTACCACAAGGATCCTGCCGAGGTACTGGCGGAAACACTGCGCCGGGGACTGCTCGAGGAGTTGGGGTGGCATGAGTTTGAGAAAGCCTACGGCTCTGTAGAGTCACACGATTTTTCCAATACAAACCGCGCTCAGGACTGTTGGCCGGGCGTGGTGGTCTATAACAACAACCAGGCGACATACGTGTCTGGCCGCACCACTCGGGATATCCCTCACGGGACTGATGAACCTATCATCGGGGCCACCGAGGTTGATGGACAGTTTGCACTGTTGACCTTGGACCGAGAAACCGGCGAAGAACACATCAACTGGCCTGCTTCCGGCGCGCGCCTCCCGGTTAAGCAGCATTCAGGCTCTGGACATCTTCCCGGCGGGTCTGTGCCCGTTCCGGGCGGTCGTCTTATCGACTCAAAGACAGTTATTCGCCCTGATCACCACACCTGGAATAACCGAAACGCGCAGTTCTTCGTAGAAGAAGACCGCATCTGGATTCTCCAGCACGATCGGACACTCGTTGAAATCGATCCGGAAACCGGTGCCGAAGGCCCTCAATCCATGCCGGAATGGATTCAAGAGCAATGTAAACGCCACCCCGACCTTATTTTTCAACCGTTCCATTCACAGTTGCGACCTGTCACCGAGGCGACCACCGATTCCCCTTTCTCCACTGCGCAGGGGTATCACCGGCACGCAGTGTTCTACAGCCCTAATTCCCCGGATTTCGCGCTCATCGTTGACACGGATGGCACTGAGTACCCGATTACAGGCGAAGATGCACAGCGAGCATCGGGTGTCGTCCGCTTGCCTGATGGGCAACCGCGCATTCTGCTTCGCACAGATTGGGGCTACTCGCTCCTCCACCCTGAGGACGGAGCAACCACGCGTTATTACGGAGTAGATTTCAACACCGCTCTGTGGTGGCACCATACCCGGCCACGGGACCCTCAGCTCAGTTCGCGGTTGCGCACGATCACCGCAGACCACGTGCGTCCAGCTCTTGAGTACATCGCAGCGAACATAGCTGCAGCTGGAGATTCTAAGCAGCGGAGAAGGCTGTATGCAGAAGTCTCCAACAAGCTTGGCGTGAACTCCCCAGCCTTGTGCTCGGCGGTTATCCAGCATGCTCGTAACGTGCTGGAGTCCTGGCCACAACCAGACGTTGCGGGTCCACTTGACACCCTGCCGGACGCACCCACGTTTGAGCAACATCACGCACCGCTTACCTCGCTTCTGAGCCGCTACTGGTTCCGGATCAAGGTCAAAGAAATTTGGGACGATACAGCTAAGCTGGGCCTTCACCAATACCCACTGTCCAAAACGAACACCACCGAGACAAGCGCCAATGAATCGCTTGATTTTGGCGCTAGCGGCACCCACGTCTGGTCTGAGCTGCTCGGCGCCACGGACGGTCTTCTTGCTCTAGCAGCGCTCCCAGACCGCACTGCCGAGGAGATTCAAGGCTTGAAGGAACTGTGGCTCGTGATGCGTACAGCCGGTGTAGTGGATGCTACTGACCTGGTCGTGGACGAGATTGAACCGCCCGAAGACGTGGCGGTGGACTACACCTTCAGCTATCCCTCATCCGTACTCATCAGCGACTACTCTAGAAGGCCCCTGCAGCTTCTGCGCAAAGCCAGCGACGGGCCCGTCGTGATCGATGGGAACACCTGCCCTGAGGTGAACCGGCGTGAGTTTTCGCCTGGCCGTACGGATCTGGAGCCGATCTTTGATGCTTTACTCGAGCGTGTCACAGAAAACGGGCCTGCACCGTGGTCACCTGAGCCAGGAATCGCGTTCGCCGAAGCTACTGGAATGCCCGTGGCTAACGCACATTTGGTGATGGTGGGCTTCCCCAATTTCAACGCGGACTTTGTCAATTTCGTGCCCAAAGAGCTGCGCACAACAATGGGTCTGAAGGTGAATGAGGTTACAGAAGCTCGGGCGAGGCTCAACGAGTTCCAGGGGGACTTCCTGAGTGTGCTCGCCGCCGGTGTCCCCGAGGATCCCGCGGAACTGTTGGATCAAGGTCTTGATGTTCACGCCATGGCTGCTCGTTGGCCTGGAACAAGAACTGCCCTGGGTGCAGCGCCCCCTGAGTGTCTTGATCGCATACCAAAACACCTACCGAGCAAGACGGTGGAGTCTGTCCTGGCAGGTGAACATAGTGAAGAAGACTGGACAACCGAAGTCGCAGCAGTGCTCTGGCTGGCCCACGAGCTGGACCTATCCGATGCCCGGCGCGCCGCCCTTGCTGGCTACGTTGAGGAGTTGATCCACTCCCCTAGCGGCCTGGACGATGTCAAGGCTGGCAGCATTTTTGATGATGCCGACTTGCAGCGGACCATGGGATTCACCATCGATGACGCTCTGCAGTCCAGCCGGTTCCGAGTCGAAGCGACCGACTGTACGCTCCGTGACCGTCTGCGCGTAGACCTCACGGGCATCGATGATCCGGAAGACCCAGACCTTCACTTAGCACGCCGCTGGTGTACTGAAAACTATGGAGATATGGGGACACTGACAGCTCTCAACCTGACGCTTTCCGGCAGGCTTTCCACCTATGCACAGTGGCTGCGTGGAAAATACGATGGCGGCGATCCGCATGATCCACTCGCTGTGGTCCCGCAGCTCGTGGCTAAAGCCAGCACCACGCTGGGTGTGAGTGAGGACGCTGCACGCTACTATCTGCAACTTTTGGCGTGGCCGGATCCGACGGATGCGAATGTGCGCCGCTGGAATAGCTGGCAAAAGGCGGAAATCACCGCGGCGGGCAAGGAATTGCTCGCGCTGGATGTCGTTGTTGAAGCGAAACGGTCACGTTCCAGACGCAGTTTCTTCCTCCAAGGTAGTTGGGTTGAAGCCGTTCCACCGCATCTACCGTTGGAGAGCTGGAAAGTAGAGCCCTTTGCGATGCGCCTCAACGCTGCCGGTAGCAAGTACGAACCTGGGCTGGGAGTTCCCCTCGCGCCGCTACCAGCGCCGGAGTGGTTTGCCGCATGTTGGGAGCGTTCCCAAGGCGAAGACGCCCCACGATTTTCGGAGCTGAAAACCACGCGAGGAAAACGCTGAACACCTGTAGGCGAGCAGCCAGACGCGAACATTGCGGGGTCACACATGAACCTGAAGTGTCCCAGGTCTTGTTCGGTTTGAGTAGATGGGAAAGTCTGGAATATGCCAAAGAAATTTGATCAAGATGCCTAGGATCGCGTGGTCCGCCTTGTTGAGGATCGCATCTTGGCAGAGAACCTTTCTATGCAAAATGCGTGCAAGATTGTGGCGCCGAAACTGGGTGTTTCATGGCACACCGCCAGGCTGTGGACACAGGCAGCTCGACGCGATAGACGCATTTTGAACGGATGCCGAAAGACTTGGCAGCTGAAATCGTCAATGGAAACTAAGGCACAAGCCTAGGAACAAAACTCGGGACACTTCAAGAACTCATCCTGCCTTAGATTTTCAGTATGCTTGATGAAAGTTCATAGCCGGCTGAAACTAGTTCCTCTGCCGCTTTAGAAATAACGCCGAATATGGATAGCTAAACTCGATAGGAGGTGCTGTGGCACCAGCCCACGACACCCCCATGTCTTACGACGAACATTCCGAGAAAAACAATGACCTCGGGGGTATACCGATGTTTCGCGGCATTGACCTTCCCGAGGCCTATCGCCTTCCATCTTATCACGCTCCCGCTGTGAGTCGTGAGACGTTGCAGGAGTGGTTCTCGCCTGCCAGGCTCAGCCGCTACCGGATCGAACCGGTCGACACCTGGTACGTGTGGAACACCAGGATCTCGAAAGCCTTCTTGGAAGACATCAGCCATATCGAGGTGCTCCTGCGAAATTTCATTGACGTGAGGCTACGCGCTGCTGCTGGCATCAGATGTTGGTGGGACTCCCCGAAATACCAGATCCGTGGCTTCCGGAATAACGTCCGGAAAGCCAAGAACCGACTGAAGCAAGCAGGGCTGGAAGCAACCCCTGATCAGATCGTCGCAAGTCTGTCACTCGACAACTGGCGCTTCCTACTCACACAACGTCTGGAAGCTACCGTCTGGAAATCCCTCACCGATCTGCGTAACGGGGGCATGCCCCACTACCCTGGCCGTAGTCATAGTGACTTCGAAGCAAACGTAGAACTCATCCGAAAAGTCCGCAACCGCGCTTCACATCAAGAACAGTAACCTGCGTTCACCACACCGGCACCGATGACATTTGTCATCCCCTATCCCACAGATTCTCATTTTTCTCATGCGTGCACGCCCTACCGCTTTGAGTCCGGGGTACAGATAAGCGTGGTCGGGTGCTAGTTCAAAATGGCCGCACGATCAGTGCACGGTTGAACGCTGGTTGAGTTTCCGGTCCACATGCAAGCAACGGCCGATGACGTCCAGGATTAAATCCACGGAATCGTAATCAACTTCGATGTCGGGTGTAGTCACCTTGCTACCTCCAGTTGCCTTCGGGCTACACACAGAATCATGCTTGATTGGAAGCCTGCTCGTAAAGCTTGAACAAGAGGGCCACGATCTCACTCTCGGGACAGCCCGGTTCGAGCCCGTAGGCGCGTTCCACGGCAGCGTCGAGAGCTTCATGCGCCGCTTTGAGGTCGGGGTACAGGAAATCGCTCTTAAGGTCATACAGTTGTGCGATGGTGGCGCCGGAGTACTGTGCGCGGGCATCGAGCACTCCCTGCCCGAGCCGAGCAATCTCAGCGCGCTGTTGCTCAGTCACTTCCGGCCACACGAAGTTGTTGTAGACCATACCGATTGAATAGCGGTAATCGGACTTCAACCGTCCCGCTACCACTCGCATCCAGGCATTATGAGTACGTGATTGGATGACCCCGAAATGGTAACGAGTTGAAGCGTCCTGGGTTTAGTTCCTACCTC